>JAURFB010000001.1 GCA_030827165.1 Marivivens sp.
CCAAAATACTTCGTGATCGCCGCAGTCAGCGTCGTCTTGCCGTGGTCAACGTGACCAATCGTGCCAATGTTAACGTGCGGTTTGTTACGTTCAAACTTTGCCTTAGCCATCTGCTTGGCGCCTCGTCAGTTCGGGGGCCCTGAGCTGGCCCGTTTCAACATCGCGGGCGATGTATTGGCAAACGGCGCGGAAATCAAGCGGCAGTTGCCTCGGCGGGGCTATTCGCTGGCGTTCTCGTCTTCGACAAGCCCCGACAGCTGATCGCCCGCGAGGATCGTCGGATCCTCGTCAAGAACTTCGCGCGCGCCGCCGAACCAATCGCCATTCTCGCGCATCAGGCGCTCGATGGCCTTGGCCGCGTTGAAGGCGAGGCCCTCCATCTGCTCTGCACGAGACTTGGTATAGCCCGAACCAAAAAGAGTGCTGGCGCCGCCCGGTTCGAACACGGTGATCTGGATCGGCTCTTCGTTGAGCTTCGTTTGCGTGGCGTCTTCGTAGAAGGTCACGTTGAAGATCAGGACCGAGCGGGGCGAGGCGACAAGGGGGATACCGGGCTGGGCCAGAACATAGCCCTGAACCGCAACGGCGGTATGGAAATAGGCGCCGCCCTCGAAGCGGCCTAGCCTGTCGCCTACAGCCTGCTTCATCACGGCGACCCATTCCTCGTTGGTTGCCTCGCGCGAGAAGGGCCCCTTCTGGGGATCGACGGCAACGACGATGTTATAGCCGTGGCGGAATTCCCCGATCGGATCGGGCGTGATCGCCAGTTCCTCGGTCATCGAGGCGCAGGCCGCGAGGCCGATCAGTGAGGCAGCCGCGAGGCCGCGCGTAACATAACCCAACATGATGCTTCCCTCAGAAGGCTCGGCCAAGGCTAGGGGCGCGGCCCCGTCGGCGCAAGGGCCGCTTTACGAGGTGAACCGGTTGTCGCGCGGGAATCCGCGCGGCGCCATGCGGCCGGTGCCGGCGCGTTTGCCCAGCCATTCGGCCAGATCGGTCTCGGTGCGGGTGCGGCCGGCGGGATCGCGCCAGCTCAGGCCCTCGGCAATGGCGAACGTTGTGGCATCCGACAGGCCGCCGTCCTTGTATTTCTGAAGGCGCACACCCTTGCCCCGGCTCATCTCGGGCAATTCATCGAGCGGGAACACCAGCACCTTGCGGTTCTCGCCCACCACGGCGACGTGATCGCCCGAAATGCGACGGGTCACCTGCGTGCGGACCTTGTCCTTGACGTTAAGGACCACTTTGCCAACACGGGTCTGGGCGATGACCTCGTCCTCGGACACGACGAACCCGTCGCCTTCAGATGAGGCCACCAGGAGCCGCTCTCCCGGTTTGTGGATCAGGATATCGACAATATCGCTGTCGTTCGGCAGATCAATCATCAGGCGCAGGGGCTCGCCCATGCCCCGCCCGCCGGGCAGACCGGCGGCGCCAACGGTATAGAACCGTCCGTTTTGCCCCACGACGATCAGCTTGTCGGTCGTCTCGGCGTGGAACAGGAAGCGGCCTTCGTCGCCGTCCTTGAACTTGACCTCGGCATCGAGCGGCTGGTGACCCTTCATCGCCCGGATCCAACCCATTTTCGAGCAGATCACCGTAACCGGTTCGCGCTCGATCATGGCCTCGAAGGGCATGTCCTCGATCACTCCGCCTTCTGCAAAGGTCGTGCGTCTGGCGCCGCCGGGGCTGTCTTTGCCGAATTGCTTGCGGGTCTCGCGAAGCTGGTCGGAGATCTTGGTCCACTGGCGGCTTTCGCTGGCCAGAAGATCATCGAGCGCGGCGCGCTCTTCCATCAAGGCGTCCCGCTCGCGCACGAGTTCCATCTCTTCAAGGCGGCGCAGGCTGCGCAGGCGCATATTGAGGATCGCCTCGGCCTGAACTTCGGACAGCTCGCCCTCGCCGGTGGCGGGCAGCGGTGAGACATAGTCGCGCTCGGATGAGGCGCGAGCACGTTTGACAGACCAGTCCTCGGCCATGAGGGCGGCCTTGGGATCATCGTCGTAGCGGATGATGTCGATCACCCTGTCGAGATTGAGGAAGGCCACGATCAGACCCTCGAGCACCTCGAGCCGGTGGTCGATCTTCTCCATCCGGTGCCGGCTGCGCCGCTGAAGCACATCGCGGCGATGATCGAGGAATGCGCGCAGCACCTCTTTCATCGAGCAGACCTTGGGCGTCAGTCCGTCGATCAACACGTTCATGTTGAGGCTGAACCGGATTTCCAGATCGGAATTGCGGAACAGCATTCCCATCAGCATATCCGGCTCGACCGTGCGCGCGCGCGGCTCGAGAACGATCCGCACGTCATCGGCGCTCTCATCCCGCACATCGGCCAGAAGCGGGACCTTCTTGGTCTGGATAACCTCGGCCAGCTTCTCGATCAGCCGGGATTTCTGGACCTGATAGGGGATCTCGGTGACGATGATCTGCCATTGGCCACGGCCGAGATCCTCGATCTCCCATCGCGCTCGCAGCCGGAACGCGCCGCGCCCGGTCCGATAGGCCTCGGCGATATTTTCCTGCGGCTCGACGATGACGCCGCCGGTCGGGAAATCGGGGCCGGGGACATATTCGAGCAAGGTCTCGTCGCGGGCGTTGGGCGATTTTATCAGGTGCAGGCAGGCGTCGACCAATTCGTGCAGATTATGCGGCGGAATATTCGTCGCCATGCCGACGGCGATACCCGAAGACCCGTTGGCGAGAAGATTGGGGAAGGCCGCGGGCAAAACGATCGGCTCTTCGAGGGTGCCATCGTAATTGGGCCGGAAATCGACGGCGTTCTCGGCCAGCCCCTCCATCAAAGCCTCGGCGGCGGCGGTCATCCGCGCCTCGGTATAGCGGCTGGCGGCAGGGTTATCACCGTCGATATTGCCAAAGTTGCCTTGGCCGTCGACCAGCGGATAGCGGACGTTGAAATCCTGCGCGAGGCGGGCCATCGCGTCATAGATCGCGGCGTCGCCGTGCGGGTGATAATTGCCCATCACGTCGCCGGAAATCTTTGCGGATTTGCGAAAGCCCCCGGTCGGCGAAAGCTTGAGCTCGCGCATGGCGTAAAGGATGCGGCGGTGCACCGGCTTGAGCCCGTCGCGCGCATCGGGAAGGGCGCGGTGCATGATCGTCGACAACGCATAGGTGAGATAGCGCTCGCCAATGGCGCGGCGCAGCGTTTCGGTAAACTCGGGCTGGCCGATATTGTTGTCGTCTGTCACGCCGGTCATGGATGTTGTGTAGCGGCCCCGAAAGGGAGCGTAAAGGCGGGAAGGATGCGGCAGGACACAAGTTTTTGACCAGCCTCGAAATTCAGGTAAAGAAGGCGGGTCCCCAGTTTCTCAGGACGCCCACGGAAAAAGATGTTCGGAACCCGCAGTTATATCATCGTGACTTTCGCCTTCCTCTTCTGGCTCTACTATGTGGCGTCGGGCGGCGGAGTGTTCGAGCCCGAGCAATGGCCCGAGGGGCCGGTCGCGCGGGTTGAACCTGCGCCCACGCCGGAACCCGAGCCAGTGGAGCCCGCCGAAGCAGAGCCGCAGATCACCGAAGCGCCGCTGCCTTCGGAAGAGACCGACGCCACCACGGCCCCGGATCAGGCCGCCATTCTCGACGCGCTGACCGAAGCCGCGCCATCGCCGGACCTGTCGGGCGCGGGCCTCGACAGCGCGTTTTCCTTCACCGAACCTGTGGCCCCGCTTGAGATCGCGCCAGAAGCGATCACCGCCGCGCCTGCGCCTGCGGTCGAACTTGTGAGGATTGCGGGCAATCGCGTAAATATCCGCTCGGGGCCGGGCACCGAATACGCCGTCGTCGTCACCCTTGACGGCGGCACCGTGATCGAGGCGCTTTCGATCACAGACAGTGGCTGGATCGAAATTCGCCTGCCCGATGGTGGCGGCATCGGCTGGGTTTCGGCAACCCTTGTCGAACCTGCGGCGCAATAGAGCTTGCAGGCCGCCATCGCCCGCTTCACATATCCCGACATGACACAAAAATCCGTTCTGATCACTGGCTGTTCCTCTGGCATCGGATATGACGCCGCCCAGGGCTTGCGCGAGCGCGGCTGGCGCGTTTTCGCCTCGTGCCGGCAGGAAAAGGATTGCGAGCGCCTGCGCGGGCTCGGCTTTGACAGCCCGCGCATCGACTATACCGACGCGGCCTCGATCCGCGCGGGAGTTGATGAAGTTCTTGCCGCCACCGGCGGCACGCTCGATGCGCTGTTCAACAACGGCGCCTTTGCCTGCCCCGGCCTTGTCGAGGACCTGCCCACCGATGCGCTCAGGGCGATATTCGAGACGAATGTCTTTGGCTGGCACGAGCTGACCCGCGCGGTGATTCCAGTGATGCGGGCGCAGGGGCACGGGCGGATTGTCAACAATTCGTCGGTCTTGGGCATCGTCGGCATGAAATGGCGCGGGGCCTATGTCTCGACCAAGTTCGCGCTCGAGGGGCTGACCGATGTTCTGCGCCTTGAAATGCGAAAGGGCGGGATCGACGTGATCCTGATTGAACCGGGGCCCATCACCTCGAAGATCCGCGAGAACGCCATCGCCCACTTCGAACGCTGGATCGATTGGGAAAACTCGGCCCGCCGCGATCACTATGCCGCGCTGCACGGGCGGCTTTATACCGAAGGCGGCCCTGACAGGTTCGAGCTTCCCGCCCGCGCCGTCACTGACAAGCTGATCCATGCGCTCGAATCGCCACGCCCCCGCGCGCGCTATTATGTGACGACACCCACCTATCTGGCCGGTCTCGGCCGCCGCCTTCTGCCAACCCGCTTGCTCGACCGGTTTACCGGTGGCCGCTAGCGTTTTCTTTTTGCGCCCGGCCTGCTAGATGCTGGCCAAATGATTTTCGGAGCCCGCCATGGCCAGTGATCCTCTTTTCTATGTCGTTGTCGCAGCCTGCCTTCTGGTGCTGTTCATCCTCCTGTGGGGGGTCGGCTCTTTCGGGCGCGGCGGCGAATACAACAAGCGCAACGCCAACAAGATCATGCGCTATCGCCTAGGTGCGCAGTTCGTGGCGATCCTCTTGATCCTTTTGTTCATCTGGGTCCGCAGCAAGGGGGCCTGAGATGGTCGTTCTCAACAAGATCTACACCAGGACCGGCGACAAGGGCGAAACCGCGCTCAGCGATGGCACGCGGGTGGCAAAGGATTCGCTGCGCGTTGAGGCATACGGCACCGTGGACGAAACCAACGCCACCGTCGGCACCGCCCGCCTGCACGCCTCGGGCGATGTCGATGCCGCGCTGGCCCGCATCCAGAACGATCTGTTCGATCTTGGCGCCGACCTGTCGCGCCCCGCGCCCGAGAAGGATGCGGAGGCGGGATACCCCGTTCTGCGCATTACCGACGCACAGGTCGAGCGGCTTGAGGCCGAGATCGACGCCATGACCAAGGTGCTCGAACCGCTGCGCAGCTTTGTCTTGCCGGGCGGCACGCCGCTGGCCGCGCACCTCCATGTCTGCCGCACGGTTTCGCGCCGCGCCGAAAGGCTTGCCGTGGGCCTTGCCGCTGTTGAGGCGGTCAATCCGGCGGCTGTGCGCTTTCTCAATCGCCTGTCCGACTGGTTCTTTGTCGCCGCCCGCATGGCCAACGACGAAGGACGCGCCGATGTCCTTTGGGTGCCGGGTGCAAACCGCTGACATTCGCTAACATCGATGGAACGTGGCGTAGCTATGCTGCGCCGCGTCGATTTTGCACTGTCCTCGCCCCCGTTGCCTTGGTAACACCACGCCGAGTGATTGCGATTGCGATAGGAGAATAGCGACGATGAAGGTGCTCGTGCCCGTCAAGCGCGTGATCGACTACAACGTGAAGGTCCGCGTCAAAGCGGATGGTTCCGGTGTCGATCTTGCAAACGTCAAAATGTCGATGAACCCGTTCGACGAGATTGCCGTTGAAGAGGCGATCCGCCTCAGAGAAGCCGGAAAAGCCGACGAGGTTATCGCGGTTTCGATCGGTGTGAAGCAGTCGCAGGAGACCCTGCGGACCGCTCTTGCCATGGGCGCCGACCGCGCGATCCTGATCGAGGCGACCGACGACGTTCACACCGACATCGAGCCCCTCGCGGTTGCCAAGCTACTGGCCGCCGTCGTCACGGAAGAGCAACCCGGCCTTGTCCTCACCGGCAAGCAGGCGATCGACAACGACATGAACGCAACGGGCCAGATGTTGTCGGCTCTGCTCGGCTGGTCGCAGGCCACCTTCGCCTCGAAGGTCGAGATCGAGGGCGACAGCGCGAAAGTCACCCGCGAGGTTGACGGCGGTCTTCAAACCATCTCGGTCAAGATGCCGGCGATCATCAGCGTCGACCTGCGCCTCAACGAGCCGCGCTATGCAAGCCTGCCGAACATCATGAAAGCCAAGAAAAAGCCGCTCGATGAAAAGACGCCCGCCGATTACGGCGTCGACGTGACCCCGCGCCTGACGGTCGTCAAGACCAGCGAGCCCGAGGCCCGCAAGGCTGGCGTGATCGTCAAGACGGTCGATGAACTTGTTGCGAAACTCAAGGAAGCGGGGGCGATCTGATGGCTGTTCTTCTTCTTGCCGAAGTTACCGATGGCGCCCTGTCGATGGACGCAACTGCCAAGGCCGTTTCGGCCGCGGCCAAGCTTGGTGACGTGACCGTCCTTTGCGCCGGCGCGAAAGCCGCCGATGCGGCCAGGGAAGCGGCGACCATCGCCGGTGTTTCCAAGGTCCTCTGCGCCGAGGATGCGCTTTATGGCCATCGTCTGGCCGAGCCGACCGCCGCGCTGATCGTTTCGCTCGCGGGGGGCTATAGCCACATCGTCGCCCCGGCGACGACGGATGCAAAAAACATCCTGCCGCGCGTGGCCGCGCTTCTCGATGTAATGGTGCTCTCGGATGTGACCACCGTGGTCGACGCCAACACCTTCGAGCGTCCGATCTATGCGGGCAACGCGATCCAGACCGTGAAATCGTCGGACGCCAAGAAGGTCATCACCTTCCGGACCTCGACCTTCGACGCCGCCGCCACCGGCGGGTCGGCCGCGGTTGAAACCATCGGTGCTGCCGAAAATCCGGGCCTGTCGGCTTGGGTCGAAGACAAGACCGCAACCTCCGATCGCCCCGAGCTTACCTCGGCGGGCATCGTTGTGTCGGGTGGCCGTGGCGTTGGTTCGAAAGACGATTTCGCGATCATCGAAGCGCTGGCCGACAAGCTTGGCGCCGCTGTTGGCGCCAGCCGTGCGGCGGTCGACTCTGGCTATGCGCCGAACGATTGGCAGGTGGGTCAGACCGGCAAGGTCGTCGCGCCGAACCTCTACGTCGCTGTCGGCATCTCGGGCGCCATCCAGCATCTTGCTGGCATGAAGGACTCGAAGATCATCGTCGCGATCAACAAGGACGAAGAAGCCCCGATCTTCCAGGTCGCCGACTTCGGCCTTGTCGCTGACCTCTTCAGCGCCGTGCCGGAACTGACCGGCAAGTTGTGATTTTCCTGAGACTTTAGGGAGGGCCCGCGCAGCGATGCGCGGGCCTTTTCATATGGCATAGCGCCCGATGGCCCCTGCCAGCAGGAGCGCTGCTTCTTCATGTGCGCCGACGCCGGGCAGCTCGGAGGCGATGTCCATCTCGCCCTGCGGAAAGTTCATCCCGTCTGTCCCTCTCTCAAGAGCCTCGGCCGATGTCTGGGCGACCACGACATCGAGAACCTTGTCCCGCAGTTGTTCGACCATGGTCCGGCTTACAAGCATCGGCTCGGTCTTGAAGGGTTCGGGCTGAGCTGTCCAAGGCTTGTCGTCCAGCGGCTGATCGGACATCCACAAAAGGATGGCGCGTTGCCCGATCTTGTCGAGCAGGGTCCGCATCCTGGCGAGCCATGCCATTTGCAGCTCGGTCCGAATGATCTCGAACCGCTCGGGCGATCGCTCGTAGAGCGCGCCAAGGAGGTGGCGGGTAAAGTTGTATTCCGAAAAATCCATGTCGGGATAGAGCGCGGCCACAAGAGGAGACCCGCTCAGAAACCGATCATTGCGGCGCGGATGCACCTTGTAGAACCTGTTGGACAGGTTGTGCGCGCCCATCATCTGGATGACTGTGATGTCGGCCGTGGCACAGGCGGCCATGATGGTCGGATCGTTGACGAAAACATCGACGCCGGCGTTGACCACCCCGAAGTTCACGCAGCTTCGGCCTATTGCCGCCTCGACGAGGGCCGGATAGGGATGATCGAGATATTTGCCGAAAGTCTCGGTTCCACCGATGAAGGCGTGATAGCGGCCGCTCAGATTTCGTTTCGGCGCCCGAAAGAAGAGCCGCGAGTTGCCATAACGGCAAGAAGGGAATGCCGAGCGTTGCTCGACAAGTCGATCGTGTTTCATGGTTCCCACCAAATTTTCAAACTCACCAACTGCAGGTTTCCACCTCAAACCTTGCGATTTCGCTAAACGACACATTTGACTGGTTCCAAGCCGTCATCGCGCCTTGAAGCTGGCGGCCATGCGAGCCTATTGTGCGGCAGCTTTCAAAGGGACAGGCCATGCAGGTTGAACGAGTGGGCGTCGTCGGCGCCGGTCAGATGGGCAACGGGATCGCTCATGTTTTGGCCCTTGCCGGATATGACGTCCTGATGACCGATATCAGCGCCGATGCGCTGGGCGCCGCGATGGCCCTGATCGACAAGAACCTGACCCGTCAGGTCTCGAAAGGCGCCATAACCGAGGCGCAGAAAAACGCCACCCTGGCCCGCATCTCGACCACTGGGACGCTTGCCGATCTTGGCCAGACCGACCTTGTCATCGAGGCCGCGACCGAGCGCGAGACAATCAAGCAGGCAATCTTTGAAGACCTACTGCCGCATCTGAAACCGACGACGATCCTGACCTCGAATACCTCGTCGATCTCGATCACCCGGCTGGCAAGCCGCACGGACCGGCCGGAAAAGTTCATGGGGTTTCACTTCATGAATCCGGTGCCGGTGATGCAGCTTGTCGAACTGATCCGCGGCATCGCCACCGACGACGAGACCTTCAGCGCCTGCTATGAGGTGGTGGAGAGGATCGGCAAGACAGCGGCCACGGCCGAGGATTTCCCGGCTTTCATCGTCAACCGTATCTTGATGCCGATGATCAACGAGGCGATCTATACGCTCTATGAAGGCGTGGGGTCTGTCCGGTCGATCGATACCTCACTCAAGCTGGGCGCCAATCATCCGATGGGGCCACTCGAGCTCGCCGATTTCATCGGGCTCGACACCTGCCTTGCGATCATGAACGTCCTGCACGAGGGGCTGGCCGACACCAAGTATCGCCCCTGCCCGCTTCTGACGAAATACGTCGAGGCCGGCTGGCTTGGCCGCAAGACCAAGCGCGGATTCTACGATTATCGGGGGGAAGCCCCGGTTCCGACGCGCTAGACGCCTTCTCCGAACTTGTCGGCCACCAGCGCCGTGATCGCCTGCATCAGTTCATCCGCCTGCGGCCCCTCTGTTTCGACCGTGATCTTCGAACCTTGCGAGGCGGCCAGCATCAAGAGCCCCATGATGCTGTCGCCACTGGCGTCAAGCCCGTCTTTCGAGACAGTCGCTCGGGCGTCAAAGCCCTCGACCACCTCGACCAATTTGGCCGAGGCCCGGGCGTGAAGCCCCTTGATATTCACGATTTTCAAATCTGAAACAGGCATCAATCAAAACTCAAATCAGGTTCTGCCGAGTGGCAGTTGATGTATTTGCGGCCGGCGGTCATCGCGGCCTCGACGGCGTCTGGAACTGTCCGGTTCCGGCACTTGGCCAGCTTGAGGAGCATCGGCAGGTTCATCCCGTAAAGGATGCGGCGGTTTGAGGGTCCACAGGCGCGGAGCGACAGGTTGGACGGCGATCCGCCGAAGATGTCGGTGACGATCACCACACCGCTTCCGGTATCGACGGCATCGGCAGCGTTGCAGATCTCTTCTTGTTTAACGGCGCGGTCGTCCTCTTCACCGATCGAAACCGCGGCCATGCCGCTCTGACGGCCGACAACGTGTTCGACCGCGGCGAGATATTCCCGCGCCAGACCCCCATGTGCCACGATCACTATACCGATCACGCGTCACGCTCCTGTATTCCGCCGGCAAGCTCCGCGCGGCGCTCGAGTTCCCGATGGCGTTTTGACACCTGCCAGCCCTCGGCGGCAAGAGCATTGGCCAATCTTTCCGCAAGGGCAACCGACCGATGCTGCCCGCCGGTGCAACCGAGCGCAATCGAAAGATGCGATTTTCCTTCGGCCTTGCTTGCAGGAAGGATCAGCAGCGCAAGATCGCGTATGCTGGAAAAGAAGCGCTCTGTCAGGGGATCGGCATTCACATATTCCGCGACGCGGGGGTCGGTGCCGTCGCGCGCGCGCAGGGCGGGTTCCCAATGGGGATTGCGCAAAGAGCGGCAATCGAAGACGAAATCCGCCCCCCGCGGGAGGCCGCGTTTGAAAGAGAAGGATTGCACCGTCACCGAGAGGATTCGCCCCTCGTCGGGCGCAAATATCGTTTCAAGCTCGCGGCGGAGCTGGTGCGGGGTAAGGCCGGTTGTGTCGATGAGGAAATCGGCGCGGGCGCGCAGCGGAACCAGCAGCGCCTTTTCCCTCTCGATCCCGAGAACCGGCCCTTCCTGCTGGGCCAGAGGGTGGCGGCGGCGTGTTTCAGAGAAGCGGCGGACAAGTTCGTCGTCGCTGCAATCGAGAAACAGCAGTTGCATCGCTATGCGATCATCTTGTGAAAGGCGGTCGATGGTCTGGACGAGGGTGTCGATACCGAAATCCCTGTTTCGAACGTCAAGACCAACCGCAAGCGGATGATCCAACGCGGGCCCCGCAAGAAGCCGGTCCAAGAGGCCCATCGGCAGGCTGTGGATGACCTCAAAGCCAATATCCTCGAGCGCGTTGATCGCAGTCGAGCGGCCCGCCCCCGCCGGCCCGATCACGAAGATCAGGCGCGTGAGGTCACTGGCGCTGTTTGCTGGGGGGGCCATTGCCATTCAATCACTCCGTCCCGCCTTCAGATACTGAAGGATTGCAGGCGCGAAATGTAAAGGCCCGCCATTGTGCAGCAGGGGGAAATCTTGCCCCAGAACGGCGATCGAGCGATGGCTAGGCAGGCGCTTTCCCTCCGCGGTGTCGAGATCGACAACCAAGGCCAGAGGCACGTTCTGTATCGCCTCGGCCCGCAGGAGACCGACGCCTCGCGCCTCGATCCTGCCGAAGATTGGCGCGGGCGCCGTCAGCAGCACGCCCTTGTCGGACGATCGCGTCGCTATGGTGCGGTCGTCCGAGATGAGCGTGGCGCCAAGCGCCATGAGGTGAAGTGCGAGCGAGGATTTGCCCGAGCCGGATGCGCCGAGGATCAATACCCCGCGTCCGCCCAGCGCCACTGAGCTTGCGTGGAGAATCTCGGTATCGGGCACTTTGGCTAGACCGGAAGGCCAACGACAAACCGCGCGCCGAGGGGCTCGGAGGTTATATCGGCTTCGGTCGGGCGGATATTCTCGGCCCAGATCACCCCGCCATGCGCCTCGACGATCTGTTTCGAGATCGCAAGGCCGAGGCCCGAGTTATTGCCGAACTGGCCGGCGGGGCGTTCGGAATAGAACCGTTTGAAGATTTTGGTCAGCGCCTGCTCGGGGATGCCGGGGCCGGTATCCTCGACAACCACCAGAACACGGTTCTCGCGCCGGCGAGCCCAGACGCGGATCGCGTCGCCCTCTTCGCAAAAGGAGATGGCGTTGGTGATCAGATTGACAAAGACCTGCGCCAGACGATCTTCGAGCCCGTTGATGTAAATCGGCTGCGGCGGAAGGTCAGAGATATATTCAATCCCCTTGTCGCGCGCCTCGTGGCCGAGGAATTCGCCAAGATTGGCCAACATTTTCAGAAGCTCGAACTGTTTTTCCTCCTCGCGCACCAGCTCGCTGTCGAGGCGCGAGGCGTTTGCGATGTCGCTCACCAGCCTGTCGAGGCGGCGGACATCGTGTTCGATCACCTCGAGAAGTTTCTCGCGTTGGTCGTCGCGCTTGGCGACCCGCATCGTGCCCACGGCAGAGCGTGGCGAGGCAAGCGGGTTCTTGATCTCGTGCGAGACATCGGCGGCAAACTGTTCATTGGCTTCGATCCGCTCATAAAGCGCCGCGACCATGCCGCGCAGCGCCCCGGACAGGCGGCCGATCTCGTCGGGCCGGGCCGTCATATCGGGGATACGGATGCGGCTGGGCGCCATCCGGCGGGCATTGCGATCACGGCCAAGTTCGGCAGCCGCGGCTAGATCGGCAAGCGGATTGGCGATTGCCGAGGCCAGAACAAGGCTCAGACCGATCGAAACCACGATGCCGATGACAAACATCTGGAGGACCAGCTCGCGCTCGCGCCGGATCAGGGTTTCCATCTCGCCCGCGGCACTCAGCAGCGCGACGACACCGACCGGGGTTTCCCCCTGATAGACAGGCGTGCTCACGAGGAAATAGGTTTCGCCGTTCGCGTCCCGATCAGTCTGGACACGAGTGCCTTCGGCCATGACGGCGGGGGCCATGGACCGAATTTCATCCGCCCGGACGGTTACAGGATTGTTCGACGATCCCCAGCTGAGCAGGCCAGCAACCCCCTCCCACAGACCGTTGAGGAAATCGGTCAGGATGGTGCCGCCATATTCCTGTGAAAGCCCCGCGACGGCCTGGGGCTGGGCCGCGGCCACGCGCTCAGCGACTACGGCACCGCCAGCGTCCACCACAAACACTTCAACGCCGCCGCGAAGATCGAGGCCATCCAACAAGCCAGCAACATTCGCCTCGGCGCTGCCAAGGCCAGCCGCACCCGGAAGCTGGGCTTCGAGAACGTCGGCGATCAGTTCGGCCTCGTTCACGAGGCCATTGGCGCGCTGATAGATCAGGTTGTCGCGCGACGGGTTGAGATAGAGCACCCCGACAACAAGGATCACGATCGCCAAGAGATTGAAGATGATGATCTTGCGCGCCAGCGGCGATCGGTTCAACCGGACGATCCCGCGCCGGGGTTTGCCAGCACGGGTCTCGCTTTCCTGGGCCATGTCGGGGGCGACCCAATCGTCTCCCAAAAGCACGTCGGCGCGATCATGGGCGGCCTTACGGACCGACCGCAGGTCGCGCACGTCGATTTCAGGATTTGAGGCCATTCCTTATTCTTCGTTGTAGCGGTAGCCGATCCCGTAGAGGGTCTCGATCGCGCTGAAATCGTCGTCAACCTGGCGCATCTTCTTGCGCAGGCGCTTGATGTGGCTGTCGATGGTCCGTTCGTCAACATAGACCTGATCGTCATAAGCCACGTCCATCAACTTATCGCGCGACTTCACAAAGCCGGGGCGCTGGGCAAGTGCCTGAAGCAGCAGGAACTCGGTCACTGTCAGCGATACGTCGAGGCCCTTCCACTTTACCGCGTGGCGCAGCGGGTCCATGGTCAGCTCGCCGCGGATCATGATCTTGTTCTCTTCGCTGTCGTCTATCACGTCGCCGGCAATGGCATCCTGACGGCGCAGGAGTGCGCGAATGCGTTCAACCAGAAGCCGCTGCGAGAACGGCTTTTTCACGTAATCGTCGGCGCCCATCCGAAGGCCGAGAACTTCGTCGATCTCATCGTCATTGGATGTCAGGAAGATGACCGGCATCGACGTTTTCTGGCGGAGGCGCTGGAGCAGATCCATCCCGTCCATACGGGGCATCTTGATATCCAGAACCGCCATATAGGGGAGTTTCTTGTTGAATGCGTCCTGTGCGGCCTGGCCGTCGTTGTAGGTCTCGACCTCGAAGCCTTCGGCCTCAAGCGTAATGGATACGGACGTCAGGATGTTACGATCGTCGTCGACGAGTGCAATCTTTTGCATGGGTTAGCCCCTTTCTTTTGCATGGGTTAGCCCCTTTTGCTCGATGGTGTTTGCCTGTTTTTTGTCACTTTTTCTCTTTTTTACCTCACCGAATCAATCCCAAACTCTGTTTCCGCAGCCAGCCCCCCCCCCCAATTGGGCCTCTATTTCGCTTAAGAATGGCTAAATTGTCTCAGTGTGGTTGGCCGCGCCTTGATGGTTGCGCTAACAGGCAAATGGTTGCGCTAACTGCGACAACCATGCCTTTTCCGTCGCGAAGGCATGGTGCTAAGTGGGCCCACAAGGGGCGACAGCCCGATACCAGGAGCAAGACAATGGACCAAGGACGGGTCAATCCCACCATGAAGCTTGATCATCAGGGCATCACGGGGCTGGGCCAGGTCTATTACAACCTTCTCGAGCCCGATCTGATGCAAAAGGCCATCGAGCGCGGCGAAGGCACGCTCGGCCAAGGCGGAACGCTTCTTGTCACCACCGGCAAACACACCGGCCGGAGCCCCAAGGACAAGTTCGTCGTTCGCACCCCTGATGTTGTCGATACGATCTGGTGGGACAACAACCCGCCGATGGAGCCCGCCGCCTTCGACCAGCTCTATTCCGACATGACCGCCCATATGAAGGGCCGCGATTATTTCGTGCAGGATCTTTTCGGCGGCGCTGATCCGGCGCACCGGCTCGACGTGCGGATGGTGACGGAACTGGCCTGGCATGGCCTCTTCATCCGCCACCTGCTCCGCCGCCCCGAGCGGGCCGAACTTGACGGGTTCACCCCCGACTGGACGATCATCAACTGCCCGACCTTCAAGGCCGATCCGGCCCGCCACGGCTGCCGGACCGAGACCGTGATCGCCCTCAATTTCGCGGGCAAGATGATCCTGATCGGCGGCACGGAATATGCCGGCGAGAACAAGAAATCAGTCTTCACGCTTCTCAACTATCTCCTGCCCGAAAAAGGCATCATGCCGATGCACTGCTCGGCCAACCATGCCCCCGGCAACCCGGTCGATACCGCGGTGTTCTTTGGCCTGTCGGGCACCGGCAAGACGACCCTTTCGGCCGATCCAAGCCGCGTTCTTATTGGCGACGACGAGCACGGCTGGTCGGATCGCGGCACCTTCAATTTCGAAGGTGGCTGCTATGCCAAGACCATCAGCCTCTCGGCAGAGGCCGAGCCGGAAATCTATGCGACTACCCAGAAGTTCGCGACCGTGATCGAGAACATGGTGTTCCATCCCGAGACCAAAGAGCTTGATTTCGAAGACAGCTCGCTCACCGCGAACATGCGCTGTGCCTATCCGCTCGACTATATCTCGAACGCAAGCGAGACAGCGCTTGGCGGGCATCCCAAGAACATCATCATGTTGACCTGCGACGCCTATGGCGTGCTGCCGCCGATCGCGCGTCTGACGCCGGCGCAGGCCATGTATCATTTCCTGTCCGGATTTACCTCGAAGGTGGCCGGCACCGAGCGCGGCGTCACCGAGCCCGAGCCGACCTTCTCGACCTGCTTCGGTGCGCCCTTCATGCCGCGCCGCCCCGAGGTTTATGGCAAGCTTTTGCAGGAAAAGATCGCCACCCACGGCGCGACCTGCTGGCTGGTCAACACCGGCTGGACCGGCGGCGCCCATGGCATTGGCAAGCGGATGCCGATCAAGGCGACCCGTGCGCTCCTTTCGGCGGCTCTGGACGGAACGCTGATCGAGTCGACCTTCCGCAAGGATCAGAACTTCGGCTTTGACGTGCCGGTAACTGTCGAGGGTGTGGATGCGCGCCTTCTCGACCCGCGCAGCACCTGGGCCGACACCGCGGCCTATGACAAGCAGGCACACAAGCTGGTCGAGATGTTTGCCGCGAACTTTGCAAAATACGTCCCCTATATCGACGAGGACGTGAAGGCCGCCGCCATCGGCTGACCTTTTCGCCGCGCCTAGAATAGGGCGCGGCGCACCAGATTAAGCGCAGCGATGAGCAGCACGAATTGGGTCACCTTGCGAAAGGTGGCCTGATCAAGCCTGTCATGGATCGCCAGCCCCGCGGCCATGCCAAGCCCGGCCGGAAGGATCATCAGCGCCGAAAGGGGCAGGGTCTCGGACCGAAGCACCCCGGACTGAAGATGCGCACCGAGAAGGACGAAGGCGCCAAGCGCATAGATCACACCCTGAATGCGAAGATGATCGGTCTTGGGCGTATCAATTGCAGTCAGATAGGCCACGGTCGGCGGCCCCCAGACGCCGCTGACACCGCCGACAAAGCCTGCGAAGCCGCCGATCAACGCTCCGATCCAGGGACGCGGCTGAAACCTCGGTTTCCATCCGGCCAGCTGCATCGACGTGAAGGCGGCGACCGGAAGGCCGATCAGCAAGAACAGCGCCTCTTGCGAGAGGGCGCGCACCAGATGGGCGCTGACATAAAGGGCGACGGTGAGGCAGATCAGGAAAACACGAAAGCGCCGGATTGATCCCCATGCCTCGCGCCAGCCCTGCCGCATTGCCTGCCAGAAATTGGACACGAAAGTTGGCAAGATCAACATGGCCAGCGCGACGTCGGGCGGCAGAAACATCGACAGGCCCGAGATCATGATCATCGGCATGGCAAAGCCCGTCGCCCCCTTGACCAGACCGGCCAGAAGGGTGATGCCGAAAGCAAGCGCCAGATGCGCGGGGGTGATGGCCGAGAAAAGCTGATCCATGCGCGTCAGTTACAACGAAGCGAAGGGCTTGGCAGCAGGATTCTGCAGCGACATTTATGTTCAAACCTAGCTTTCGTCTTGAATTAAAGTTGCGCTGCAGTTGCGAAGTAGATATTTCTGCATGAGCAAAAGAGGAGCCCGCGATGCCGCACGATGGACAGGAATTCCCGATGACCGGCCAACCCCTTCTGGAAGACCTTACAAGCCTCACAGCGGCCGCGCTGCCCCCGCTGCAAAGTCTGCTCGACACCGCCAAGAACGCCGTTCACGCCCTTGTCAGCAAGGACGGACGCGTTTCGGCCGCGCTGATTGAGGCCAACCAATCGGCTGCGCATGGGCTGTCGTGGCTTGCCACCTATGTGAACTGTCTTGAGCAGATGCACGGCTGGGCCGAACGCCTCGGCGCCGATGGCAAGTTTGGCGAGACAGAGGCGCTGATTCTGCAGATCGCCTTCGGCGAGTATCTGGCGCAGTTGCGCGGCGGCATCCCGATGTCGCAGACCGAGATATTCCGCCTGTCCGACCTCGGCCTTGATGCCTTGGCTCTCGCCACGCCCGAGATTGACCGCTTGATCGCCGCCGGCAACACGCAGGCCGCCCGCGAGCGGCTGGTTGCGCTGATGCAGGAACAGGCCGCCAATATCACCGTCGGCAATCCCGGCCTCGAGGACGAGCTCGAGATGATCCGCGAGCAATTCCGGCGCTATGCGGCCGAGAAAGTCGAACCCTTTGCCCATGACTGGCACCTGAAGGACGAACTGATCCCGATGGAGGTCATCGAAGAGCTGGCCGAGATGGGCGTTTTCGGTCTGACTATCCCC
Source organism: Marivivens sp. (assembly GCA_030827165.1). Classification (GTDB taxonomy): domain Bacteria; phylum Pseudomonadota; class Alphaproteobacteria; order Rhodobacterales; family Rhodobacteraceae; genus RFZI01. The sequence goes on from JAURFB010000001.1 coordinate 17,346, forward strand.
GAAGAGTTCGGCGGCTTTGGCCTATCCAAGGCGTCGATGGTCGTTGTCTCGGAAGAGCTTTCGCGCGGCTATATCGGCGTGGGCTCGCTCGGCACCCGTTCCGAGATCGCTGCCGAACTGATCCTGTGCGGCGGCACCGAAGAGCAAAAGACCAAATGGCTGCCGCGCCTTGCCAGCGGCGAGACCCTGCCGACTGCCGTGTTCACCGAGCCCAACACCGGCTCTGATCTCGGCTCGCTACGCACCCGTGCAGTCAAGGGCGACGACGGCAACTATGTCGTCACCGGCAACAAGACGTGGATCACCCACGCCGCGCGCACCCATGTGATGACGCTTCTGGCGCGGACCGATCCCGACACCACGGATTATCGCGGCCTGTCGATGTTCCTTGCCGAAAAGACCCCAGGCACCGACGCGGCCCCCTTCCCCACCCCCGGCATGACCGGCACCGAGATCGAGGTTCTCGGCTATCGCGGCATGAAAGAATACGAGCTGGGCTTCGACAATTTCGCGGTGAAGGGCGAGAACCTTCTGGGCGGAGTTGAAGGCAACGGATTCAAACAGCTGATGCAGACCTTCGAGAGCGCCCGTATCCAGACCGCCGCCCGCGCCATTGGCGTGGCTCAATCGGCACTCGATGTGGCCATGCAATACGCGCAGGACCGCAAGCAGTTTGGCAAGCAGCTCATCGCCTTCCCGCGTGTGTCGGGCAAGCTTGCCATGATGGCGGTCGAGATCATGATCGCCCGCCAGCTCACCTATTTCAGCGCCCGCGAGAAAGATGCCGGGCGCCGGTGCGACCTTGAGGCAGGTATGGCCAAACTTCTCGGCGCCCGCGTCGCATGGGCCGCAGCCGACAACGGCCTCCAGATCCACGGCGGCAACGGCTTTGCGCTCGAATACAAGATTTCCCGCATCCTGTGCGACGCACGGATTCTCAACATCTTTGAAGGCGCAGCCGAGATTCAGGCGCAGGTGATCGCGCGGCGTCTGCTCGACTAGGTTTCGACGGGACGCTTCTCGCCAAGCCTTGGGTGCAGTTTTCCGGCCAACACCCAGGCAATAACCATGCCGACGCCGCCCGCGAGGAACACCGCCGAAACCGGCGCGAAGGCGAGAACCGCCCAGGCCACCGCCGGAGTCAGGATGCCCGAGGCGTCGCGATAGCTTGCAAAAACCGCCGCCATTTCCGTTCGCTCCGATGGCTTCACGGCCATGAGAAAAGGCAGGCTGCCCGACACATCCAGTGCGACAAGGAAAAACGACATGGCAAGCATTGACCAATAGGTAACCCACGGCCAATCGGCAGCGCCCCAGGCTACCACGCCGCAGATCGCGGCCCCGGCAAAGGCAAAGCGCACCGAGGTCTTGACTCCGATCCGGTTGACGACCTTCAACATGACCGGCGCGACGAAGAGGATCGCGTTGGCAAGAGACACCGCCGCCGCGCCCCAGTATTTTCCGATCCCGCTCTCGACGCAAAAGATCGGCAGATACACGATGTAGACCCACCAGCCGCAGGAGCGGATTGTCGCAAAGGTCCAGCCGGCCACAAGGCGCGGCTGGGCGAAAAAGCGGCCGATGAAGGCATAGGGGTTGGGCGCGGGACCGCGGGCCTTGGTGATCTGTTTGCCGTTGCCAAGGCGCAAGCGCCAGAAGGTCAGGACCATCAGGACCGCAAAGAGCGAGGCGACGACGAAGGGCAGGCCCCACCAGCGGTCCATCATCCACACGCCAAGGAATGGCCCGACCGACCAAGGCAGGGCGGAATAGACAAGGCGCGCGGTTTCGTTTTTGCCAAGGTCGGTGCGCTGAATATAATCAAGCACATAGGCCGACAAGCTGATCGACGAAATCGTCGCGGCAAGGGCATTGGCCATGATCGCCCCGGCGACGAGCATCGGGGAATTTGTCAGCGCCAGCGCCACGCCGACAAGATAGAGAACCCCCGCCGACGTATAGAGCCAGCGGCGAGGAACAAACCGCGAGACGAATGGCACGGTCGCGCCAAAGATCAGCGCGGCCAGTCCGACGAAAAAGTAGATACGGCTGACGATCGCGGCATCACCAAAGGCGTTGTATATCGCCAGCGGCATGACGGACAGCAAGAGCCCGCGCACACCGGCCTCAAGCGCCGCAAGCAACGCGAAGTGATGCACCTTCGGCGTCGGTGCGTGGGTGATGTAAACTGGGCTGCGCGGGGCAATCATATCAAGTCAATCTCTTTGGGCGGCATTTGGCGCCCGGACCGGGCCGCAATCTCGGCCCGCAGCGACATTTCCTGTCGTCGCAACGCCCTAGCCTGCCGCCAAGCGTGCTATCAACCTTTGCCGCGCCGCTGGCAAGGCCTTGCGGCCAAGCGCCGCGAGGAGGCGATGTTCAAGGAAATATCCAGTCGTACCAAGGGCAACCGCGATCTCGGCGTCATGCGCCTCGCCCTCTCCCTTCATCACCGGCGGCAAGGGTAAAAGCCGGTCTGCCCAGGCCCCCGCCCCTTCGCGGCTGACCGCACGACCCGATTTGGGCGAGATGAACGAGAGGTCTTCGTTGACCCCCGTTGCGGCACATGCCGACAGGTCGAGCCCATAGCCCAGTTCCTCGAGCAGAGTCATTTCCCATTGCAGATAGGCCAGGGGCCAAAGGTCGGGTTGGCCAAGCAGGTCGAGCAGATTGACAGTGCGATCGTAAAGGAGCGGGTGGGGTTCGCGCTCGGGCAGGCAGGACGAAAGCAGGGCGCAAACGGCCGACAGTCCGTCAAGCGCCTGCCGCTCGCTCATCACCAGCGCGGCGCGGCTGCGGATCGGCTCGACCGTGAAGCTGCCCAGATGGGCTTCGAGCCGCGCCTTCCATTCGACGTCAAGCTGCGCGCCGGGCTGGAGGATCGGGCCAAGCCTGCGCCCCGCGCCGCCGCGCACGATGCCTGCGGCACGGCCTTTGGTGGGGGTAAACACCTCGATGATGACAGAGGTTTCCCCGTGCTTGCGCACAGCCAGTAGAACACCCTGATCCCGCCAGTCAATCATGGCGACATGGGACCGACGCAAACGCCTCAAGGCAAGGATTATTCGAGGCCCGGCTCATCAAGAAGATGCCGCCCCGCGCGGCTTTCAACTTCGATCACCCACAGATCGGGATCAAAGCTGCATTGGCGGGCGATGGCCTCGTCGACCGTGGCTTCCTTGCCCGAGGTCAGCTCGATCCAGCGCCGCTCGCCGGACATCAGATCAAAACTGCGCTGGAAACAGGTAGCCTCACCATCGAGCCTGTTGAGTTTGACGAGAACCGCCCCTGCCGTAGTGTCGCCTCGGCGCACCACGAAGGCCGGAACATCGGCAAGCCTGAGCCGCGCAAGATAGGCCGAGACCCATATCCCGGCCGTCAACCTCAAGAATTGCCGTCCTTGAAGTTGAGGCCCATCTCTGAATAACGCTCGGCCTCTTCAAGCCAGTTGGGCCGTACCTTGACCTGAAGGAAAAGGTGAACCTTGCGACCAAGGAATGCCTCTAGCTCTTCTCGCGCCGCCTTGGAAACCGCTTTCGCCGTCTCACCCTTGTGGCCCAGAACGATGCCCTTGTGGCCATCACGCGCGACATAGACGACCTGATCGATCCGCGCCGACCCGTCGGGCCGTTCGTTCCAGTGGTCTGTCTCGACGGTGAGCTGATAGGGCAGTTCCTGATGCAGACGCAGGGTGAGCTTTTCTCGGGTGATCTCGGCGGCGATCATGCGCATCGGCAGATCGGCGATCTGGTCTTCGGGGAACAAGAGTGGGCTTTCCGGCATCCGGTCGCCCAACCATGCCTTGAGATCGGCGCAGCCATAGCCCTTTTCGGCCGAGATCATGAAAGTCTCGACGAAGGGGTAAGCCTCGTTCATCTTTTTCGTCAGCGCCAAAAGCTCCTCGGCCTTCACCCGGTCGATCTTGTTGATCGCCAGCGCCACGGGGCGGTTGCCGACCTTGTCCTTGAGGTTATCGAGGATCGCACGAACGCCATCGGTCAGGCCACGGTGGGCCTCGATCAGGAGAACCACGATATCGGCATCCGCTGCCCCGCCCCACGCGGCGGCGACCATCGCGCGATCAAGCCGTCGGCGCGGGCGGAAAAGGCCGGGGGTATCGACAAAGATGATCTGCCGATCGCCATCCATCGCCACCCCGCGAATTCGCGCCCGCGTGGTCTGAACCTTGTGGGTCACGATCGACACCTTGGCCCCCACCATGCGGTTGAGGAGCGTCGACTTGCCCGCGTTCGGCTCGCCGATCAGCGCCACGAATCCGGCGCGGGTGGTGGTGGACTCAGTCATCATGTCAGCCCTTTTGGAGTTGGAACCGGTCGCTATTCCATTTCGCCACCTTTTACCAGACCGAGCCTTTTCGGCCTGAGCGAGACGGGTTCTTGTTCGAGATCAACCCAGAGTGTAGTCCTTTCAACATTGCAACCCGCAAGAGAAGAACCGGCCGTGGGACTTTTCCGCCTCCTGTTCCGAGCGTTTCGCCGGGAAGTCCGGCGATCCTCCTATGTCGATCCGCGCCTTTATCGACCGGTCGAACGGCCCCGGCCGAAGGTTGCCCGCAGCGTGACGGTTGTCGAGACCATCGAGATTGTCGAAACGACCGTCCTGACCGGCCCTTGCTGGGTCGTCGATGGCGACACGATCAGAATTCAGAACAAGTCCATCCGTATCGCAGGAATCGATGCGCCCGAACTGAACCATCCGTTTGGCCAGAATGCCAAGCGGGCGGTGATGGAGATGTGCAAAGGGCGCACGGTTTCGGCGCATCTGCATCCTGATTCCAGCTACGACCGGCTGGTCGCCACATGCTATCTTGATGACGGACGCGACATTGCTGCGGAGCTTGTGAAAGCAGGCCTTGCGCTCGACTGGCCAAAATTCTCCCACGGAAGGTATCGTCATCTCGAAGTCGAAGGCGCCCACAAGAAGCTTTGGCGGATTGATGCCAAGCAAAAGGGTCGGCTGCCTCCCGAGAAGACCTAACTTGCTAGGCCGTCACCTTCTTCAAAAGCGCCTCCGCGGCGGCCATTTCGGCCTGTCTCTTTGATCCGGCACTTGCGCGTTCGGACGGGCCGGAAGCCAGGCGGGCTTCGATGGTGAAGACCGGCTGATGGTCGGGGCCGGTGCGTGACAACTGGCTATATGTCGGCGGTGGCTCACCTCGGGCTTGGGCCCATTCCTGAAGCGTGGTCTTGGGGTCGCGGGCGTCGACCTCGACGCGGTTGATACGGTCGCCCCAAAGCCGCAGCACGGCATCGCGGGCGGCTTCGAAGCCAGCGTCGAGGTAGATCGCGGCGATCACCGCTTCCATCGCATCGCCAAGGAGCGCGTCCTTGCGGCGGCCACCGGATTTCATCTCGGACCGCCCGAGTGTCAAGACAGCCCCAAGATCAATAGCGCGGGCGACTTCGGCGCAGGTTTCCTTCCGCACCAGTGCGTTAAAGCGCGGCGCGAGAACACCCTCGGCGGCGTCTCTGTCGGCACGGAACAAGGCCTCGGCAATCGCGAGGCCAAGTACTCGGTCGCCCAGAAATTCAAGCCGCTGGTTGTTGTCGCGGTGGGGCGAGGTCATCGAAGGATGGGTGAGCGCACGGATCAGCAGTTCGGGCCGCGTGAATTCATGCCCGAGGCGCTGCGAAAACTCTTTCATCTCAGCCGAAAGCTTCATCTCACCGCCTCCAGTATGCGGCCCTTGCGCCATGTCCAGACCTGCCAAAGCGAGCGGCCCGTTGCGGACAGTCCTACCAGCCGCGCGCGGGAGAGGACAGTGGCCTCGTCCACAAGGCCAAGACCACCGGCGGCGCGGGCGATGCGGCTGTCGGCGGCGTTGTCGCGGTTGTCACCAAGAAGGAAGAGTTGGCCCGCAGGCACGGTCATATCCTCAAAGTGGTCAAGCGCGCTGTCGCCCGCGTTGAGAACGGGATGAACGGCCCCGTCTGGCAAAGCCTCAACGAGGAGCCGCTTCCGACACAGCGCCCCTTGGCCAACCGCCCCGTTGAGGCAGCGGGGAAGATCGCCCTCCGGCCCTTGCGGGCCCATGATCTCGTCAAAGAACTCCTTGTCGGATTGAGCGAGAGGCGATCCATTCACCATGACGACGCCATCCGCAATGGCAACGTGATCGCCCGCAAGCCCTATCACCCGACCAACGCCGCCGCCCGCAACGAACACCACGTCGCCGCGTCTTGCCGCAAGGCGGGCGGGGGTGGTGGCGATGACTACGTCGCCGGGCAGAAGTGTCGGCTTCATGCCAAGCGAGCCGACCCTGTTGAGATCGACAAAGGCCCCCAGCGCCACGACTGGCACCGACGCAGCAACAAGCCCGAAGCCGAGGCTGCGCCAACGCGAGAGACTGACACGCTGGCGCATCTGCGGGCGGATCAGCAGCATGACGGCGATCAGGGCGGCATTCACGAAAGGCAAGATCAGGAACCAGCCGAGCCAGCCCGTCCAACCCAGATCGTTGAGCCGCCGCAACACATGGCCCCAGAACGGGATCCACATGACGGCGAGCCAGATATGCATCCAGACGATCTGGCCGCGCGTGAGGTCGAGCTGCCAGAGCGCGGCCAGCGGCAGGGCCACGACGAGAAGCGCAAAAAGGAAACGGCCCCGACCGGTCCGGCCAGACCAGTCGAAGCCTTCAAGATAAACGGCAAGAGGATTGCGCGAGCGCGCCATCGGCCCCGGCGGCGCTACTCGATCGCCTTGAAGAAGCGATCCGAGCGCCAAGTCCAGAAAGCGAGCATCGAGCGGCCTGCCGAGGAGAACATGATCCGGTCGGCGCGGCCGACGATATCTTCGGCCGGGACAAAGCCCACGCCACCGAGGCGCTGATCGACGCGGCTGTCGGTCGAGTTGTCGCGGTTGTCACCCATGAAGAAATAATGCCCCTCGGGGACAGTATAAACGCCCGTGGTATCGAGGCTCTGGTTGCCGATGTTCAAAACCGAATGGCGGACGCCGTTTGGCAGGGTCTCGTAGGCGCGGTCCTTCAGGCACAGCCCGCCCTGCCCCGGATTGCCATTGGCGCAGCGCGGGATCAGGCCCTGCGGCCCCTGGCGCTCGTAAGTTTCTTCAAAAACGCCATCCTGTTCGACCTTGACGGCCACATAGTTGATGTAAAGAACGCCATCCTTCATCTGGATGCGGTCGCCCGGCAGGCCAGTCAATCGCTTGATGAAATCACGGCCCGTGACCGGGTGACGGAAAACGACGACATCTCCACGCTCGGGTTCAGAGCCGAGGAAACGTTCGTTGTCGCCCTTGAACAACCCGCAGAAATCTTCGGCATCGATGTCGATTCCAAGCGATGCGATGCGGATCGAGGGGCAAGAGGCATAGGAATAGCCATAGGCCATCTTGTTGACGAAGAGGAAATCCCCGATCAGCAGCGTGTCTTTCATCGAGCCGGACGGGATCCAAAACGGCTGGAAGAACACGGTGCGAAAGACGCCTGCGATCAGAAGGGCATAGACAACCGTCTTGACCGTTTCCTTGACCCCCGCCCAAAGGCCGTTTTCTTCCGACAAGTCCGACATGATCGTTCCTTTTTGATGTCAGGGGTATGTGAGGGCCTCGACGCGGCGAGTCAAGCGCCTGCGGGCCGATCGGCAAGGGGCCGCGCCTCGATCACGACAAAGGCCTGCGCCCAAGGGTGATCGTCGGTCAGGGTGACGTGGATGATCGCCTCGTGGCCCGGAGGCGTCATGGCGTCGAGCCTGTCCTTGGCCCAGCCGGTAACGTGCATCACCGGCTGGCCGGTGCGAAGGTTGCTCACCGCCATGTCCTTCCAGGCAATGCCCATGCGCAGGCCTGTCCCCAGCGCCTTGGAGCAAGCCTCTTTCGCGGCCCAGCGTTTGGCATAGGTGGCCGCCACGGCGCGCGGACGGCTCGCGGCCTTGCGCTGTTCACGCTCGGTAAAGACGCGTTGCACAAAGCGGTCGCCGAACCGCTCGAGCGTGCCTTCGATGCGCTCGATGTTGCACAGGTCGGTGCCGATGCCGAGGATCATCCGCATCCCGCCACGGCTAGCCGCGCGCCTCGTCCATCAGGCGCCGCATTTCGCGGATCGCGGGGGCGAGGCCACGGAAGATCGCCTCGCCGATCAGGAAATGGCCGATATTGAGCTCCATCACCTCGGGGAAGGCGGCAACGGGCCGGACCGTTTCATAGGTCAGGCCGTGGCCGGCGTGGACCTCAAGGCCCAGCGAGTGGCCATAGGCCGCCATCTCGCGCAGGCGCTCTAGCTCGGCATCACGCTCGGCGAAATGGCCCTCGGCGTGGAAATCGCAATAGGCACCGGTGTGCAGCTCGATTACCTGCGCACCGATCCGGTGCGCGGCTTCGATCTGGCGGGCGTCGGCCGCGATGAAGATCGAGACGCGGCATCCTGCCTCGCGCAAAGGGGCGATGAAATGGGCAAGCCGGTTTTCCTCGCGCGCGACCTCAAGGCCGCCTTCTGTGGTCCTCTCCTCGCGCTTTTCAGGCACGATGCAAACCGCGTGGGGCCGGTGGCGCAGCGCGATTTTCTGCATCTCGTCGGTTGCGGCCATCTCGAAATTCAGGGGCTTGGTCAGAACCGCTATCAGGCCCTCGATATCGGCGTCGGAAATATGGCGGCGATCCTCGCGCAGGTGCGCGGTGATCCCATCGGCGCCCGCGTCCTCGGCAATCTTGGCCGCGCGGATCGGATCGGGATAGGCGCTGCCCCGCGCGTTGCGGACGGTGGCCACGTGGTCGATGTTGACGCCCAAGCGAAGTTTGCCGGACATGACGGTTCCTTTCAAATCAGTCGCCCGATCCTAGCCGGAATGGCCCGTGCCGTCAGCCGGATTCGCCGCCCTGCGCTCCAACTGCCGAAGCTTTTGGCGAAGCGCCTTGCGGCGGTGGTTCTGATAGGCGCGGATTACCGGAACGGTCAGGAAATAGAATACAAGACCAAGGATGACGCCCGGCACGAGCCCGCCGATCAAGAACGGCAGAAACAGATCGTCATAAAACACACCCAGGTGGCTCCAATCCATTTTTTCGGCGGTGAAAACGGCGGTGACATTGTGCCAAAGGTCGCGCCCGACCCCCGAGAACTTGTGCCCCATCGAGGCGTCCAGCCCCCCGTGCACCGGCTGGCCCAGCAGGACATGGCCGACCTTGGTCGAGAGCACGGCGATCGGAACGTAGGTCAGCGGATTGCCGACGAAGCTCGACAAGAGCGCGGCGATGACATTGCCGCGCACCATCTTGGCGAGAATGAACGCCGCCACGAAATGCAGCCCATAGAACGGGGTAAAGGCCGTCACGACGCCGGCAAAGACGCCTCGGGCGATCTTTTCGGGTGTGTCTGGCAGGCGGCGTAGCCGCAGTTTGACGTATTCAATGGCGCGTCGCCAGCCGCCACGCGGATAGACGATTTCGGTCAGCACCTGTTTCACAGGCCGCCTGTCTCGCCGCTTGAAGACCAAATTACCTACCTTTGCCTCAGCTCTTGGCCGGGGTCGTCTGTGCCCGCGACGGATCCCGCAGGCGCGAGATCGAGGCCACGTTACTTTCCGCTTCGAGCGCGGTCATCACCCGATGCAGGTGCTCGACATCGCGCAAATCGACATCGATTTGCAGCTTGTAGAAATCGGGCTTGCGATCGATGAAGTTCATGTCCGAGATATTGGCGCTCTGCTCGCCGATCAATGTGCAAATTCGTCCCAGGACGCCTGCGTCGTTGCTGATCGAAACCTCGAGCGTCACGGTATTGATCGCGGGATGCTTGCCTTCTTGCCAGTGCAGATCAACCCAGCGCTCGGGCTGAGCTTCGTAGGCGGCCAAGGCTTGGCAGTCGATCGCGTGAACGACAACGCCCTGCCCCCGGAAGGTGATGCCAACGATGCGTTCTCCGGGAACCGGCTGACAGCAAGGCGCGCGATGGAACGATTGGTCGGGAGACAGGCCGATGACGGCGCGAGATTGATCGACCTCCTCGCCTTCGCGTTCGGCCAAATCGGGATAGATCGCCCGAACAACCTCGCGGGCAGTCAGTTCGGCGGAGCCGAGACGGGCAAGAAGTTCGTCCTCATCCTCGAGCACGAGGGTCTTGGCGGCAGTGCGGAGCGCCTTTTGCGTGGCCTTCTTGCCGACATTCTCAAAGGCGACGCGAGCCAGCTCGGCCCCGAGCTTGATAAACCGCTCGCGGTCTTCTTCTCGCAGCGAACGCCGGATCGCGGATTTCGCGCGCCCCGTCACCACGATGTCGATCCACGTCGCCTGCGGGGTCTGGCCCTCGGCGGTGATGATATCGACCGACTGGCCATTCTTGAGGCGCGTCCACAAGGGCACGCGGATCCCGTCGACCTTGGCGCCGACACAGGCCGAGCCGATGCGGGTATGAATCGCATAGGCAAAGTCGATCGGCGTCGCGCCACGGGGCAACTTGATCACATCGCCCTTGGGTGAGAAGCAGAACACCTGATCTTGATACATCTCAAGCTTCACGGCCTCGAGGAACTCGTCGTGGTCGTGCTCGTCGTCGAGCCGTTCGGTCAGCGAAGAAATCCAGCGGACCGGATCGACGGCAAAGCGATTTTCGACCCGCTCGCCGTTCTTGTAGGACCAATGGGCGGCAACGCCGGTCTCGGCCACATCGTGCATCTCGCGGGTGCGGATCTGAACCTCGACCCGCTTGCCGTCGCGCCCCGAAACGGTGGTGTGGATCGACCGGTAGCCGTTGGTTTTCGGCTGGCTGATGTAATCCTTGAACCGCCCCGGAACGGCGCGCCAGCGCTGGTGCACGGCGCCCAGGACGCGATAGCAATCGGCCTCGGTCGCGGTGACGATCCGGAAGCCATAGATATCGGAGAGGCGCGAGAACCCCTGATCCTTCTCCTGCATCTTGCGCCAGATCGAGTAGGGGCGCTTGGCGCGACCCGAGACCTCGGCGACGATTCCAGCTTTTTCAAGCTCGATACGCATATCCGAGGTGATCTTTTCGATCACATCGCCGGATTCTTTCTGAAGCGTGATGAAACGCCGCATGATCGAGTTGCGCGCCTCGGGGTTCAGAACCCGAAACGCAAGATCCTCAAGCTCTTCGCGCATCCACTGCATACCCATGCGGCCGGCGAGCGGAGCGAAAATCTCCATCGTCTCGCGGGCCTTCTGGGCCTGCTTTTCAACGCGCATGGATTTGATCGTCCGCATATTGTGCAGACGGTCGGAAAGCTTGACGAGCATCACACGCAGATCGCGCGACATGGCCATGAACAGTTTGCGGAAGTTTTCGGCCTGTTTGGAATGGGCGGAGTTAAGCTGAAGATTGGTCAGCTTGGTGACACCATCGACAAGCTCGGCGATCTCTTCACCGAATCGCTTGGCGACCTCGGAATACGAGGCCTTGGTGTCTTCGATCGTGTCGTGAAGGAGGGCGGTCGCGATGGTGGCGTCGTCCATCTGTTGCTCGGCGAGGATCATCGCCACGGCAACCGGATGGGTGAAATAGGGCTCGCCCGAATGGCGAAACTGGCCCGCGTGCATGGCTTCGCCAAAGGCATAGGCCTCGCGCAGGAGCTTTTCGTTCGAGCGGGGGTTGTAGGCGCGGACCAGCGAGATCAGTTCGTCGGCGGTCGTCATCTGGTCCTTGCCTTCGGCGGGGCCGGAAGGGGGCGCTTAGCGCTGCCCCTGAGCTTCCATCAGCGCCCGCAGCAGTTTCTCTTCGGACATGTCGTCTTCGACAGGCTTGTCGGCCTCGGCGCCCATCAAAAGCGCCATGGCGTCGTCTTCCGGCTCGTCGACCTCGATCTGGGTCTGGTGGGCTTCGATCATCCGCTCGCGCAGGTCGCTGGCGAGTTGGGTTTCATCGGCAATCTCGCGCAGGGCGACAACGGGGTTCTTGTCGTTATCGCGGGAGATGGTCAGCGGAGCGCCGGAGGCGATCTCGCGGGCGCGATGCGAGGCGAGCATCACAAGCTCGAACCGGTTCGGAACCTTGTCAACGCAATCTTCGACGGTTACGCGGGCCATTAGCGCACTCCAATACTATCGGGCAGTCTAGGAAGCCCCCCATTTAGAGACAGACGCCAAGAAACACAAGCCGAAAACCTGAGCCCCAAGATCAGTCGATCGGGACCACTTCGGCCCGCGCGGCCGAGGGCAGATCAGCTAACATTTCGCCAATTGTCTTGCCGAGGACCGGGTGCCGCCAATCGGCCGCGACATCGGCAAGGGGAACCAGAACAAAGGCCCGATCCTGCATCCGCGGATGAGGCAAGATCAGCTGGGGCGGCGTCTCGACTGTCTGCCGCGCGGCATCGAGCGCAAGCCAGCGATCAAATACGGCGCGGTCAGGCAGGACGCGGGTGCCGACGGCGATCAGGTCCAGATCCAGTGTCCGCGCACCCCAGCGCACCTGACGCTCGCGGCCGTAGCGGGCTTCAATGTCGTGCAGAATGGCCAGAATTTCCTCGGGGGACATGTTCGACTGCAAAGCCACCGCCGCATTTACGAAGTCGGGGCCGGAGCCTGGCGGAAAAGCAGGGGTGCGATAAAGGCGGCTAGTGCCAATCGGACTACCTATCCTTTGGTATATATCGACAATGGAATGTATAATGGTCTCTTCTGGACTTCCACTCAAAGACGAAACGTTTCCGCCAATAGCCACCAAAATCATATCGACTAAATCTGACTCTGCTTTTTTCATTTGCGTTATTACTTATCTGACCGACCGGAAGCGTTGGATTCATCTTTCACACCATGCGCAATTGAACAAGCCGGGCAGAAACCCACTCGGAAGGACCACTCACAATGTTCTATCGTGACGAGCGCTTGGCGCTCTTCATTGACGGATCAAACCTCTATGCGGCTGCCAAGGCGCTCGGGTTTGATATCGACTACAAACTCCTCCGCGCCGAATTCATGCGACGAGGCAAGCTCTTGAGGGCATTCTACTATACCGCCCTCCTGGAAAACGACGAATACAGCCCCATCCGCCCGCTCGTTGACTGGCTGCACTACAACGGCTTCCACATGGTGACCAAGCCCGCCAAGGAATATACCGACAGCCTCGGCCGCCGTAAGGTGAGGGGAAACATGGATATCGAGCTGACCGTCGACGCGATGGAGCTCGCCCCCCATGTGGATCACGTCGTCCTCTTCTCGGGAGACGGCGATTTCAGGCCGCTCCTCGAGGCGCTTAAGCGCAAAGGTGTGCGGGTGTCGGTCGTCTCGACGATTCGCAGCCAACCGCCGATGATTTCGGACGAGTTGCGCCGTCAGGCCGACAACTTCATCGAGCTTGACGAGCTGCGCGACGTAATTGGCCGCCCGCCGCGCGAGCCGCGCCCCGAGCGCGAACAGGCCGACGAAGAGGCCTGATCCAAAATTAGACCGGGGCCAGTGGCCCCGGTTCTTGTTTGGGGGTCTGGGTTCGTGCTTGGATCAGGCTGAAAGATTCACAGGAGCCCCCATGCCCTCGCCCTTGATTTCCCAAGCCGACATCCAAGCTTATCAGCGCGACGGCGTTGTTCTGATCCGTGGCCTTTTCCGCGATTACGTCGATCTTCTGCGAGACGGTGTCGAACGCAACCTGCGTGAACCCGGGCCCTATGCCGCCGAAAATCTCAAACCGGGAGAGGGCGGCCGGTTTTTCGACGATTACTGCAACTGGCAGCGAATCCCCGAGTTTGTCGAAACGATTCACCAGTCCCCCGCCGCCGAGGTCGCTGCGGACCTGATGCAAGCCGAACGAGTTCAGGTCTTTCACGATCATGTTCTGATCAAGGAACCCGGCACCTCGAAACCGACCCCCTGGCACCAGGACGGCCCCTATTATTTCGTCGAAGGCCGCCAGACGGTCAGCTTCTGGTCGCCTCTCGATCCGGTGACGAATGCGACCCTGCGCTGCGTTGCCGGATCGCATCTTTGGGAAAAGCCGGTTCTGCCCAAGCGCTGGCTCGCCGACACCAGCTTTTATCCCGATCCCTCCGCCTATATGCCGGTGCCCGATCCCGATGCCGAAGGGATGCCGGTCCTCGAATGGCCAATGGAGCCGGGCGATGCGGTTGCGTTCGACTACAAGGTTCTGCACGGTGCGCGCGGCAACGAGACCACCCAGCGCCGCCGCGCCTTTTCGCTGCGGCTCGTCGGCGACGATGCCCGCTACGTCGAGCGCCCTGGCCGGACCTCGCCGCCCTTCCCCGGCCACGACATGAAACCGGGCGACAGGCTGCGCGAGGATTGGTTCCCCTACATCTGGCCCCGCGCAAGCTAGGGCTGGACCCTGCCCCGCCTTGGCCTTACCTCTGGCCGAAACCCGGAGCCCCCTATGACCAAGCCACCCCTGACCCTCTATCTCGCTGCGCCGCGCGGCTTTTGCGCGGGCGTCGATCGCGCCATCAAGATCGTCGAAATGGCGCTCGAGAAATGGGGTGCGCCGGTCTATGTCCGCCATGAGATCGTGCACAACAAGTTCGTAGTCGACGGGTTGCGCGCCAAGGGTGCCGTATTTGTCGAAGAGCTGGACGAATGCCCACCCGACCGGCCGGTGATCTTTTCCGCCCACGGCGTGCCGAAATCCGTCCCCGCCGATGCCGAGGCGCGGCAGATGATCTATGTCGATGCCACCTGCCCGCTGGTCAGCAAGGTCCATATCGAGGCCGCACGACACGCCGAAAACGGCCTTCAGATGATCATGATCGGCCATGACGGCCATCCCGAGACCGTCGGAACAATGGGGCAGTTGCCCGAGGGCGAAGTGCTGCTCGTCGAAACCGTGGCGGATGTGGCGCAGGTTGAGGTGCGCGATCCTTTGCGCCTTGCCTATGTGACGCAGACCACGCTCTCGATCGACGACACGTCCGATATCGTTGCCGCCCTCAAGGCCCGCTTTCCGGCCATCGTCGGGCCGCACAAGGAAGACATCTGCTACGCCACCACCAACCGGCAAGAGGCGGTCAAAGCGATCGCCCCCGATTGCGACGCGCTCCTTGTCGTCGGCGCGCCCAATTCCTCCAATTCCCGCCGTCTGGTCGAGGTCGCCTCGAAGAACGGCTGTCCTCACGCCCAGCTTGTCCAGCGGGCGAGCGAGATTGACTGGCGGGCGCTCGAAGGTATCCGCTCGGCCGGCATCACAGCCGGCGCTTCGGCCCCGGAGGTCTTGATTGACGAGGTAGTCGGCGCTTTCTCCGACCATTTCGACGTTACCGTCAGGAAGGTCGAGACCGCGCAGGAGCATGTCGAGTTCAAAGTGCCCCGCATCTTGCGAGAGCCCGCCTGATGGCCGACGCGCGCACCATCACCGTCTACAACGCCAAGGCCGACGATTACGCCCGAATGGTCGATGCGGGCGGGCCGGATCAGACGCTGCGGGATTTCATCGCCGCCCTGCCCGAGGGCGCACGGGTTCTCGATCTCGGCTGTGGCCCCGGCGGCGCCTCGGCGCATATGCGCGCGGCGGGGCTTGATCCCGATCCCGTCGATGCCTCTCCGGCGATGATCGCGCTCGCCAAAGAGCGGTTCGGGCTCGACGCGCGGATCGGCACCTTTGACGAAATCGCGGGCGAGGCGATCTACGACGGGGTCTGGGCCAATTTCAGTCTCCTCCACGCCGCCCGCGCCGACCTGCCCCGCCTTTTCGCCGCCCTGGCCCGCGCCCTGCGCCCCGGCGGCTTGTTCCACGTCGGCCTGAAAACCGGCACCGGCGAGGCGCGTGATGCCATCGACCGGCTCTACACCTATGTCACTGTCGAAGACCTGCACCGCCTCTTCGCGGATGCAGGTCTAGCTGTCCTGTCCACCCGCGAAGGCTCCGAGACGGGGCTTGCCGGAACCGATGATCCCTTCGTCCTTTGCCTTGCCCGAAAGCCCGCCGATGCCTGACCTTTTCGCCTATACCGATGGCGCCTGTTCGGGCAATCCCGGCCCCGGCGGCTGGGGCGTCCTGCTCCTTGCCAAGGACGGGGAGCAGATCGTCAAAGAGCGCACGCTGAACGGTGGCGAGCCGGAGACGACCAATAACCGGATGGAGCTTCTGGCCGCGATCAACGCCCTCGAAATTCTCGACCGGCCTTCGACCCTCACCGTCGTCACCGACAGCGCCTATGTGAAGGACGGGATCACCAAGTGGATCCACGGCTGGAAACGCAACGGCTGGACCAAGAAGGGCGGCCTCAAGAACGCCGAGCTTTGGCAACGCCTCGACGCGGCACAGGCCCGCCACAAGGTGAGCTGGGAATGGATCAAGGGTCACGCCGGCCACGCCGAGAACGAACGCGCCGACGAGCTTGCCCGCGAGGGCATGGCGCCGTTCAAACCCAAGCCCTGATTTCTTTTGGCTGAAAATATTCCCGCCGGAGGCGACCTAGCCAAGCCGCTTGGGAAGGTCCATCCCACGGAGCGCTTCGCCCGCCGCCATCGCCTTCTTGCCCTCGCGCTGAACGCGGGTGATCTCGACCGCGCCCTCGCCGCAAGAGATAGTGAAGCCCGAGAGCACTTCGCCTGGCAACCCCTTGCCCGCAACTACACGCGCGCCGTGGAATTTCACCCGCTCACCGGCGATCTCGCACCACGCCCCGGGAAAGGGCGAGAGGCCACGGATCAGGCGAGCCACCTCGGTGGCTGGCTGGGTCCAGTCGACGCGGGCTTCAGCCTTGTCGATCTTGGCCGCATAGGTCACGCCATCGTCGGGCTGAACTTCCGGCCGCAAATCCGGCAGACGGTCGAGCGCCTCGACAATCGCCTCGGCACCAATCGCTGCGAGCCGGTCGTGCAATTCGCCGGTCGTTTCCTCCGCGCCAATAGCTGTCACCTTCCGCAGAAGGACCGGCCCCGTATCCAGCCCCGCTTCCATCTGCATGATGCAAACGCCGGTCTCGGCATCGCCGGCCAGGATCGCCCGATGGATCGGCGCGGCCCCGCGCCAGCGCGGCAAGAGCGAGGCGTGGATGTTGAGGCAGCCGTGTCTTGGCGCATCGAGGATCGCCTGCGGCAGGATCAACCCATAGGCCACGACCACCGCCACATCGGCCTGAAGCGCCGCAAACTCCGCCTGCGCCTCGGTGGGCCTCAGCGAGGTCGGATGGCGCACCGGAATACCCAGCGCCTCGGCGCGGGCCTGCACCGGCGAGGGCTGTTCCTTCTTGCCCCGTCCGGCCGGGCGAGGCGGCTGGGTATAGGCGCAGACGATCTCGTGGCCCGCCGCCACCAGCGCCTCCAAAGCGGCTACCGAGAAAACCGGCGTTCCCATGAAGACGATGCGCATGGCCCCTCCTACCGCGCGAGCTTTTGCGCCCGTTTGATGAGCATATCGCGTTTCACCTTGCCGAGCCTGTCGAAATACATCTTGCCCTGAAGGTGGTCGATCTGGTGCTGCACCGAGGTCGCCCAGAGCCCAACGAAATCGCGCCGGTCCCAGATGCCCTTCTCGTCGAGATACCGCACCGTCACCGCGCGGGGGCGTTCAATCCTGGCGCTGACACCGGGCAAGTTGGGCGAGGCCTCGTCATGTTCCCGCAATTGCACCGAGGCGTGCAGGATCTCGGGGTTGGCCATGCGGATCGCCTGCCCGCGCTTTTCCGAAGCATCAACCACCGCCAGCGCCATCGGAATGCCCAACTGCACAGCGGCTAGACCGACGCCCGGCATCGTCTCCATCGCCTCGATCATCTCGTCCCAGATCGCGCGAACCTCGTCGGTGATCGCATCGACCGGCGCCGCCGCCGTGCGCAGCCGTTTGTCGGGCCACATGACATAGGGGCGATGCACCATCGACTAGCCCCGCGCCTGCTCGCGTTTGAGCTTTTGCATCTTTCGGGTGATCATCTGGCGTTTCATCGCGCTGAGATAGTCGATGAAAAGCTTGCCATCGAGATGGTCGATCTCGTGCTGAACGCAAGTGGCCCAAAGATCGTCGAACTGGTCCTCGTGGTCCTTGTCGTCAATCCCGGTCCAACGGACCCTGACCGAAGCGGGCCGCTCGACATCCCCATATTGCTCGGGGATCGACAGACAGCCTTCGTTATAGGTGCTGCGCTCGTCGGACGACCAGATAACTTCCGGGTTGATCAGGACCATGGGCTTGGGCGCCTCATCCTCGCCCTTGACGCAATCCATCACCAGCATCCGCCCCAAAACGCCAACCTGCGGTGCAGCAAGGCCGATGCCCGGCGCGTCATACATCGTCGCCAGCATATCGTCGGCCAGACGGCGGATATCGTCCGTGATGTCGGTCACGGGTTTGCATACCGTTTTCAGGCGCGGGTCGGGATGGATCAGGATCGGTCGCAGGGTCATGAGCCGCCATGTAGGATATGCTGGCCGCCCATGCAACGGGGCGCGATCCGGTCTTGCGCCCGATACACAATGCGATAACTTCGCCACTGAGCAACCGAGGGCATCATGAATTTCGACAAGCTATTCCACCGTAAGGGTCTTGGCAGCAAGAAATGGGACGAGGTGCAATTGCACACCGGCGTCAATGCCGACGATGCCCTGCCGATGTGGGTGGCCGATATGGATTTCCAGCCCCCCGCCTGCGTGATCGACACCGCCCGCCGCATTACCGAGGCCGGCGATTTCGGCTATTTCTGCCGGATGGAGGCGTTTTACGCCTCCGTCGCGTGGTGGCAGGAAACACGCCACGGCTGGACAATCGATCCGCGCTGGTGCCTGACGACCTTTGGCCTCGGCAATGCCATCGCGATCACGCTTCAGACCTTTTCGCAACCCGGCGATGCGGTAGCCTTCTTCACACCGGTCTATCTCGAGTTCCAGATGAAGACCGAGCGCAATGGCCGCGTAGCCCGCCATCTGCCGCTCGCCAAAGAGGGCGGCAAATATGTGCTCGATTGGGATGCCTATGACGCGCTGATGACCGGCGCCGAAAAGATCCTGATCATCTCATCCCCGCACAACCCCGCTGGCCGCGTCTGGACCCGCGACGAGCTTCGCGCCATCGCCGATTTCTGCATCAAGCACGATCTTTTGCTGATCTCGGACGAGATTCACAACGACCTCGTCCACCCCGGCCACGCCCATATCCCGATGGCCGTCGCCTGCCCCGACATTCTTGATCGGCTGATCATGATGAACTCGGCTTCCAAGACCTTCAACCTTGCGGGCCTTCGGACCGGCAATGTCATCATCCCCGACGAGGCCCTGCGCCGCCGCTTCGCCCACGCGATTAGCGCGCTGGATATGCAGCCCAACCTCTATGGTGTGCGTATGACCGAAGCCGCCTATAGCCCCGAGGGCGCGGCATGGGTCGATGGCCTTTGTGCCTATCTTGCCGGCAACGCCAAGGTCATGGCCGACGGTATCGCCCGGATCCCCGGCCTGACGTTCATGCCGATGGAAAGCACCTATCTCGCCTGGATCGATTTTGCCGGCACCGGCATGACGGCGGATGAATTCACGGCCCGTGTCCGCGACGATGCCCGCATCGGTGCCAGCCCAGGAGCCCCCTTTGGCACCGGCGGCGAGACAAGCCTGCGATTCAACATCGGCACCCAGCGCGCGCGCGTCGTCGACGCGGTCGAGCGCCTGCAATCCGCCTTCAAAGACTTGCAGTAGTCAGTCGGCCGTCCGCCCGATCAGCGCGACCGGCTCTTCCGACAACCGCTCGAAATCCACGGGCGGGCGGTCATGCACGGCGGTGTGCCATTTGAACTCGAAAATCATCTCGCCGTTCTCTTCGCGAGAGGCAACGACGAGGCACTGATAAAGGTGGCGCATTCCGTCATACAGATCTACGTGCCCGCGCAGATGCGGCGCGTCCTCGGCATCCATGGCAAAGCCGCCCTCCCACAGGCGCAGCACCTTGTAGACCTTGTCGTCATTGTGAACACAGAGACGCGACGAGCGCCGCATCGCTGTCTTGCGCGCCTCTTCAAGGCCCTTTCGGACCGCTTCCGGCAAATACATGGACATAACAACACCCCCACACTTGCCCTCAGGATGGCGGGAACCTGTTGAAAATCAAGTTAACAACCTGTCGCGGATTCGCGAACATTCGGATGTTGCAGGTCTACCTCACCCGTTCCTTCACCTTGGGGCGCAGAACATGGGGCTTGCCCGCGTCATAAAGCGCGGAGTCGGGAAAGCCGTGGCTATCGGCCAGCGCCGGCCCCACAAGGATCAGCGCCGTGCGCGTGATCTTGGCAGCGCGGACCTTGGCGTGAATGTCCGACAACGTGCCACGAATGATCTTCTGGTCGGGCCAGCCAACGCGATAGATCACGGCCAGCGGGCAATCTGCGCCGTAATGGGGCGCAAGCTGCCGCTCGATCTCGCGCAGGGCGCGAATGCCCAGATGGATCGCCAGCGTGGCGCCGGTGCGGGCAAAGTTTTCTAGCGTCTCGCCCTCCGGCATCGACGTTGATTTCATCGACATACGGGTCAGCACGATCGACTGCGCCACCTCGGGAATGGTCAACTCCTGCCCCAGTGCGGCAGCAGCGGCGGCATAGGCCGGAACGCCGGGGATCACCTCATAGTCGATCCCGTCGGCCTTCAGCCGGCGGATCTGCTCGGCAATGGCCCCATAAAGCGAGGGATCGCCCGAATGCACCCGCGCCACATCTTGCCCCCGCTCACGCGCCGCAAGGATCTCGGCGTGCGTGTCGTCCAGCGTCATCGGCGCGGTATCCATCACCCGCGCCCCGTCCGGCGCACAGGCCACGACCTCGGGCGGCACCAGCGAGCCGGCATAAAGGCACACCGGACATTGCCCGATGATCCGCGCCGCCTTGAGCGTCAAAAGCTCCGGATCGCCCGGCCCCGCCCCGATGAAATAGACCTTCATGCCAGACCTTCTTTCTTTTGGCCCGAAATACTCCGGGGGAGCCCCGAAGGGGCGGGGGCAGAGCCCCTCTCTTCTCCCAGATGCCGGTTACCGACATCGCGCAGATCGCCGTCGATGCGCCGCGCATAGCCGCGCGGGGTAAACATCCGTGGCCCCTCGCCCAGTTGCGCAAGCCGCGAGTTGGACGAGCCGACCAGAACCACGGTCAGCATATCCACCTCGTCGACTTCAAGCTCGTCGAGCCTGCGATAGCGGACAAATTCCTCGGGTCGCCCGAGATTGCTTGCCAGCATCACCGGCGTATCGGCGGGGCGGTGTTCAAGAAGGATGTCCCGCGCTTCGGCCAGAAGGGTCCGGCGGGTTTTCGAGACGGGATTGTAGAAGGCGATGACGAAATCCCCCTCGGCGGCGGCTTTCAGGCGGCGAATGATATCGTCGCGCGGGGTCAGAAGGTCCGACAGCGAGATGGTGCAGAAATCATGCCCCAAGGGGGCACCGGCCCGCGCCGCTGCGCCCTGCAAAGCGGAAACGCCCGGCGAGCAAACCACCTCGACCCGCCGCGCCGCATCGCTCACGCCCATCTGGCCTTCGGGCCGGTCGAGAAGCTCGAACACCAGCGCACCCATCGCATAGATGCCCGCATCACCCGAGCAGACAAGCGCCACGGTCTTGCCTTTGGCGGCCTGTTCAAGCGCATAACGGCACCGCGCCTCTTCGCCGCCCAGCGGAAAATCGGTGCGGGTCTTGCCCGCCGTAAGCGGGCCGAGAAGGTCGATATAGAGGCTGTAGCCCACCAACTCTTCCGCTTCGGCCACAAGCCGCGAGACCTCGGGTGTGCGCCACGCCGATTGGCCCGGCCCGATGCCCACCACCGATAGCCGCCCGCGCGGCCGCCCGCGAAGCTCGGCCATCGGAGCTTGGGTTTCGGCAATGGCGCAGGTGGCATTCGCCGTTTTGCGCTTGGGTTGGCTGAGCGTGCCTGCCGCCCCCGCTTGCACCAGCGCCGCTGCTTCTGACACGCCATGCGCGCCCACTTCCGCAAAGACCACCTCGGAGGGGTTGGCCAAACGCGGGGTCTCGGCCTCAAGCTCGGCAGCTTCGAAAAGCCGCAGCGGCACGCCAAAATCGCGGGCCAGCGCGAGGATCGCGGGCTCGTCGGCCTTTAGGGCGATCGTGTTGACGGAGTGCACAGCATAGGGGCTGATCCCCGCTTCCGCGAGCGCCTGATCGACCAGCGCCTTCATTTCTTCCGGAGGACAGTTGCGGGCGCAGCCGACGCCGAGGGCAAACCTCTGCGGCGCGAAATGCAAGGATCGCGGGCCGGTCTCGACGCGCTCTGCTCCGCAGGTGACGGTCAGATCACCGCCCTTCGGTAGATCGAAGAGCCAACCCGCCGCTTCAGCTTCGCTTCCCGTGATCGTCGCCCCGCCGCCCGACAGGAGCGCAGCCATCGCCGGTTTGGCATCCGAGGGATTGGCCAGCCGCCAACCGGCAGGCGGCGCATCCAGCGCCACGCCCAGCGCAACGTCGCCCGCCGTCGTGACGGCAGCCACCGATCCGAGCGCCTCGGCAATCGCCTTGGCAAGCCTGTTGGCCCCCCGATGCCCGCCGAGTAGCGGCACGACGACCGAACCATCGTCGGAGACGGAGACCACCGGCGGCTCGTTCCATTTGTCACCCAGATGCGGGGCGACCGCGCGGATCAGTATGCCGCTGGCGCAGACGCCGATCACCGGCACACCGGCCAGGAAGAGGTCGCGCGCATGGACGAGCGCGTCGTCAAAGATCACATCGACCCGATCGACACGGCCCTTGCGGCCGTGAACCTTGGCGCCAAGCGCCTCGGCCACGCGGTGGGCGGTCGGCTCTCCCGAACGGGACAGCGCGAGAACGACGGGGGTCATAGCCAAGGATCGGCCCCTTTGGTGAGAAGAATCATCGAGAAATAGGGCGCCGTCTCCGGCGCGTCGGAGAGGGGCAGAACAACTTCCTCGGGAAGGCTCGCCCGCTCGACATAGGTGGCACGATCCGTCAGGCCCAGGGCCTCGATCACCCGACGGATTTTCGGCAGGTGGCGGCCGACCTTCATGATCGCGACGCTTTCGGCGCCCGCGATGCGTTCGGTCAGCTCGGCCTCGCTGAGGGGGCCGGGCAGAACGGTCAGCCGCTCGTTGCGGGCCACAAGCGGCCGCCCCGCGCTGGCGGCGACAGCGGCTATAGAAGTCACGCCCGGCACGACGACCACTTCGAAGCGCGGCGCAAGGCGGGCGAAGAGATACATGAACGAGCCATAGAAGAAAGGATCGCCCTCGCACAGGACGACCACATCCTCGCCCGCATCGAGCGCTTCGGCGATCTCGGCGGCGCCCCTGTCATAGGCGGCCTGCGCGGGGGCGCGTTCGGTGGTCATCGGCACTTTCATGACGATCTCATGCGCACCTTCGGGGATGAGGGCGGAAGCGATTGAACGGGCAAAGCTCGCGCCATCTTCGAGCGCCGGGTAGGCGATGACCTTGGCGCCTTCGATCAGGCGGGCGGCGCGCAAGGTGATGAGGTCGGGTGCGCCGGGCCCGAGGCCGAGGCCGTAGAGAATTCCGCTCATCGCTTGATCAGGCTCCATTGCGTGACAGGCATCAGGGGCCGGAAGGCAGTCAGCCGCCCGACCGCGTCCGCCCGCTGGACGCCAAGCTTCACAAGCTGGCCGCCGTGCGATTTGTAAAGGTCGAGCATCAGCGCCTCGGACTCGAGCGTCACCGCATTGGCGACGAGGCGGCCAAGGGGGCGGAGGGCGACCCAAGCTGCCGCAAAAACCTCGGCGGTCAGCCCGCCGCCGATGAAGATCGCATCGGGTGAGGGCAGGCCCTCAAGCGCCTCGGGAGCCGTGCCTTCGATGATCTGAAAGCCGGGCGTGCCAAGGGCAAGAGCGTTGGTCGCGGCCATCGCGCGGCGATCGGCACGCGGTTCGATGCCAATGGCGCGGGCGTAGCGGGCGGCGCGCATCCACTCGATGCCGACCGAGCCGCAGCCTGCGCCGATATCCCACAAAAGCGCCCCGCGCATAGGCATCAGCTTGGCCAGCGTCGCGGCGCGGACCTCTTGCTTGGTCATGGTGCCGTCGGAGGTAAACATCTCGTCAGGCAGGCCCGGCACCCGCGGCAAAAGCGCCGCGCCGGGGGCGGCAATGCATTCGACGGCGAGAGTGTTGAACTCGGGCACCTCATGCGCCCAGCTTTCGGCAATCCCGTCAAAGCGCTGTTCCCGCTCGCCGCCCATTGCGGCAAGGACGGTCATGCGCGACTGGCCAAAGCCGCGATCGGCCAGGAAGCGGGCAATCTTGCCGGGGGTGTCGGAGCCGGTGGTCAGGATCAGGAGCCGCTGGTCAGGCTGGATGAAGGCGATCATCTGCTCGACCGGGCGGCCATGCACCGTGAGCGTTTCAACATCCGGCATCGACCAGCCCATCCGGGCAGAGGCGAGCTGAAAGGCGGAAAGCTGCGGGTGGTAGACGATCTCGTTGGCAGGGATCGCGCGGCCGATACGGGCGCCGACCGAGAACCACAAGGGATCACCCGTCACCAAGATCACAGCGCGGCGACCCCGCAGGCCGCGGATCACCTCGATCATCGCGTTGAAGGGCGAAGGCCACGACAGGCGCTCGGCGGTGATATTGCCCGACAGATCATGGTGACGGTCGCCACCGAGAATCACCTCGGCCGCCTCGACCACGGCGCGGGTCGCAGGGGTCAGGCCATCAAGCCCGTCTTCGCCAATGCCGACGACATGGAGCCAGGGTTCAGACATGGGGAGCCTCCTCAGGCAACCCGGCGGCAAGCGCGTTGACGGCGGCAGAGGCCATGGCTGACCCCCCCTTGCGGCCCTTGAGCGCGATGAAAGGGATGCCGCGCGGATTGGCGACAAGCTCGGCCTTGGACTCGGCGGCGCCGATGAAGCCCACGGGAAAGCCAAGGATCGCCGCAGGGCGGGGCCAGCCTTCGTCGATCAGCTCCAGCAGGTGGAAAAGCGCGGTGGGCGCATTGCCAATGGCGACGACGGCGCCGTCCAGACGCTCTTTCCAGAGGCGGACGGCGGCGGCCGAGCGGGTATTGCCGATCTGGGAGGCAAGCGGCGCAACGGCGGGATCGTTGAGCGTCACGATCACCTCGTTGCCGGCCGGAAGGTAGCGGCGGATGATGCCAGCGCCCACCATCTCGCAGTCGCACAGGATCGGCGCCCCGGATTTCAAGGCCTCATGCGCAGACGCGGCCACATCGGCGGAAAAGGCCAGCCGGTCAGCAATCTCGACCATGCCGCAAGAATGGATGAGGCGGGTGACAAGAGGCTGAAGGTCGGCGGGAAAACGATCCAGACGCGCCTCGGCCCGCACCGTAGCAAAGCTTGCGGCGTAGATGGCCTTGGGATCGCGTTCATAGGGGCGCATCTTGGCGTCCTTTGGGGGAAGGTCCGGATTTTCGGGCAAATCCGGAGCCTCCGGCGGGAGTATTTGGGGCCAAATGAAGCCGGCTATTTCTTGGTCTTGCGGGCGCTTTCCGGCCCATGCGGGTGATCGGCGTGCGGATAGGGCGCGTGGTGGTGATCGTGGTGGTGATCGTGGTGGTGATCATGGCCGTGGTGATGGTGATGTCCATGGGAGTGGGTATGGAAATGGACCTGCCCGTCGCCGTGATCGTGCCATTCGCCCTGCTTGACGTGGCTGGCGTGGCCGTGCGGCTTTTGCTCGAGCCGGCACAGGCCGGTGCAGAAGGTGTCGCAGAGCTTGCAATCGGCCACGTTGGAGCCGGGGGCCGAGGCGCCTTGGCCTTCGACGTGGTGGTGGTGGCTTTCCTGCACCGCGCCGACCTCGGCCTCGAAGCCCAGAACCTGCGTGCGGTATTTGCACATGGCGCAGTTGGGCGGCGGCACTTCGCCAACCTGTTCGGTGATCCGTTCGGCGAAGGTTTCAAGAACCTTGGGGTGATCGCCAAGGTAGGGGGCCTTGATGAACTCGATCTGGGGGTGTTCGGCGGCGACCTGGTCCGTAAAGCCGTAGATGCGGTCGATCAGGATGCCGGAGAAGAGGAAATACGGGAAAACCACGACGCGCTTGTAGGGCAGGCGCGCGACGTGCTGAAGGCAGGGCTCGACCAGCGGGAAGGTGACGCCGGAATAGCCGACCTCGCACCAGCCAAAACCCATGCCTTCCCACAGCATCCGGGCAACTTTCGAGACGTTGCCATTGGCATCGGGATCGGACGCGCCCCGGCCGATGACGACGAGGCAGGTCTCGTGGAGCGGCACCTCGCCCTTCTCGTCGTTGGCTTTGTCGAGGGCCTCCTGGATGCGGGCGCCGGCGGCGGCGATCATCTTGGGATCAACGCCCAGCTCGCGACCATAACGCACGTCGATCCCGTGCTTCTTGGCATAGGTGTTGAGGACCGTCGGGATATCGTTCTTGGAATGCATCGCCGCGAAAAGCATGCCCGGCACGGCGAGGATACGCTCGCAGCCCGCCTCGCGCAGCCTGTCGAGCCCATCGCGCAGAACGGGGTTGGCAAATTCGAGATAGCCGTAGTCGGTCAGCCAGTCGTCGGGCAGGTAGGAGGGCAGCTTTTCGGCCAGACCCTTGAACTCGTCGACAGCCGACTGGCTGCGCGAGCCGTGGCCGCAGATCATCACGCCGGTCTTCATGCGGTTTCACCTTCGGTTTCTTCGGCCTTTTCTTCGGATGGCTGTTCATCGGCGCCCTTCTTGCCCTTGAGAGCCGCCCAGATCGTGAGCCCCAGGGCAAGGCCAAGAGCCGCTCCGGCGATCCAGTGATCGTGGCCGGCGACATCGGTGATATGGCCGGTATGTGCCGATGCATTGCTGGCAAGGGTGACAAGGGTCAGGGTAAGTGCGGTGCGCATGACGGTCCTCCGGTTATCCATGCACCAGAGGGCCCGCGCGATAGGCGCGAGGCTCGACGACGTGGGCCTTGGTCCCCTTCAGGGTCAACCGCCGCACCACCAACCGCTCTGGCCGCATGGGCTTCGTCTGGAACCGGCTATAGTGCCCCGCGTCCCGAGGCGCAAACGGATATGCGGCGAAGGGGCAGACGATTCCGACCTGATCTCAGGCGTGGCAGCCGTAGTATTCAACGATTGCCGCCAGATCCTGTGGGTCGGTCTCCGAGCGGACGAGCGTGCGGGCGTTGGCGCTGGCGGCAAACAGCATGCCGGCGGAAAAGAATGTCGAATCAGACACAAAGACCAGATTGGTCTGAGGTTGCCGGAGGCGCGCATAATCGGCGATGCCCAGGGTGCTGGAGTGGCCATCGAGGACGAGGTTCATGAGAATGACTTGGTAGATACTCGCGCCGATGGCGCTGGTCGCCTGGCCCGCGTTTTCCGCAAGATCAACCTTGTGACCGTGCCTTTCCAGATGACGCTGCCAGAGCCGGCCGAGCTCGGCCTTGCTCTCGACAATCAGGATATGCATCGAACCCTCACGCTTCTGCGCTACCGCACAATTTGAACTGTGCAAGACCCCCGTAGTCCTCACTCCGCCGATTTCCTTAATGAATGATTAACGTCCATCGGCTCTTTCCCTGTGATCCACAGCTTTGGCGGTCTTATCCACAGAGACTTGCGCTTGAGGGGCAAATCCGGTTCAAAGCCTCGCAAACCAAGGAAGGCGCCCATGACAACCTGGATTACCATCTGCGACACCTGCAAGCGCGAGGGCTGGGACGCCACCGCCATGGAACAGACCGACGGCGAGGCTTTTGCCGCGTTGATCGAGCCGCGCGCCGAGGCCGCGGGGATCAAGACACGACGGGTTTCCTGCACGATGGGCTGCGAGCGGGCCTGCAATGTGATTGTGCAGGGCGCGGGCAAGAATTCCTACTCGATGGGCCGCTTTGAGCCGACCGAGGAAGACGCAATGGCGCTTGTCGAATATGCGGTGAAGCACGCGGCCAGCGAAAAGGGCCAGGTTCCGTTTCGGGAATGGCCTGTGGGCGTGAAAGGGCACTTCATTTCGCGCCATCTTCCGTTGCCGGACGCCGAGTAATGGCGAACGGGCGCGATCATGGCGGTGGCCTTGACGCGGCGATCGCGACCTACGGCGGGACGCGGGCAGGATGGCTCGATCTTTCGACCGGGATCAATCCGGTGGCCTATCCGGTGGGTGCGATCCCTCGGGATGCCTGGACCGCCTTGCCCGATGCCGCGGCTTTCGAGACCCTGAACAAAGCGGCGCGGCGGTTCTGGGCTGTGCCTGAGGGCGCGGCGATCTTGCCGGCGGCGGGGGCCTCGGCGCTGATCGCGCGGATTCCGACGTTGGCGAAAGCGGGCAAGGTGGCAATCCTAGGACCGACCTACAACGAACACGCGGCGAGCTTTGCGGGGCTTGGCTGGACAGTCGCGCCGGAAGGGCAGGATGCGCAGGTTGTGGTGCATCCCAACAACCCCGACGGGCGGGTTTGGCAGGCCTCCGACATCACTGCCCCACTCGCCATCATCGACGAGAGCTTTTGCGATGTGACGCCCGAGGCTTCGCTCATCACGCTGGCCGAGCGGCCGGGGACGATCGTGCTCAAGAGCTTCGGCAAGTTCTGGGGTCTTGCGGGCGCGCGGCTCGGATTTGCAATTGGCGATCCGGCGCTGATCGCGAAGCTGGCCGAAGCGCTTGGCCCGTGGCAGGTCTCGGGGCCAGCTCTGGCCATCGGCGCCGCGGCGCTGCGCGATACAGGTTGGACCGAAGAGACCCGTGCGAGGCTTGCGTCGGATAGCAACCGGCTTGATGCCCTGATGATCGGGCGCGGGGCGCAGATTGTCGGCGGCACCAGCCTTTTCCGGCTCTACGAGGTCGATGATGCCGCCCGCTGGCAAGACAGGCTGGCGCGGGGCCACGTCTGGTCGCGCGTCTTCCCCTATTCGAAAACATGGCTCCGCCTCGGCCTGCCGGCGCCGGACCGCTGGGGCCAGTTGGAGGCCGCCTTATGACCCTTGTCCTCGCCCTCATTCTTGATGCGATCCTTGGTGAGCCGAAATGGCTTTGGGATCGCGTCCCGCATCCTGCCGTTCTGATGGGGCGGCTCGTGGCCTTTCTCGACCGCGAGCTGAACGAGGGGCCCAACCGCAAGCGGAGGGGGATCATCACCGTTGTGGTGATGCTGCTCGTCGCCTCGGCCATCGGCAATACCGTGGCCGGAATGCTTGGTGCGCCGGGTGAGATCATCGTCGGCGCAATCCTGCTCGCGCAGCGATCCTTGGTCGCCCATGTGCAGGACGTCGCCAACGCCTTGCGGATTTCGACCGGCGACGCGCGTCTGGCCGTGGCCAAGATCGTCAGCCGCGACACCGCGGAGATGGAGGCCCCAGCCATCGCTCGCAGCGCCATCGAGAGCGCGGCGGAGAACTTCAGCGACGGCCTCGTGGCCCCCGCCTTCTGGTTCCTCATCGGCGGGTTGCCGGGGCTTTTGGCCTATAAGATCATCAACACCGCCGACAGCATGATCGGCTATCGCACCGAGAAATACTCCGAGTTCGGCTGGGCCTCGGCGCGGCTTGACGACCTGTTGAACCTGATCCCTGCACGGGCAACATCGCTGATCTTCTGGGCGGTCGGCGGATTGCGCGGCCACTGGGGCGACATCATTGCAGATGCGCGCATGCACAAATCGCCGAATGCCGGTTGGCCCGAGGCCGCGCTATCGCGGGGTCTTGGCATCGCGCTGGCGGGGCCACGCAGCTATGACGGCGAGAGGCGCGAGTTTCCCTTCGTCAATCCCGAGGGGGAAAAGGACATTGGCGCAGACGAGATCGATGAAGCCGTCGAGCATCTTTGGCGGGCCTGGGGGGTGGTTCTCGCGCTGGCGCTTGGCGTTGCTGTCTTCTGAGGCTAGGGTCCGGGAAAACCCGGAGAGGCCATGCGCAGTATTCTTGCCGTTCTTACCCTGATCGCCGCCACCAGCGCCGAGGCGCAAAGTTGCGGTGGAAACTTCAGCAATTTCGTTGACGACCTGAAGGCCGAGGCCCGCGCGATGGGCTATCCCTCGGGCGCGGTCGATGCCTTCTTTCAAGGCGTCCGGCAAGACGAGGCGGTGCTGCTCGCAGACAGGCGGCAAGGCATCTTCCTGAAGGATTTCATCACCTTCTCGCGATCGCTGATCTCGCAGAATCGGATCGACAATGCGGCCCGATATTCTCAGCGCTATGACAGCACCTTCCGCCAGATCGAGCGCGACAATGGCATTCCGCGCGGCGTCCTTCTGGCGTTCTGGGCCTTCGAGACCGATTTCGGACAGGTGCAGGGCGATTTCAATACGCGCAACGCGCTTGTAACACTCGCACATGATTGCCGCCGCCCCGAGATTTTCCGCCCGCAGGTTTTCGCCGCGATCGATCTGTCGATGCATGGCGATTTCGATCCCGAGACGACGACCGGCGCATGGGCCGGTGAAATCGGGCAGGTGCAGATGCTCCCCAAAGACATCCGCGACAACGGCCGCGACGGCGATGGCGACGGGCACGTGACGGTCAAGACCTCCGCGCCTGATGCGCTCTTGTCGGCGGCGTCGATGCTGGCCGAACTCGGCTGGCAGCCAAACCAGCCGTGGATGGCGCAAATCACCGCCCCGCCAAACCTTGACTGGTCGCAAACCGGGATCAACCACATCAAATCGGTCCGCGAATGGGAGCGCCTGGGAATAAAGGCTCGCACCGGTGATCTGGGCAACGCAGGGCTTCAGGCCTCGGTCCTTTTGCCCGTGGGGCACAAGGGGCCGGCCTTCCTCGGCTACGACAATTTCCGTGTCTATTTCGAATGGAACCAGAGCCTCACCTATGTCACCACCGCCGCCTATTTCGCCACCCGCATCATGGGCGCACCGATCTATGACGCGGGCTCACCCGACGAGGGGCTGAACGGCGCGCAGATGATCGAGCTGCAGCGCAAGCTGGCCGCAAAGGGCCATGACGTGGGCGATATCGACGGGATCCTCGGCGAGAAAACCCGCGAGGCGGTGCAGATCGAACAGAAGCGCCTTGGCCTGCCTGCGGATGCTTGGCCTACTCCTGCGCTGCTTGGCAGGCTCTAGCCTAGGCGACCAGCGCCTCGGCCTTCTTCAGATCCACGCTGACTAGCTGGCTCACGCCTTGCTCGCCCATGGTTACGCCGAAAAGGCGGTCCATCCGGCTCATCGTCACCGCGTGGTGGGTGATGATGAGGAAGCGGGTCTCGGTGCGGCGGCACATCTCGTCGAGAAGGCCGCAAAAGCGTGTCACGTTGGCATCGTCCAGCGGCGCGTCGACCTCGTCGAGCACACAGATCGGCGCGGGGTTGGCGAGGAACACAGCAAAGATCAGTGCGAGCGCTGTGAGTGTCTGCTCGCCGCCTGAGAGAAGAGAAAGGGTTGCGAGCTTCTTGCCCGGCGGCTGGCACATGATCTCGAGCCCCGCCTCAAGCGGATCATCGCTTTCAACGAGGACAAGCTTGGCCTCGCCGCCGCCGAATAGGTGGGTGAACAGCAGACCGAAGTTTTCGTTGACCTGTTCGAAAGCGGTAAGGAGCCGTTCGCGCCCCTCGCGGTTGAGGCTCGAGATACCCGACCGCAGCGTCTTGATCGCCTCTTCAAGGTCGGTCTTTTCGCTTGCCAGAGTGTCGTGCTCTTCCTGCACTTCCTTGGCGTCTTCCTCGGCCCGAAGGTTGACCGCGCCAAGCGCGTCGCGCTGGCGCTTGAGCGCGTTGACCTGTGCCTCGATCTCTGCCGACGGGGGCATCTTTTCCGGATCGGCCCCGAGGCTTTCGAGAAGCTTGTCGGGCGTCACCTCTTGCGCCTCCATGATCCGTTCGGCGGCATAGGCAACCGTTTCGCGGGCGGCCTCGTTGCGGGCGTCCGACCGGGCGCGGGCCTCGCGGGCCTCGGAGGCGGCGCGCTCGGCATCGCGCTCGGCGATCTGGGCTTCGCGCAGGGCGGTCTCGCCACTCGCCAGCGCATCGGCGGCCGTCCGGCGGCGGGCCTCGGCCTCGTCGATCGAATCGGCCAGTTCGGCTCGCTTGGCGGCAATTTCCTCTGGCGCTGCGTCGGCTTCTTTCAGCTCGGCTTCCGACGCCTCCTTGCGCTCGGCCAGCTCGGCGGTGCGCTTGGTCGCGGTCTCGAGCCGATGCTTCCAGCCCGAGATTTCCTTGGTGATCTCTTGGCTGCGGCGCAGACGGGCTTCGCCCTCGCGGCGCACCTCGTCATGGGCGGTGCGCTTGGCCATCATGGTCATCCGCGAAGCTTCGACGGTAAGCTTCACGTCCTCCAGCGCGCCGCGCGCCTCGGCAAGATCGGGAAGCTCTTTGGCCGCCCCCTCGGCCTCGGTCAGGGTCTTGCGGGCCGCCATCGCCTCTTCCTGATGCCGCGCTTGGGCAAGCGCCGAGCTCTCGCGCTTGCCATCGGCGAGGTTGCGATCAGCTTCGGCCCGCGAGAGGGCGCGGGCGGCATCGGCGACCGCCTGATCGGCGGCGCGGCGGGCGGCTCGGGCGGCCTGATCGGCGGAGTTGAGGTCGGCAAGACGCCTGGTCAGGCTTTCGTGGGCCAAGCGGGCACCGTCGGATTTTGCGTTGGCTTCTTCCAGGTCGCGCTTGAGTTCGACAAGGCGGTTCAGTTGCTGAAGGCGCAGCGCCGCGGCCGAAGGCGCATCCTCGGCGGCGGCGCGAAAACCATCCCAGCGCCAGAGGTCGCCCTGGATGCTGACAAACCGCTGGCCGGGGCGCAACTCTGCTTGCCGTTTGGCCCCTTCGGCGCGGTCGACAAGGCCGACCTGCCCCATCCGGCGCACCAGCACTTCGGGGACAGTGACATGGTTGGTCAGGGCGCTGATCCCCGAGGGGAGCGGCTGGGCATCGGCATAGGCGGGCAAGACGGCCCAGCCCGAGCGGCCCGCGGCATCCACCTGCGGCGCTCGCAGATCATCGGCCAGTGCCGCGCCAAGCGCCTTTTCATAGCCGCCCTGCACCCGCAGAAGATCAAGCACCTGCCCGCCTTCCTTCGTGTCACGCTCGACCAGTTTGGCCAGCGCCGCAACCTCGGCCCGCAAAGCATTCGCCTCGCCCTCGGCCG
Organism: Marivivens sp.; assembly: GCA_030827165.1. GTDB lineage: Bacteria > Pseudomonadota > Alphaproteobacteria > Rhodobacterales > Rhodobacteraceae > RFZI01. Next base: position 50,225 of record JAURFB010000001.1, read on the forward strand.
CAGAGCGGGAGGCGCGGGCTTCAACCTCGCGCGATTGCACATCGGCGCGGGCGGCTTCGGCTTCGGTCAAAGCAGCCTCGGCGGCATCGGCAGTCGCGTGAGCCTTGGTTTCGGCCGCGCCCGCGGCTGCGAAATCGGCCTCGGCGCGGGCGAGCGCCGCCTCCGCCTCTTTCATCGTGGCACTGGCGCGCTCGGCATCCGTCTCGGCCTTGGCAAGCGTCTTGCGGCTGTCGTCGAGAAGGCGCTGCGCCGAATGGTGCCGCGCGGCGAGGCGGGCGGCGTCTTCGGTCATTTGCGACAGGTCGCTCTCGCGATCTTGCAAGACAGAGGCCGCCTCGCGCGCCGCGGCCTGCGCGGCCTCAAGCTTGGCATCGTGCCCTTGTCCGGCCTTGGCGATTTCACGCGCTTCCCATTCAAGACGCTCGATGGTCTCGCCAGCATCCTTGTTCAGCCCCGCTTCGCGTTCGATATCCCGGGCAAGCTGTTCGATCCGGGCCCGAAGCGTGACAATCATCTCGCGGGCGCGGGTTTCCTGATCGGCGAGCGTGTCGCGCTGAACCTTCAATCGTTGAAGGACGGCGGCGGCGATGGCCTCTTCCTCGCGCAGCGGCGGCAGGCGGTCTTCGGCGGCGGCGCGGGTTTTGGCGGCGGTGCGGGCGGCGGTTTCGGCCTGAGCGGCCAGGACCGTCCGTTCGCGCAGCTGGGAGACAGCGGCGGCGCGGGCTTCGTCCGCCTCTTTCCAGCGGCGATAGAGCAACAGACCTTCCGACGAGCGCAGCTTTTCCCCGATCTCGCGATAGCGGGCGGCCTGGCGGGCCTGGCGGGCGAGCTGTTGCAGTTGGTTCGCGAGCTGCTCGATCAAGTCATCGACACGGGCGAGGTTCTGCTCGGCGCCGTTCAGCTTCAGTTCGGCCTCGTGCCGGCGCTGATACAGGCCCGAGATGCCAGCGGCCTCTTCAAGGATGCGGCGGCGAGCGCGAGGCTTTGAGTTGATCAACTCGGAAATCTGGCCCTGCCGCACGAGCGCGGGCGAATGTGCGCCGGTCGAGGCATCGGCGAAGAGCATCTGCACATCGCGGGCGCGGACTTCCTTGGTGCCGACCTTGTAGGCCGAACCTGCGTCACGGGTGATACGGCGAACGATCTCGAGGTGATCGGTATCATTGAAACCGGACGGGGCGAGGCGTTCGGAGTTGTCAATGTGAAGCGCGACCTCGGCGTAGTTGCGGGCAGGCCGTGTGGCGGCGCCCGCAAAGATCACGTCTTCCATGCCGCCGCCGCGCATTGCGGTCGGCCGGTTCTCACCCATCACCCAGCGCAGCGCTTCAAGAAGGTTGGATTTGCCGCACCCGTTCGGTCCGACAACCCCCGTGAGGCCGTCGGCGATGATCAGGTCGGTCGGGTCGACAAAGCTCTTGAACCCGTTGAGGCGCAGTTTGGTGAAACGCACGCAGAAACGTCCGGCAATGATTCCTCTGGATGGGAAGTTTGCGACCCCGATAGTGGAGGAGTCAACGCGAGGCCCCCAAATCTGCCGATATTCTTCGGGTTATCCACAAGATATGGCGGGTTTTGGCCGCATCGATCCCGCGCACCGGCGAAATCCCGCGCCGTTTCAGCGCTGTGGCCTGTCGGAATCGGCCTTGACGGCAAAGGCACCCGCGGGCGACAAGGAAAGGGCATGGTTCCCCGTGACGGGCGCAAAGCGCTTGGGGATGAAATGGGAATGCGGTGAGGGTAGATCCAGGCAGGAGACCCGAGTCCGCAGCCGCCCCCGCGACTGTATGCGGCGAGCGGATGCCAACGAGGCCACTGGGAAACCGGGAAGGCAGGCATCGCGCGACGACCCGCAAGCCAGGAGACCGGCCTTGCACGTGCAACCGAAATCCCCGTCGGGTGTGACGGGACAGGAGACAAGATGATTAAAGCTATCGCCAAGACCCGCGCGTCCACCGACGTCTATGCCATCGCCCTGACCGCTATGATCGGCCTCGGCCTGATCTTTGCCGCTGGCTTCAGCCATGCCGCAGGCGCCCATGACGTTGCCCACGACACGCGCCACGCCATCGCGTTCCCCTGCCACTAGCGGCAGCGGTCACATCTCATGCTCAGACATTTGCTGACCAGCGCCCTTATTGCAGGGCTCGGTGCCGGTTTGGCTGCGACCGTCTTGCAGATCGCCTTCGTCGTTCCCCTCATTCTTGAGGGCGAACTCTACGAGTCCGGCACACTTCTGCATTTCAGCGCAACCGGCTCGCCGCAATCACCCGTAACCCATCCCGATATCTGGGCCGAGCCAGCACGGCATTTCGGCACCTTCGCGATGAACCTCGTCACGTGGTCGGGCTTTGCCTTTATCCTCGTCGCGGCGTTTGGTCTGGCAGAGCGAACCGGGGCCAAAATCACCGCCCAAAGCGGGGCGATCTGGGGCCTGAGCGGCTTTGTCGCGGTGCAGCTTGCACCGGCGATGGGGCTTCCACCCGAGCTTCCCGGCGCAATCGGCGCCGATATCGTGACACGGCAACTGTGGTGGATGGCGACGGTTGCCGCCTCTATCGGCGGCTTGGGCCTGTTCGCTTTCGGGCGGGGTGCCGGTGCGGTGGGTGCGGGGGCCGTGCTGCTTCTCGCGCCGCACGTTATCGGCGCGCCAGAGCTCGACACCTATTTCGGGGTCGCCCCGGCCGAGTTGTCGGCGCATTACGCGGCGCGGTCACTGGCTGTCGGCGCTGCGGCTTGGGCAATCCTCGGAACGGTGGCGGGCGCGGTCTGGTCGCGCCCCGCCTAGGCGGGGATGCGGCCAATCAGGCGAAACCGCAGATCACCGCAAGGGCGCACGTCGTCGATGATCCCGTCCGGCGCTTCGGCGTAAAGCCGGGCGAAGGTGGCAAGCTCGTCAAACTGCGCTTCGGGATCGACGCCGGAGAAGAGATACGCCGCCTTGCCGTCTTCGCGGATGGATACGGTGACGGGCTGGCCGCAGACGATCATGCAGTCGGTCGTGCCGACCGAGGCCAGATCCCCGAGGCGCGCTTGAAGCCGCGCAGCCATCGCCTCGCCTCCCGGCTGCCCGTCAGCCGCGCGGCACCCGGAACAGATGGTGATGCGCTGTGTCATCGTCTTTCCTTTCCCGGCCTTTTCGGCCACATGAACAAGGTCAGATAACGGAGACCGCCATGCCTGCCAAGATTCCTGCAACAGTCGTGACCGGCTTTCTCGGCGCGGGCAAGACGACCCTTATTCGCCATATGCTCCAGAACGCCGAAGGCAAGCGGATCGCGCTCATCATCAACGAGTTTGGCGATCTGGGCGTAGACGGCGATATCCTCAAGGGCTGTGGGTCGCAGACCTGCACCGAGGACGATATCATGGAGCTGTCGAACGGATGCATCTGCTGCACCGTGGCCGAGGATTTCATCCCGACGATGAAAAAGCTGCTCGCCCGCGAGAACCGCCCGGATCACATCGTGATCGAGACCTCGGGCCTTGCCCTGCCGCAGCCCTTGGTCCGCGCGTTCAACTGGCCGGGGATCTCGACCCGCGTCACGGTCGATGGCGTGGTGACGGTGGTCGACGGCAAGGCCGTGACCGAGGGGCGCTTTGCCCACAACGTCGCCGCCGTGGATGCCCAGCGGGCGCTGGACGAGAACCTCGACCACGAGACCCCGCTGTCGGAGCTCTTTGAAGATCAGATCGCCTGCGCTGATATGATCGTCGTCAACAAGACCGACCTTCTGACCGCAGACGAGGCCGAAGCGCTGGCCAGCCGCTTGAAAAGCGAAAGCCGCGAGGGGGTTCAGGTTGTCCATGCCACGATGGGGGCGCTGCCGGTGGATGTGCTGCTCGGGCAGGGGATCGGTGCGGAAAACGACCTCGAGGCGCGACACGAGGTGCATCACCACCACCATCACGACGACGATGAGGACGATGATCACGACGATCACCACCACGACCATGGCCACGACGAGTTTGAAAGCTTTGTCGTAACCCGCGGCGAGATCGCCGACCCCAAAGGCTTTGCCGAACGGGTCGCCGCGATCATCCGCGATCACGATATCCTGCGTCTCAAGGGCTTTGTCGCGGTCGAAGGCAAACCGATGCGCTTGACGCTTCAGGCGGTGGGCCCGCGCGTCGAGACCTATTTCGATCAACCCTTCGGCGCCCAGCCGCGCCAGACCCGGCTTGTGGTAATCGGCGAGGCCGGACTTGACCGCGCGGCCATTGAGGAGGCGCTCAGCGCATGACGATTGAGGTTCGCGCCGCGGATCCGAAATCCAGCGAGGGCACTGCCCTTTTGACGGCGAGCCATGCCTTTCTGGCCACGCTCTATCCGCCCGAGCATATGTTTGCCCTGTCGATCGACGAGCTGTGCGATCCCTCGATCACCTTCTGGATCGCTTGGGACGGGGCCGAGCCGCTTGGTTGCGTGGCGCTGGCGCGCAAGGACGGCTATGCCGAGGTCAAATCGATGTTTGTCGATCCCGCAAAGCGCGGGCGCGGGGCGGGCGAGGCGCTGGTGACGACGCTCGATGCCGCCGCAGCGAAGGAGGGCATCGCGAGGCTCTGCCTAGAGACCGGCGACGATCTTTACCCCGCCCACCGGCTCTATCGCCGGCTCGGGTTCAAGGATTGCGGCCCGTTCGGCGATTATGTCGAAGGGCCCCATTCCGTCTTCATGGAAAAGCCGCTGTGACGGCGCGGCCTGTCAGATCACTTGTCGGCCTTCTGTGCTTTCTCGGCGTTGGCCTTCATCTTGGCCAGAAGCGCCGCCTTGTCGGCATCCTTGCGGCCATAGCCCTTGGGCCCGGCCTGTTGCTGATCATAGGCGTTGCGCGGCTCGTGGCGGCCGCCTTTGGGGTTGCCCGATTTTCCGTAATCCATAGTCGCGTCCTTTCGCGGTGTTCGCCGCCCTTTGCCGTATACCGCATCCTGCCACAAGGGGCGATCTGATGCACCTGCTTGCGGCAACGCCCGGCAATATTGACGACGGCAAGGACCCGGTCGACCTTGGCCAGACGCCTGCCGACGTTGTGGTGATCTCGGCCGCCGATACCGAGCTTGCCGCACTTTCGGCCGCGCGGGGCGAGATGGACGCGCCGCCCTCGCTGCGGCTTGCCAGCTTGATGAACCTGCAACACCCGATGTCGGTCGACCTGCATCTCGATGCCTGCGCCACCCGCTCGCGCATCGTGATCGCGCGGGTTCTGGGCGGGGCGGGCTATTGGAGATACGGGCTCGAACAATTTGCCGCGCGGCTGCACGAGGCGGGCGTGCCCTTCGCCGCGCTGCCGGGCGATGACAAGCCGGACCCGGAATTGCGCCAGCTCTCGACGGTTGCGGGCGAAGATTACGATGCGCTTTGGGCCTATCTGGTCGAGGGCGGGCCGGAGAACAGCGTCAACTTCCTGCGTTATGCCAAGGCGATGCTGGACGGCTGCGACAGGCCCGCCGCCGCCGCGCCGCTCTTGCGGGCGGGCGTTTATTGGCCCGGCGCGGGAATAGGTGGGCCCGAGGCCGCGAAGGAAAGCTGGACCGAGGGCGCCCCGGTGGTGCCGGTGGTCTTCTACCGTGCGCTGGTGCAAGGCGCGGGGCTTCACCCGATCAACCGGCTGGTGAAATCGCTTCTCAGGGCCGGCCTCAATCCCCTGCCCGTCTTCGTCGCCTCGCTCAAAGACCCGCTGAGTGCGGCGACGCTTGAGGGGCTGTTCCTCGACACTCCTCCCGCGTTGATCCTCAACTGCACCTCTTTCGCAGTCGGCAGCCCTCATGCCGAAGACCCCGCCGCAAGCAATCCGCTGGCGGCGCCCCATGCCAACGAGGCGCCGGTCTTTCAGGTGATCCTCTCGGGCGGGACGGAGGAGGCGTGGGGCGGCGGCAAGGCCGGGCTTTCCGCCCGCGACATCGCAATGAACGTGGCACTGCCCGAGGTGGACGGCAGGATCATCACCCGCGCGATCAGCTTCAAGGGGCAGGCCTACTTCGACGAGGCCACCGAATGCCCCATCGCCACCTATCAGGCGCGGGGCGACCGGATCGAGTATGTCGCCAATCTCGCCGCCGCATTGGCACGCCTGCGCAGCAAGTCGGCCGACGAGCGGCGGGTGGCGCTGATCCTTGCCAACTATCCCAACAAGGACGGCCGCCTCGCCAATGGCGTTGGCCTCGATACCCCTGCGGGAACGGTGCATGTCTTGAACCTTCTCGCCGGCGCGGGCTATCGCCTTCACAACCCACCGAGCGACGCCAGGGCGCTGATGGACGCAATGATGGCAGGGCCGACCAACTGGCTCACCGATCGCGCGGTGCGCACGGGCGGAGTCGATCTGAGTTTCGCCGACTACCAGATCGCCTATGGCCAACTGCCCTACGAGTTGCGCCGCGATATCGAGGCGCGCTGGGGCAAGCCCGAGGAGGATCCCTTCTACGAGGAGGGCGAGGTCGATTGCGGGCGCTTCAAGCTTTCGGTCCTGAGCTATGGCAACGTGGTCGTCGGGCTCCAGCCAGCGCGCGGCTACAATATCGACCCGACCGACACCTACCACGCACCCGACCTCGTGCCGCCGCACAACTATCTCGCCTTCTATTTCTGGCTGCGTAACGTCTTTGCCGCCGATGCCCTCGTCCACATGGGCAAGCACGGCAATCTCGAATGGCTGCCCGGCAAGGCGGTGGCCCTGTCCGAGACTTGCTGGCCCGAAGCGATCCTTGGGCCGTTGCCGCATCTTTATCCCTTCATCGTCAACGATCCGGGCGAGGGCACGCAGGCCAAGCGCCGCGCGCAGGCGGTGATTATCGACCACCTGACCCCGCCGCTAACCCGCGCCGAAAGCTATGGCCCCTTGCGCGATCTCGAGGCGCTGGTGGATGAATATTACGAGGCCGCCGGTGTCGATCCTCGCCGTATCGACCACCTGCGCCGAGAAATCCTCTCGCTCGCAGATGTAACCGGACTTGCCGTCGACGCAGGCTTCGCCGGCGAGACAGAGGGCGATCTGGCCAAGCTAGATGCCTACCTCTGCGAGCTCAAAGAGGCGCAGATTCGCGACGGCCTGCATGTCTTCGGCCAATCTCCCGAAGGCATGCTTGCCCGCGACCTGGCCATCGCTCTGACGCGCGTGCCGCGCGGCGACGGGGAGGGCCGCAATGCCTCGCTCCTTCGCGCACTGGCCGACGACCTTGGCCTTGGCTTTGATCCCCTTTCCGCCGATCTCGGCGCGAATTGGGATGGGCCAAAGCCCGAGACGATGACGGGCGACAGCCCATGGCGCACCGCTGGCGATACGGTCGAGCGGCTGGAAATTCTCGCCCAGCGACTCGTCGATGGCGCCGAGGCCCCCGGCCCCGCCTCGGCCGCCGTTCTTTCCGAATTGCGCGAGCGCGTGCTGCCCACCGTTGCCGCCTGCGGGCCCGAAGAGGGCATGGGCCTGCTGTCCGGCCTTGATGGCCGCGCCGTCCGCCCTGGCGCATCCGGCGCGCCAACACGCGGGCGGCTCGACGTCTTGCCCACGGGGCGCAACTTCTATTCGGTCGACAGCCGCGCGGTGCCGACGCCGACCGCTTGGGCGCTCGGGTGGAAGTCCGCCAACCTTCTCATTGAGAAGCACCTGCAAGACCACGGCGACTGGCCCCGCTCCATGCTGGTGACCGCTTGGGGCACCGCCAATATGCGCACCGGCGGCGACGATATTGCGCAAGCCTTGGCGTTGATGGGCGTGAAACCGAAATGGGACAGCGCCAACCGCCGCGTCACCGGCTTTGAGATCCTCCCCCAGGGCGTCCTCGGCCGCCCACGGGTCGACGTCACGCTCCGTATCTCGGGCTTTTTCCGCGATGCCTTCCCCCAACTCATCGCGCTTTTCGACAGCGCCGCCCGCGCGGTTCAGGCGCTTGACGAACCCGACGACCTCAACCCCGCCGCCGCCCGCGCGAATAGAGGCGAGGCCAAGGCGCGGGTCTATGGCTCCAAACCCGGTGCCTATGGCGCAGGCCTTCAGGCGCTGATCGACGAACGCAGCTGGTCGGACAAGGCCGATCTTGGCGCCGCCTATCTCGACTGGGGCGGCTACAGCTATGGCGCGGCGGATGACGGCACACGCGACCGCGACGGCTTTGCCGCACGGCTCGGTCAAGTCGAAGCCATCGTCCAAAATCAGGACAACCGCGAACACGATCTTCTCGACAGCGACGATTACTACCAGTTCGAAGGTGGCGCTGCGGCGGCTGTCTCCAGCCTTCAAGGCAAGGATCGCCCGATCTATCACAACGACCATTCCCGCCCCGAGCGACCCGTGATCCGCACTCTGGATGACGAGATCGCCCGCGTGGTCCGCAGCCGCGTGGTGAACCCCAAGTGGATCGACGGGGTCAAGCGCCACGGCTACAAGGGCGCCTTCGAGATCGCGGCCACCGTCGATTATCTCTTTGCGTTCGCCGCCACCACGGGCGCGGTGCGCGGGCATCATTTCGACATGGTCGAAAGCGCCTTCCTTGAAGACGCGGCGACACGTGATTTCATCGCCGAGCACAATCTCCCCGCCTTGCGCGAGATCGCCCAGCGCCTGCAAGAAGCGATTGACCGTGGCCTCTGGCAGCCCAAGTCCAACTCGGCCCGCGCCCGGATCGGGGGCCTCCTGTGACCCCTCGCCGCGCCACGTCCGAAGATCTGTCTGCGACGCTGACGCTGATCCGCGCTGCCTTCGCCTTCATGGACGGACGCATCGATCCACCCTCATCGATGCATCGCCTGACGAAAGAGGATCTCGCCAACAGCGAAGTCTGGGTGATCGGGTCGCCACCCCTCGCCTGCATCGTCCTGACCCCCAAGGCAGATGCCCTCTATCTCGGCAAGCTCGCCGTCGCCGCCTCCGAGCGCGGCAAGGGCCATGCCCGAGCGCTCGTCAACCAAGCCGGGCGGCGCGCCCGCCCGCTTGGCATGGCCGCCCTCGAATTGCAGACCCGCATCGAGCTTGTCGAAAACCAGCGCACCTTCGAAGCCATGGGCTTCGTCGAGGTCGCCCGCACCGCGCACGCAGGCTATGATCGCCCCACGTCCATCACCTACCGGAGGCCGCTATGACCGAAGACGACGACCGCCACGCCAAGAAGATGGCCAAGAAGAAAGCCGCCCGCGACAAGATCATGGCCACCAAGACCGACCAAAAGGGCCTGATCATCGTCCATACCGGCAAGGGCAAGGGCAAATCCTCGGCCGCCTTCGGCATGATCTTCCGCTGCATCGCGCACGGGATGAAATGCGCGGTGGTCCAGTTCATCAAGGGCGGCATGAGCACCGGCGAGCGCGATCTGATCTTGCGTCAGTTCACCGATATCTGCGAGTTCCACACCATGGGCGAGGGGTTCACCTGGGAAACACAGGACAAATCCCGCGATACAGAGATGGCGCAGGCGGCCTGGACCAAGGCAAAGGAGCTGATCCGCGATCCGGCCAACAAGATGGTCCTCCTCGACGAGATCAACATCGCCATCCGCTATGATTATGTCGATATCGCCGATGTCGTGACATTCCTCGCCGAGCAAAAGCCGCCGATGACCCATGTCGTCCTGACGGGCCGCAACGCGCATGACGATCTCATCGAGATCGCCGACCTTGTGACCGAGATGGAGCTTATCAAGCACCCCTTCCGGTCCGGCATCAAGGCGCAGATCGGCGTCGAGTTTTAGGGGGGCTCTGCCCCCGTCTCCTGACGGAGACTCCCCCGGAGTGTTTTCGGCCAAAAGAAGCGGCAATCTTTTGGCTTCAAATACTCCGGGGGTGAATGCCGAAGGCAGAGGGGGCAGCGCCCCCTTATTGCTTTTTCGCCGCTTCCCCTGCCGCGCGGGCGGCATCAAGGGTGAGCGAGGTTCCAAGCGCCTGCTCGTCGACGACAAGCTCGATCACCGACGGAAGGTTGGATGCCTTGGCGCGGGCGAAGGCACCCGCAAATTCTTCGGTTCTCAGCACAGTCTCGCCATGTCCGCCATAGGCGCGGGCAAGGGCGGCGAAATCGGGGTTTTGCAGCATCGTGCCCGAGACCCGGCCGGGATAATGTTTTTCCTGATGCATCCGGATCGTGCCGTAGCGGCCGTTGTTGACCACCACGACAATCGGCGTCGCGCCGTATTGCTTGGCGGTCGACATCTCGTTCAGGGTCATCTGGAAGCAACCGTCGCCTGCAAGGCAGACCACCGTCTTCTCCGGGTTTTCCAATGAGGCGGAAACCGCGGCGGGGAAGCCATAACCCATCGAGCCGGAGGTCGGGGCGAGTTGGGTGCCATAGCCCTTGTAGGTGAAATAGCGGTGCAACCAGGCTGCATAATTGCCGGCGCCGTTCGTCACGATTGCATCCTGGGGTAGGTTGGCCGAGAGCCAGGCGATCACCTCTTCTTGCTTCACATCGCCGGGGCTCGGGAAGGGCGTGGCCCAACCGAGATAGTCGGCGCGCGCGGCGGCGGTCCAGTCGGACCAATCCTTGCTGGCGCTGTTCAGCGCAGCGAGGGCCGCGACGAATGAGGGGCCATCGCTCACAACCGAGAGGTCGGGGGTGAAGACCCGGCCAATCTCGTCTGCATCGGCGTGTATATGGGCGATCTTCGGACGCGGGCCGGGACCGTCGAAAAGCGCGTAGCCTTGCGTCGCGATATCGCCAAGGCGCGAGCCGATGACGAGAAGCCGGTCGGCCTCGCGCATCCGCTTGGCGAGTTTGGGGTTGATGCCGACGTTAAGGTCGCCCGCATAGGAGGGGTGGCGGTTGTCGAGATAGTCCTGCCGGCGGAACGCGAGCGCGACGGGCAGATTCTCGCGTCCGGCGAAGGTCGCAAGATCGGCGGCGGCGGCGGGCGACCAGTGCGGTCCGCCGACCACGACCAGCGGACGCTCGGCCTCGGAGAGCCACTCGAGGGCAGCGCGGGCTTGCCCCGAGCGGTCGCGCGCAGAGGGGCGCGGGGCGGGCGCTTCATCGGCCACATCGGCCATTGCGCTCAGCATATCCTCGGGTAGCGCCAGCACGACCGGGCCGGGGCGGCCCGAGGTGGCCACGGCAAAGGCGCGGCGGATGTATTCGGGCAGGCGCTCGGTCTGGTCGATCTCGGTCGCCCATTTGGCGAGGCCGCCGAAAACCTCGCGATAGTTGATCTCCTGAAAGGCCTCGCGGTCGCGGTGGCTGCGGTCGATCTGGCCGACGAAGAGGATCATCGGCGTCGAATCCTGCCGCGCGATATGGATGCCGGCGGAGGCATTGGTCGCGCCGGGGCCGCGGGTGACGAAGGCGATGCCGGGGGTGCCTGTCATCTTGCCATAGGCTTCGGCCATCATCGCCGCGCCGCCCTCGTGGCGGCAGACGATGTTGTCGATCCCGCTTTCATAAAGGCCGTCAAGCGCTGCGAGAAAGCTCTCGCCCGGCACGGAAAAGACCCGGCGCACGCCGTGAAGCTTGAGTTGATCGGCAAGAATCTGGCCGCCGTGACGCATCGAAACACCCTCCTTCAACGCGCCGTCACCATGTGCCAGCACAAGGGGAAGTGCAACGGCGCGCGCGTCAGGCTTGGTTGGATATTTCGATCAGGTTTCCATCAGGATCGCGCAGGTAGATCGAGAGGAGCGGCCCCGTCGCGCCGGTGCGTTTGATAGGGCCGTCTTCGATCGCGAGGCCGAGGGATTCGAGGTGCGCCCGCCACCCCGCCAGTGGATCGGCAGAGAGAAAGCACAAGTCTGCCGAGCCTCGGATCGGCCGTTGGGCGTGCGGCGCGAACTCGGCCCCCGCCTGATGCAGATTGATCTTTTGGCTGCCGAATTTGAGGGCTGTGCGCGTCGTCCCATCGGCGGCGGTGAAGTGTTCCGCGGTCATCCCAAGGGCGCGTTCATAGAAAGCGACGGTGGCGCCCATGTCGGCCACGGTCATCACCAGATGGTCGAGGGCATCCACTGAGGGCATTTTCATCCTTTCCGCTTCGCGCTAGGCCTAGACCATGCAGGACCGACAGAGCCATACCCAATCCGTCTCGGATCCGCTCGACCCCGCCCGTGCACGTGCGATGGAGGCGATGCTTGGCGCCGAATCGAGCATCAGGAGCGGTGATCCCTTGCCGCCGTTCTTTCACCAAATGTATTTCTGGGATCCTCGCCCGACACAAGAGTTGGGCCGCGACGGGCACCCCTGGACCGGCGGGTTTATCCCCGACATGGGCTTGCCCCGACGGATGTGGGCGGCGGGCAGGCTGGCCTTTCACGGTGCCCTTCTGGCGGGCGTCAAGGCCGAGCGGCGTTCAATCGTCGATAGCGTGACGCGCAAAGATGGCAAGACCGGCCCGCTTGCCTTCGTGCGGATCCGGCACGACATCTTGCAGCGCGGCGGCCTCGCGCTGACCGAGTGGCAGGACATCGTCTATCGGCAGGATCCGACGCCGGGCGACGCACAGCCTGTGGCTCCGGTCGCGCCCAACGACGAAGATCGGTCGCTGGTGCGTAGCTTCGATTCGACGGCGCTGTTCCGGTATTCGGCGCTGACCTTCAACGGCCACCGCATCCATTACGACAAGCCATACGCCCAAGAATTCGAAGGCTATCCCGGCCTTGTGGTGCACGGTCCGCTCCTGGCGCAGATGTTGATGCTTCTCGCTGAGGAGGCTTTGGGGCGGCCGATGCGCGAGTTTTCCTATCGCGCGACCGCACCGCTTTTCGACGGAGAAGAGGCGACGTTTTGCTGGAAAGCGGGGCGTTTATGGGTGCGCGGGCCGGACGGGCGACTGTGTATGGAAGCGGCGGCCACCTAAAGATTGGCCTCGGATCGGAATCCCTCCGGGATCGCGTCACGGCCTTCAAGGAGCAGGTCTGCCATCACCTCGCCAACCCTGGGCGCCATGCCGAACCCGATCTTGAACCCGCCGTTGGCGATGAACTGCCCCTCATGCAGCGGATGCGCGCCGAGCAAGGGCGAGCGGGTCATGGCGCGGGGGCGGACACCGGCCCAGCGCTCGAGCACGCGGACGCCTTCGAGGAACGGAAAGGCGGCTTCAGCGCGGTGGAGGAGATCGTCAAGCCCTTGGTCAATCTCGGTCGGATCGTCAAAGAAACGCTCACTGGTCGAACCGACACCGAGCGTTCCGTCTTCGTGCGGGACTAGATGGATGCCATCGCCAAAAAGCTGCGGCTTGCCTCGGACATCGAGGGCCAGAAGCGCCGCCTGCCCCTTGACGCCATTGCCAACGACCTTGCCGAGCCGCTCAGACAGCTCCATGAGCCCGCGCCAGCCGGTCGCGTGAAGGATGGCGCCCTCCTCGCGCCCTTCGCCGACGATCTCGCCACCCTTCTTTTCGATAGCACGGGCGAGCGCTGTCGTGGCGTGGCGGGGATGGATGCTGGCCGAGAGCGTATCCCACACGAGAAATCCGGTCGGAGACCGTGGCGCCCAAGGGGCGTGATCGGCGGCTCCGACGATGTGCCATTCACCCTGCCCGCGCCAGAGATCGACCGCGTTGATCGCACGTGTCTTGGCGAAATCGAGCGCCGCCTCGTCAAGAATTGGCTGAAGGCGGCCGGACCTTGCATAGCCGGTGCTGAACCCCGCCGCCTCTTCGACGTCTCGCCAAAACACTTCCGACATGACAAGGCTCTGAAACTGAAACTCTTTCTTGTCGTTCCACAATTCGGGAACGTGCGGGGCAAGCGCACCAACAAGGCCGCCTGACGATCCCGAGGCCACGCCCGCCGGATCGATCACCCGCACCTTGGCCCCGCGCTGGATACAGGCCCAGCCGACCGAAAGGCCGAAAACCCCCGCCCCATAGATCGTCACATCTGCCGTTGTCATTGCCGCGCCGCGCCTCCAAAGTCGCGCCGACCCTAAGGCATCAGGCGATGATCGACCAGCAGCCCGACCTCGATTGGCGCGACGAAATGATCCCCGTCTCGCGCCGGTTCGACGATCCCTATTTCTCGCTCGACAATGGGCTCGAGGAAACGCGGCATGTGTTTCTGGCGGGCAACGACCTGCCGGCGCGGTTTGCGGACGGGTTCCAGATTGCCGAACTTGGCTTTGGCACCGGCCTCAATTTCCTTGTGACGTTGGGCGCGTGGCGGCAGAGCGGCACACCGGGCCGCTTCCATTTCACCACATTCGAAGCCTTCCCGATCGCCGCCGCCGACCGAGCGCGCGCGCTGGCGGCTTTCCCCGAACTTGGGACGCTGCGTGACGAGCTGGCTCGCGCCCTCGCCTCCGGCCCCGGCCCCCATGATTTCCGGGATGCCACCCTCACCATCGTCCTCGGCGACGCCCGCCAGACCCTGCCCGCCCAGACCTTCGGCGCCGACGCGTGGTTCCTTGACGGCTTTTCCCCCGCCAAGAACCCCGAGCTTTGGGGCGAGGGCCTCTTGGCCGAAGTCGGGCGGCTGACTGGTCCGGGCGGCACTGCTGCGACATATACGGCCGCTGGCCATGTCCGCCGGGCGCTGGCTGATGCGGGCTTTGACGTGACCCGCGTCGCGGGCTATGGCCGCAAGAGACACATGACGCGCGCAAGGAAGCCCTGATGCAGTCGAATACCCGCCTTGGCATCTGGCTGATGATCGCCACGACCTTTGTCTTTGCGATGCAAGACGGGATCAGCCGCTACCTTGCCAGCCATTACAACGTCTTCATGGTGGTGATGATCCGGTACTGGTTCTTTGCCGCCTTCGTGATGGTGCTGGCAAGCCGCAAGGAGGGCTCGATCCGTGCCGCCGCGGCGACGACCCAGCCATTTCTCCAGATCTTCCGCGGGGTTCTTCTGGCGGCCGAAATCTGCGTGATGGTGCTGGCCTTCGTGAAACTTGGCCTTGTCGAAAGCCACGCGATCTTTGCCGCCTATCCGCTCTTGGTTGCCGCGCTTTCGGGGCCTGTCTTGGGCGAGACCGTAGGCTGGCGGCGCTGGGCGGCGATTGGCGTGGGGTTCATCGGGGTTCTCGTGATCCTCGAACCGGGGATTGCCGTCTTCTCGCCCGTCGCGATCATCCCGATGATGTCGGCCCTGATGTTTGCGCTCTACGGCCTTCTGACCCGATATGCCGCCCGCAAGGACAGCGCCGCGACCTCGTTTTTCTGGACAGGCGTTTCCGGCGCTGTGGTGATGACGGCGGTGGGTGTTTTCCACTGGGAGCCCATGACAGCCTATGACTGGATGTGGATGGCGCTCTTGTGCGTGACCGGAGCGACGGCACATTACCTGCTGATCAAATGTTACGAGGTGGCCGAAGCGAGCGCCGTGCAGCCCTTCGCCTATCTTCAGCTTGTCTGGGCCTCGGCGCTTGGCATTTTCGTTTTCAGCGAGACCGTGCGCCTCAACGTGGCAATCGGCGCGGCCATCGTCGTCAGCGCCGGCCTTTTCACCCTGTGGCGCGAGCGCCGCAAGCACGCTTGATCAAGGGCGCGCCTGCGGACGCGGGCTTGAGCCCGGAGCCGTTGGCAAAGCAGGTTGTGGGGCCGGAGCCCCCTCGGAAGCAGGCCGGGCGCGGGGCCTGATCAGCGGCTTTTCCCCGATCAGAAGCTCGGCAAAGCGGATCGTGCCGGTCTGCCCACTCAGTCGGGCACGATAGATCGGAATCGCTTCGGTCACACGCTGGACATAGTTGCGGGTTTCCTTGAACGGAATCATCTCGATCCAGTCAACAATGTCGATCTGCCCTTGCCGCGGATCTCCTCTGGCGTCCATCCATTCCAGAGGGCGGCGCGGTCCGGCATTGTACCCGGCGGCGATCATGACCGGCGAAGGCCCGAAGCGTTCCTCAAGATCGGCCAGATAGCGGGCGCCGAGTGTGGCGTTGTATTCCCAATCGTTCACCAGACGCCACTTGTCATAGTCGAGCCCGAGATCACGGGCGACCATCTCGGCCGTGCCGGGCATCACCTGCATAAGTCCCAAAGCACCGACAGGACTGCCCACGGTCGCGTTGAATTCCGATTCGCGCCGGGCGACCGAGAGCGCAAGCTCGGGGCTTACCGGCAGGTCCATTTCGGCCAGCGGGTGGATGGGGAAATAGGCCGCCGGGATCAGGATGCCGCGATCGAGCGCCGTCTTGGCCACCAGGAGACGGAAGAACGGCTCGTTCATCGCCGCGAGAATTTGATCGAGCTGGCCAAGCTCGGTCCGGTCAAGCTGGCGGGCAAGCTGGAGAAAGAATACCACCGCGCCGCTGCGCTGGCCTGCGCTCAGAAGCGTAAGCGCGGCGCGGGCGGTGTCAGTGCCGACAAAGGGGGCCTGCCGCCAATCGGGAAAAACTTCGCGCCCCGCCAAATCGGGATCGAGCGACAGGCCAAGGCGTTCGGCCGCCAGAAGCCCGTAGAAGGCTGTCTGGAAATGAGCCGCGCCCGCGTAAGCCGCAGCAGCAGAGACCTGATCGCCCCGCCGCTCGTGGGCGCGGCCCAGCCAGTAGCCAGCACGCGACATCGAGATCGGCCCGCTCACCGCGCGGGCCATCGCGTCGAAATGGGCGATGGCCGAGGCCGGATCGGCAAGGAAACGCAGCGCGATATAACCAGTGAGCCATTCGAGATCAGCGAAGGCTTCGCCGTCGGCGGCACTCAGCTGGTGCTGGCGGGCGACCTCATAGGCGCGGCCATAATCGCCCTCGCGCATCAGCCATCGCGCCACGGTGCTGCGGCTCCCCGCCCAACGCGCGGGCTGGCCGAGGGCGGCCGCGGATCCATTGCGCGACAGCACGAAGGCCGCCGCCTCGGTATAATCGCCACGGGCGGTCAGATGGTTGAACCGGGCAAGGGCAACGCCGGGGGTCTCGCGCTCGGTGGCGGGAAGAGCGGCATAGAGACGGTCCGCATCCGCCGCCCCACGCTGCAGCGCGATCCGCGCCGCCAGAGCAGGCTTGTCGCGGGCGGGGACCAGATCGAGCACCGCCAACGCATCGCCCGTGCGCCCCGCCCAAAGCGCGGCATCGGCGCGTTCGGTGTGATGCGGCGCGAGGCTTCTGCCATAGGCGCCGAGCAAGGCCGCCTGCCCCTCCTCGGTCAGCGAAACGCCGCGCCAGATCTCGCGCAGCATCTTGGCCGCGCCATCGGTATCCCCCTGTGCCGAATGGGCGTTGATCAGCTTGACCGCCCCTTCGCCGGTTTGCGGCTGCGCCCCTGCGAAGAACGCGACGACATCGCTGGCCGGTGTCCCGACGGGAATCGCGAGTTCGCCTTGCGCGCGCAACCTCTCAAGGCCAGGCCAATCAGGACGGCGGGCAAGGAAATCACGGTAGACCGTGTAGGGCGCGGTCGATTCCTCGGCGCGAAGCCAAGTCCAGATCAACAGGTCTTGGGTCAGTGCATCGCTTTGCGGAAGCTGGGCGTTTGCTGCCGGCCAATCCGATTTGGCTGCCGCCTCGAACGCGGACGGCAGCGACTGCGCCACAAGTGGCTGCGCCGCGCCTGTCCCGAGAAGGATGGCACACAAAAGAAGGCTGCGAAGGCCCATGATTGTCTTTCTGCTCGTTTTTCCAAAAGGTAGCGGCCCCATTGGCCGTGGCAATGGGAATCTTGGCAATCGGCGGAAACCCGTCTAGGTTCCGCGCGATTTCACATCGGGCGAGTCAGCCCGGCAACCAAAGGAAGCGCGTCATGATCAAAGGGTCTCTCCCCGCCCTCGTCACGCCGTTCAGGAACGGCCAGCTGGATCTCGACACGCTCAAGAAACTTGTCGAGTGGCATGTCGAGCAAGGGAGCCACGGCCTCGTGCCGGTTGGCACGACAGGCGAGAGCCCGACCCTGAGCCACAAAGAACATGATCTTGTGGTGCAAACCGTCATCAAGGTTGCGGCAGGCCGCATCCCGGTCATTGCCGGCGCGGGATCGAACAACACCATCGAAACCGTCCGCCTCGTCACCGCCGCCAAGAAGGCCGGCGCCGACGCCGCGCTTGTCGTGACGCCCTATTACAACAAGCCGACCCAGCGCGGCCTCATCGCCCATTATGAAGAGGCCGCCAAGTGCGGCCTGCCGATCATCATCTACAACATCCCCGGCCGCTCGGTCGTCGATATCGCCCCCGCGACGATGGGCGAGCTTGCCAAGCTGCCGATGATCGTTGGCGTCAAGGACGCGACCGGCGATCTCAGCCGCGTGCCAAAGCAGCGCATCACCTGCGGGACGGATTTCATCCAGCTTTCCGGCGAGGACGCAACCGCGCTCGGCTTTAACGCGCATGGCGGTATCGGCTGCATTTCGGTGACAGCCAACGTGGCGCCCAAGCTCTGTGCCGAGTTTCAGCAAGCAACCCTCGCGGGCGATTACAAAACCGCGCTCGACTATCAGGACCGGCTCATGCCGCTGCATGAGGCGATCTTTATCGAGCCCGGTGTTGCCGGTGCGAAATACGGCCTGTCGCTCCTCGGGATGTGTTCGGACGAGGTCCGCTCGCCCCTGACCACCCTGACGGACGAGACCAAGGACCGCATCCGCGCCGCGATGGTCCACGCCGGCCTGATCAACTGAGCCAGTTTCGCCATCTGAGCGACAACCTGCGCGGCAGCCTTTTCATGGTTGCCGCAATGGCCGGGTTTGCAGTTGAGGATATGCTTCTCAAGGCCGCCGCACAGACGATCGGCCTTGGGCAAATCCTCTTGATGTTTGGCATCGCAGGTCTTGCAGGCTTTGCCGTCCTCACCCGCCGCCAAGGCCGCCCGATTTGGGACAGGGCCTATCTTGGCCGCGCGATCCTGATCCGGTCGGTGTTTGAGGTCACGGGGCGAATATTCTATGCGCTCGCCTTCGTCCTGACCCCTTTGACTTCTGCAACCGCGATCCTTCAGGCGACCCCGCTTGTCGTGGTCGGCGGCGCCGCGATCTTTCTGGGCGAGCGCGTCGGTTGGCGGCGCTGGACAGCGATCCTCGTCGGATTGGGTGGGGTGATGATGATCCTGAGGCCGGGGCTTGAGGGCTTCAGCCCGCTGTCGATCCTTGCTGTGATCGGCATGATCGGCTTCGCCGGGCGTGATCTTGCCACCCGCGCCGCGCCGCCGCAGCTGAGCGCGATGCAGCTTGGCATATGCGGCTTTGCGATGCTTTCGGTCGCTGGCGCGATCCTGATGATCTGGACCGGCGGTCCGGTTGTGCCGGACCTTCCCGCATTCGCCTTTGTCAGCGGGGCAACGGTGTTTGGCGTTTTCGCCTATTTCATGCTGACCCTCGCCATGCGGACGGGCGAGGTCGGTGCGGTGACGCCGTTCCGCTATTCGCGGCTTCTCTTCGGAATGGGTCTGGGCGTTCTTGTTTTCGGCGAAAGACCCGACCTTCTCACCATCCTTGGGGCGCTCGTGATTGCGTTCAGCGGCACTTTCGCGCTCCTGCGCGCCCGCCGGATCTAGGTCCGCAGCCAGCCGGAGGCATAGCGAATGCCGCCAAGCCCTGCGAAAGTTGCGAGCCGCTCGACCTCGGCAGTCAATCGCGCGATGCGGCCCTTGCCCATCGGAACGCCTTGCTCGGGCCAGAAGGCCGTGACGTCAAGAATGCCGGCTGCACGGTCGGCTTTGGCGTCGATCCGGCCGATCATCCGGTCGCCCTCCATCACCGGAAAGACATAGTAGCCAAAGACCCGCTTCGGCGCGGGGACGAAGATCTCGATCCGATAGCTGAAGCCAAAGAGCCGCTCGGCGCGGCCCCGGTCGCGCAGTGCGGGATCGAAGGGCGAAAGGATGCGAACGCGGCTTGAAGGGTCCGGGGCAGTTTCGCTTAGAAAATCAGGACGGGCGAACGAGCGGCGGGGTTTGCCGTCCACCCCTTCGACATCCACCTCGATCAGCCGCCCGGCCCTGAGTTCAGCGGCGCACCATTCCCGCGCCTCGGCGGGTGTGACGAGCGCATAGAAGGCCGCCACCTCGCCGCTTGTGGCAAAGCCAAGCCTCTCGATTGCGGTCCGGCAGGCCCAATCTATGGTCTCTTCGGGCGAAACCGATTGCTGCCGTTGGCTCTCGGGGATTACCCGGTCCGTGAGGTCATAGACCTTCTGAAAACCCTCGCGCCGCGCCACGGAAATCTCGCCCGTGTGCCACAGGTATTCGAGAGCGGCCTTCGAAGGATGCCAATCCCACCAGCCCCCCGATGACGTGCCATCGCCCTCGGCCAGATCGCCGCTCTTGCAGGCGCCCTCGGCATCAATGTGTGCCAGCACCTCGTCGATCCTTGCGTGAAAATCGGTGCCTTGCCAGTCCTCCCAGCGGGCCTTGAGCCTTTCCTTGTTGTGGTCAAATCGGCGGCGCCAATAGGGAAAGCTCTCGATCGGGATCGTCGAGGCATCGTGGGTCCAATGTTCGAAAAGGCGCCTGTCGCGGTCGTGCAGGCGGGCCAGCGCGGGCGGGCGGTATTGCTGGCGGCGCGACCAGAGGATCATGTCATGAGCGCGCGCGACGGTGTTCACGCTGTCCAGTTGAACAAAGCCGAGGTTGCCGATCACTGCATCCAGGTCGGCCCCCTTGCCAGGGCCGGTCGGGGCGTCGATCAGGTTATGCATGCCAAGGAAGATCCGGCGCGCAGACTGGTTCGCAACAAGAGGACGTGACGCCACTATTTCCCCCTGATCGCATCAAGCTGGCTGTTGCGGACAACCCGCAGCGCTTCGACCAGGAGGGCCGTCAGAAGCCCCATGTTGAGAAGCCCGTTTGCCGCCGCCATGCCCCCGAGAAGGCGCCATTCCTGAGGCAAGAGAATGTCGCCAAAGCCGAGGGTCGTGAAAGCCACTAGCGAGAAATAGACGGATGTCTCGAGTGTCTCGAATACCCCCAGCCCGATCAGCGCGGCCGCCCACATCCAGACCCCTGCCGTGATCTGCCCCAGTATCCAGATCGCCGCCACGCCGAGGATCAGCCCAAGTTTGGGCCGGTGCGGTTTGCGCGAGAGGTAGGGGCGAAAACGGACAAGAAAAACCTCCATTGCCCAGAAGCTTACTCCGGCGATCAGGATCGACGCGATCATCAGGACCGATCCGATGGTGATCTGAACAAACATCTTTCCCTCACCTGCTTTGGGCCGAGAATAACGCCCCCTCGCGCCAAGGCCAGCGCCGAGTGCTTGCCCCGCGCGTCTTCCTCGCATATCTCAGCCCGATCATGGCCAAGAAACCGGAAAACAAGAATTACAAGGTGATCGCCGAGAACCGGCGTGCCCGATACGATTTTGCCATCGAGAGCGATCTCGAGGTCGGCATCATTCTGATGGGGTCCGAGGTCAAATCGCTGCGCACCGGGCAATCCAACATCGCCGAGAGCTATGCCAGCGTCGAGAACGGCGAGCTGTGGCTCACCAATGCCTATATCGCCCCCTATGATCCGGCCAAGACCTGGGGCCATGAACCACGGCAACGGCGCAAGCTTCTGGTTTCGCGCAAGGAAATGGCGCGGCTCTGGTCGGCAACCCAGCGCGAGGGGATGACCCTTGTGCCTTTGGTCATGTATTTCAACGATCGTGGCCTGGTGAAGCTCAAGATCGGTGTCGCAAAGGGTAAGAAGAACCACGACAAACGCGCCAGCGACGCGAAACGCGACTGGGGCCGCCAGAAGCAACGGCTTCTCAAACATGGCGAGTGAGACTCGAAATTCTGATTTCTCGTGCTAGGCTTGGCAATTGAGTTCGAGGGAATGCCGAATGTCTCAGGATTTGCCCAAGCGGTCAGTCGTCTATGAAGGCCCAATCAACAACACGACGATCTGGGAACGTTTTGCCCTGCGCACCGGCGATATTCTGGTGGTGACGCCGCCGAAATGCGGCACCACATGGACCCAGATCATCGTCACAAGCATCATCCACGGTCGCTCGCTGAGCGGCGACGAGATGGATGAATATTCGACCTGGCTCGATGCCGGGTTTCGCGACAGGGACGAACGGGCAGCCTTTCTTGACGCCCAGACGGAACGGCGATGCATAAAGAGCCACTCGCCCTTGGACGGCATCACCTATGATCCGCGCTGCACCTACTTTGCCGTCTACCGCCATCCGATCGACGTGCATTTCTCGATGCGGAAACATCAAGAGAACATGACGCTCGATCTGCTGACCGCGCGCTATCCCGAGGACATCCACGAAGCCTTCCGGATGTTCCTTGAGGATGAGTTGTATCACGGGGCCACCGACGCGTTGGACCTGCATTCGATTGTCCACCACTACAAGACCTTAAAGACGTGGGCCCATCTGCCCAACATCCACCTTCTTCATTACGCCGACCTGACGGCCGATCTCGACGGTCAGGTGCGGAGGATTGCGGGGTGCATGGGCTATGACCGCGACGATCCGCTCATGGACGAGGTGATCAACGGGTCAACCTTTGCCTCGGTGAAGGCCAAGGCCATCGAGGACGCCAAGAAATCGACCGGCGGCATATTCCTCAAGCCCGAGGAATTCTTTCAAAGCGGCACTTCGAACAAATGGGTTGGCCGACTGACCGATGCCGAGATCGCGGCCTTCGACGCGCGGATGAACGAGCTTTTGCCAGAAGACGAGGTTGTGTAGCTTCTTTGGGGGGCCAAGGGCAAGCCCTAGCCGGGCCGATATTTGAGTATGGAATTTGAGGACCGCCAATGAATTTGCCACAACGGACCGCCCATTACGAAGGCCCGCTGACGACGACCGGCATTTGGGACCATTTTCAACTTCGCGACGACGACGTTCTCGTGATCACCCCGCCCAAATGCGGCACGACGTGGAGCCAGATCATCATCACCAGCCTGATCGCTGGACGGCCCCTCGACCCACGTGAGATGGGCCAGGTGTCGACTTGGCTCGACTGCGCGCTCGATGATCCGGTCGGCAATATGGAGGCCTACGACAAGCAGGATTTTCGACGCTGCATCAAGAGCCATACCCCGTTTGACGGGGTGCCCTACGATCCGCGCTGCACCTATATCGCCGTCTATCGCCATCCCATTGATGTTCATTATTCGATGCGCGTGCACGCAAGTCATATGGAAACCGATATCGTGCGCCGGCGGTATCCGGACGACCCGCGCGAGGCGTTTCGGATGTTCCTCGAGGACGAGCTCTATGACGGAGCGAACGACGCGATCGACCTGCATTCCATCGTCTATCAATTCAAGTCGTTCAAGAAGTGGGACCACCTGCCGAATTTCCACATCTTTCATTATGCCGACATGAAGGCCGATCTGCACGGCACAGTCGCACGCTTTGCCCGCATACTGGGCATGGATGCTTCCGGCCCGCTGGTTGATCAGATCGCGCAGGACACGAGCTTTGCCAGCCTCAAGAAGAAAGCCATCGAGGGCGACAAGTCGGTCGATGGGGATATTTCGTATCTCAGTGCCAAATTCTTCGACAGCGGCACCTCGAACAAGTGGGAGGGCAAGCTTTCGGACGATCAGCTTGCCGCCTTTGACGCACGGATGCGCACGCTTTTGCCCGAGGATCAGATTGCGTGGCTTCTGTGGGGTGCCAAAGGCCAGCCCTGACGCCGCACCCGCGATTCCGATCCTTGCCTGTCGGCCCCCTTGCGGGTAGTCACGGGGCCGACCCGATTGCTGCGGAAAAGGGGCAAGCCATGAGCGTGCAGGATCACTCCAACCCCAAGACCCTCGTATCGACCGCCTGGCTCGAGGCGCATCTGCGCGACCCCGATCTGCGGATTCTCGATGCTTCGTGGTATTTGCCGACCGAGAACCGCAACCCCAAGGCCGAATACCTCGAGCGCCATATTCCGGGTGCGCGGTTCTTCGATATCGACGAGATTTCCGATCTGCGGTCGGACCTGCCGCACATGGTCCCTCCGGTGGAAAAATTCATGAGCCGGATGCGGGCGATGGGTGTGGGCGATGGGCACCAGATCGTCGTCTATGACGGCGCGGGGCTTTTCTCGGCGGCCCGCGTCTGGTGGCTTTTCCGGCTCATGGGCAAGACCGACATCGCCGTCCTTGACGGTGGCCTGCCCAAATGGCTTGCCGAAGGGCGCCCCGTGGACGACGACGATCCGGTGATCCGCGACCGGCACATGACCGTGACCCGCCAGAACCAGATGGTGAAAGACGTCACGCAAGTCGCCCGCGCCTCCAAGCTGGGGGATTTCGAGATTATCGACGCCCGCGCCCCCGCCCGTTTCCGCGGCGAAGCGCTCGAGCCGCGTGCCGGCCTGCGTTCTGGCCACATTCCGGGCTCGCGCAATGTGTTTTTCAAAGACCTTCTGAAAGCCGATGGCACGATGAAAGGCGCCGCCGACATCCGCGCGGCGTTCGAGGCGGCTGGTGTCGATCTGAACAAGCCCGCAATCTGCACCTGCGGATCGGGCGTGACTGCTGCGGTCCTTGCGCTTGGCCTTGAACTCACCGGCAAGCGCGATCACTCGATCTACGATGGCTCATGGTCCGAATGGGGCATGTATGCCGACCTTCCTATCGCAACCGGAGAAGCCTGATGCTCGAGCATCTCAAACCCCAGCCTGCCGACAAGATTCTGATGCTCATGCAGTCTTTCCGCGAAGACCCGCGGACCGACAAGATCGACCTCGGGGTGGGTGTCTACAAGGATCCGACCGGCCTGACGCCCGTCATGCGTGCGGTGAAGGCCGCCGAAAAGAAGATCTGGGAAAGCCAGAACACCAAGGCCTATGTCGGCCTTGCGGGCGATCCGGCCTTTCTTGACGCGATGATCGGTCTTGTCCTCGATGGCGCGGTCGCGCGCGAGCGGATCGGCGCAGTCGCCACCCCCGGCGGCACCGGCGCGATCCGGCAGGCGCTTGAGCTCATCCGCCTTGCCTCGCCCGAGGCCACCGTCTGGTTGTCGAACCCGACATGGCCCAACCATCCCTCGGTCATCAAATACCTTGGTATGAAGATGGCCGAGTATCGCTATTTCGACGAGGCAACCTGCGGCGTCGATTTCGCAGGGATGATGGCCGATCTTCAGGGCCTCAGGGCGGGCGATGTGGTTCTTTTGCACGGCTGCTGCCACAACCCGACCGGCGCCAATCTCGATGCAGCGCAGTGGGACGAGGTGATTGCTCTTCTCAAGGCCAAAGGCGCTGTGCCGATGGTCGACATCGCCTATCAAGGCTTTGGCGATGGCCTTTCGGCCGATGCCGCAGCGACCCGCATGGTGGCCGCCGGTATGGACGAGGTTCTGATCGCGGCCTCCTGCTCGAAGAACTTCGGCATCTACCGCGAGCGCACCGGCATCCTGATGGCCGTCGCCCGCGATGAGGCGCAGGCCAAGCTGGCGCAGGCCAACCTCGCCTTCCTCAACCGGCAAAACTATTCCTTCCCGCCCGACCACGGCGCGCGGGTCGTCTCGACGATCCTTGGCGATCCGGTGCTTCGGGCCGATTGGGAGGCCGAGCTTGAAGAGATCCGGGGCACGATGCTCGGCCTTCGGACCCAGCTTGCTGACGAACTGCGCCGCCAGTCGAACACGGACCGCTTCGATTTCATCGCCCATCACCGCGGAATGTTCAGCCGCATCGGCACCACGCCCGAGAAGGTGGAAAAGATGCGCGCCGACAGCGGCATCTACATGGTCTCCGACAGCCGGATGAACATCGCCGGCCTCAACTCGGACACTATTCCGATCATTGCAAAAGCGATCATCGACGCCGGCGTCTGAGCCACAAAAAAGGGGCGCGTTTCCGCGCCCCAGGTTCGCCTTGTCCTCAGGGAAGGGTCTTTGGACTTAGCTATGGTAGGCCTGCTCGCCGTGCGAGCTAAGGTCGAGACCACGGCGTTCGTCGTCGCCTTCAACACGCAGGCCGGTGATGGCCTTGGTGATGTAGAGAAGGACAGCCGAGGCCACGCCGCACCAGACGATGGTGATGGCGACCGCTTCGATCTGGATCCAGGTCTGCGAGGCGATCGAATAATCGTCGCCACCGACGCCACCGAGGCCGGGTGCAGTAAAGATGCCGGTCCCGACGGCGCCGATGATGCCGCCGATGCCGTGGATGCCAAAGACATCGAGGCTGTCGTCATAGCCGAACCGGTTCTTGACGACAGCCACGAAGAAGTAGCAAGCCGTCGACGCAAGGCCGCCGAGGACGATCGCGCCGACCGGGCCGATCGAGCCCGCCGCCGGAGTGACAGCGACGAGGCCAGCGACGAGGCCGGAAGCAGCGCCCAGCATCGAGGCTTTGCCACGCATGATTGCTTCCACTGCCGCCCAGGCGAGGATTGCGCCAGCGGTCGCCGTGAAGGTGTTGATCATGGCGAGGGCAGCGCCGCCGTTGGCTTCGAGGTTGGAGCCAGCGTTAAAGCCGAACCAGCCAACCCAGAGGATACCTGCGCCGACGAGCGTCAGGGTCATCGAGTGGGGGGCCATCATGTCTTTGCCGAGGCCAAGGCGCGGACCGACGATGATCGAGGCGACGAGCGCGGCGATGCCGGCGTTGATGTGCACAACCGTGCCGCCCGCGAAATCAAGCGCGCCCATGTTGAAGATCAGGCCGTTGGCATCCCAGACCATGTGGGCAACCGGGAAATAGACAACCGTGACCCACATCGCGGTGAAGAGAAGCACCGCCGAGAATTTGATGCGCTCGGCGAAGGCGCCGACGATCAGGGCAGGCGTGATCGCCGCAAAGGTCATCTGGAAGGCGATGAACACGAACTCGGGAATCACATAATCGTCCGAAAAGGTCGCTGCCATGCTGTCGGCGGTAACGCCGGCAAGGAAGAGCTTGGCCGTGCCGCCCCAAAACGGGCCTTCTCCGCCACCGAAGGCGAAGGAGTAGCCGTAGACCACCCAGATCACCATGACCATCGCGGTGATCATCGTGACCTGCATGAGAACCGAAAGCATATTCTTCGACCGCACAAGGCCGCCGTAGAACAGCGCAAGGCCCGGCAGGATCATGAAAAGCACCAGAATGGTCGAGACGAGCATCCAGCTCACGTCGCCCTTGTCCATCACCGGCCCCGCCTCCTGCGCCATGGCCGGGGCCGCCATCAGGGCGGCAAGTCCGGCCGCGCCGGAAATTTTCAACGTGTTCAGCATTTTCCCATTTCCCTCTCGCGCGCTCACAGCGCGTCCTCGTTGGTTTCGCCGGTCCGGACCCGCAGGGCGGATTCGAGATCGAGAACAAAGATCTTGCCGTCGCCGATCTTGTCGGTCTTGGCGGTCTTGGCGATCACCGCGACAACCTCGTCGGCAAGGCTGTCGGGCACTGCAATCTCGAGTTTCACTTTCGGCACGAAGTTCACGGCATATTCGGCGCCGCGATAGATTTCGGTGTGGCCCGATTGAGAGCCGAAACCTTTGATTTCCGTCACCATCATGCCGCGCACGCCCGTGGCGGTAACAGCTTCGCGCACCTCCTCAAGCTTGAACGGTTTGATTGTCGCAATGATGAGTTTCACGCTTTTCCCCTTGTCCGTGGTCGGTTCTACGGCCGGAGCAGTTGGCCGTTCGCAGGACCATGAGGGCGGGGGAATGGGGAAGTCTCAAGAAAATGCTGCGCTTGCAAACTACCCAAGACGTCAAAGATTGCACATTTTTTGCACTTGGCGGTCGAGATGCCTAAATATCAGGCTGATCAAAAAGGTGCCTGGACCGACTCATCCCGCTCAACATTCCGTGCAGATGGGTTTATGGTCCGGCCAAACAACAAACCGATGACGGGCACAGACAGGCAATGCGTGGTTCAGGCAGGAAGAAACCGCCTCTGGTGGCGGACAAGCGCTATGCCGAGCCGGCGTCAAAGCCCAAGCCCAAGGCCAATTCGCGCAAACCCAAGACCAAGTCGAAAAGGCCCGTCCGTCGCGGAGCTTTGAGTTGGCTGGCGACACTGGTTCGCGGCACATTGCGTTGGATCGTCCGCCTCTTCTGGGGCATCGGCTGGCGCGTCGGACTCATTTCGGGCCTTCTGGTTGGCGCTGCCGCAGTCTACATCGCCGCGATCCTGCCGCCTGCAACCGATCTGGTCGACGGCCGCGCCCGAGGCTCCGTAACCATGCTCGACCGAAATGAAGAGGTTTTCGCCTGGCGCGGAGATCAGTTCGGCGGTGTCATCACCGCCGATCTTGTCGCGCCGCATCTCAAGAACGCGGTGATTGCGACGGAGGACAAGCGCTTTTACAGCCATTTCGGCATCAGCCCCCGCGGCGTGGCGGGCGCGGTCCGTATCAACCTTTCGGAAGGGCGCGGGCCGCTCTCGGGCAACGGCGGGTCAACCATCACCCAGCAGACCGCAAAACTCCTCTGCCTGGGCAAGCCTTTCGATCCCGAGATCTGGAAAGACGAAGCCGCCTACGAGGCCGACTGCCGCCGCACGACGCTCTGGCGCAAGGTTCAGGAGGCGATCTATGCGATGGGCATGGAGATCGCCTATACCAAGGACGAAATCCTCACCCTCTATCTCAATCGGGCCTACCTTGGCGCTGGCACCCGCGGCTTCGAGGCCGCCGCCCAGCGCTATTTCGGCATTTCCGCCGCCTCGGTAAACCCAAGCCAGGCTGCGATCCTTGCTGGCCTTCTCAAGGCGCCCTCGACCTACGCCCCGACCGCAAATCTCCAGCGCTCGTGGGATCGCGCGAACGTGGTGATAGGGCTGATGGAAGATCAGGGTTACCTGACCCCGCTTGAGGCTACGCTGGCGAGGGCGGCTCCTGCCGAACTGTCGGCCGCGGCCGAGCAGCGCGCGGGCGGCTATTTTGCCGATTGGTTGATGGACATCACCCCCAACTATTTTGCCCGCACCACGACCGAGGACGTGATCTACCGCACCACCCTCGATCCGCGCATCCAATCGGCGGCGGAAGAGGCGTTGGCCTATGTTTTTGACGAGAAGGTCAAGGAAGGATCGGAGGCACAGGCGGCGATTGTCATGATGTCCGCCGATGGGGCGGTGCGGGCGATGGTGGGCGGACGCAACACCAATGTCGCCGGCGCCTTCAATCGCGCTACGCAAGCGTCACGGCAAACTGGCTCGCTCTTCAAACCGTTCATCTACGCAACTGCCCTCGAGCTTGGCCACTCGCCGTTCGAGCTGGTCGATGACAGCCCCCTGTGCATGACCATCCCCGGCTCGGGCGAATGGTGCCCCAAGAACTATGACGGCGAGTTCAAGGGCGAAATCCCCTTCGTTCAGGCCCTCCGCGAGAGCCGCAATATCCCGGCGATCAAAGTCTCCGAGATGGTGGGACGCGACAACGTGCGCTCGGTGGCAAGCGGCTTTGGTGTTGCCAGCGATCTGGCCGATGGCCCGGCGCTGGCGCTCGGCGTCTCTGAATCGACCCTGGTCGACATGGTGGGCGCCTATGCGGGTATCCTCAACGGCGGCTCGGCGGTTGCGCCCTATGGCCTTGTCGAGCTGCGCCTACAGGGCGACGAGATTCCGCTGATGGGCATGGGCGGCGGAATCGGCGAACGCGTGGTTCAGGAAACCGCGGCGCGGCAGTTGACCTGGATGATGACGCAGGTGGTCGAACAAGGCACCGGCATGCGCGCCCGCATCCCCGGATGGCAGATCGCCGGAAAATCCGGCACGACGCAGGCCTCGCGCGATGCATGGTTCATCGGCTTTACCGGCGACTATGTCACCGGCGTCTGGATGGGCTATGACAACAACACACCGCTTTCGGGCGTCACCGGCGGCGGCCTTCCGGCCGAAATCTGGCACGAGACGATGGTGCGGGTCTTGGATGGGCTGACACCGGTTCCCTTGCCGATGGACGAACCAGTTGAAACCGGGCCAATCCTCTTCGGTCCGCAACCGGGCGAAGCAACGGGTGGCAATTTCTTGATCGACCTTCTGAACTCGATCCTCGGCGGCGGGAACTAGCGTCTATTCGACGGGATCGGGACATCGGGAATAGCGGAAGACATAGCCGTTCCATATGACGAATATGCTCTGGTCGCCCGGGCCATCCATAACCATCGCCCGTTCCGACCAGACATCGCCGCCGCCGGAACATTCCATCGTGTAGAGCGTGGCGTCCATGTCGACGACATTCACCGGCCGCGCCATAAGACATTGCATTCCAACGCCATAGAAGATGCCGTCATCGATCTTGATCGACGCGCCATCGACACCGACCAGGCCGCATTCCGCATTCGCCGCCTGCCGATAGGTCCCGTCATAAGGTGTCGCCCCAGCCATCAGGGGCAGGGCCGCAAGCAAAAAGGCCGAAGCCTTCAGAACACAGGTCATAGCGCGCGAAGGTCGGTGATCAGGCGGTCAAGGTCGCCGCGTCGCTGGTCGAGCATCGCGCCGATCTCGGTTCGCTCCGACAAGAGCATATCGATCCCTTCAATGATGATATTGAAGAAGAGCGCCTTGCCCGAGGCATCAGACACATGAAAATCGACGCGGAACGGCGCCTGACCGCGCAGGTTGGCCATCGTTTCCACCTGAACGCCGCGGGGGATCGCCGACTCTCCCTCAACATCGATACGGCCGCCAATAAACTCGCGGAAGCGGCGGCCGTATTTGGCCGAGATATAGGTGCGGAACGCAGCTGTGAATGCCTTGATCTGCGCCGCAGAGGCGCTGCGGGCATCGGCGCCAAGCGCATAGCGGGCCATGATCGGCACATCGGCATAGCGATCGAAGATGCCTTCGAAATCCTTGATCATCTCGGCTTCGGATTTGCCGCTGGCGATCACCGTGTTGATGTCGGCCACCAGAAGATCGACGAGGCGGCGCGCGTCCGCACCGCTCACGGCCCAAGCCATGCCCGGAAAGCTGGCGGCGGCGGTCAAGATCAGAAACGATCTGCGGCGGATCGCGGCGGTCATCTAGAAGTCCTCGTAGGGGTCGATAAAGTCGGCATAGGGATCAGCGTAGGGATCAACTCCGCCCTCCATATAGGCGCTGTCAACCGGCACTCCAAGATCGAAGCGGCGGCTTTGCAGATACAGAAGGCGCGCCTGCGCATAGGGATCGGCGCTTTCATAAAGCAGCGAGTCCACTGTCGCGCCAAAGCGCCCGCGGCTGATAACCTTCTTGCCGACAAAGGCGTAGGGCTGAAACTCCTGCGCTTCGGGCGGGACAAGGAACTGCAAGGGATCGAAGGCGAAATCGACGATGAGGCCGAAAGTATCACGCTCGGTCGAGGGGCCAAGGAACGGCAGAACGACATAAGCACCTTCCGGAACACCCCAGACGGCAAGCGTCTGGCCAAAATCCGTGGACTTTTCATAGAGGCCGGCCTCGTCCGCAGGATCGAAAAGACCGCCAACCCCGATCGTCGTGTTCACGACAAAGCGGAACGTATTGGAAATCGCGCTCTCCAGATCGCCCTGCAAGAGCCCGTTCACCACCATGCCTGGCAGGGCAAGGTTATCCGCAAAATCAACCACACGGTCGGTCAGAACGTCGGGCAGCGCTTCGGTCACTTCAGAGGCGGGCCGCAAGAGGGCCTTGTCGAGGCCGGTGTTGAAATCGTGAACCTGTCGGTTCGCCTGCTCGTATGGATCATTGATCAGTTTGCCATCCGGCGCGGCGGCGCACCCGGCCAGCGCGGCTGCCAGAAACAGGAGAGGGAGAACTGGGCTTTTCTTTTTCATCGTTTTTGCCAATCACTGCTCAGTTGGCACCTTTACCGGTCACATAGCCCCTTGGCCGGCAAAAGTCACAAGGTAACACAAGAGGATTTCCCCAGCCTGGCGCACCGGATACATCCCGCGCCTCAAGAGTTGCACGCTACAAGGATCACCACAACGGCGGACTGCTCAAGATTTGCGACAAGACGGTTCCATCGCCCGTGCCGCCGGACTAGCTTTGGGAAAATCAATGGAGACCCGAGATGACCGGACGTATCGAATCGCGCC
>JAURFB010000025.1 GCA_030827165.1 Marivivens sp.
CACTGGGCGCGGGCGTTGCCATAGCGCAGGACATTCACGCCGCCCGCGTTGGTCGCCAGAAGGCCACCGACGCGGGCCGAGCCTTCGGAGGCGAGCGAGAGGGGGAAGAGGCGCTCGATCCCGGCGGCGGCGGCCTGAACATCCGCCAAGATCACTCCGGCCTCGGCGACCAGCACGTTTTCGGCCGGATAGATGCCGCGAATCCGGCCCATCCGCGCCAGCGAAAGGACCACGGGCACCGGCCCCTCGGGCAGCACCTGTCCGCCGACAAGGCCTGTGCCGCCCGAATGCGGCACGGTGCCCACGCGGGCGTTGGCGCAGGCCCTGACGACGAAGGCCACCTCTTCGGTCGACGCCGGGGCGATCACCACGCCCTTGCCGCGATACTTGCCGCGCGGTTCGGTCAGGGTGGCATCCGACGCCTCGCGAAAGGCCGCGTCAGGCAGGCCCTGTCGCAGCGTCGTGATGAAGGTTTCGTCTGCCGGATTCAGTGTCATCTGGCTCATCCCACCGAGGCCGAGGCTGCCGCAAGCGCGGCCAACGCACGCACACTGTTGAGATTGCGCGCCGTCACATCCGTGTTGAGCACCCTCTCGTATCCGGCAGCGAGTTTTGATTTTCCAAGCCCTGCCAGTGTGAACAGGTAAAGCACATCGCCCCGCACCGCCCATTTCTCGCCTTGCGCGGCAAGGACATCGAGGGCGGCACCATCTATCTGGCTGGGTTTGGGATCCATAAAGACAAAGTGCAACGCGTTTCCATGCCCCTCTGCGACCGAGAAGGGGCAATCGGCCAATGCCCGCTCCAGTGTTTCATGGTTGAGCACATGGCATTTGCGCCGAAAGCCAAAGTCGCGCTCGACAGCGTCCGAAATCGCCTCGCCAAGCGCCGCCGCCGAGGCCGCACCCGCGCGAAAAACCGCGTTGCCTGACTGGATGTAGGTTTGAACCATCTCGAAACCCATCACTGTCAACATTTGGCGAAACGCCGCCATAGGCAGCTTGCCGGTGCCGCCGACGTTTACCCCGCGCATCAACGCAATCCAGATCGTCATGCCCGCCCCTTGCCGTGCGATTACCTAGCTCGCGTCGGTCTTGCCGCGCCTGTCGCCCCGGAGGTTGGCATAGAGCACATGGTTGCGCCAGCGGCCGTTGATCTGGAGATAGCTCTGCGCCACGCCTTCGTATTTGTAGCCACATTTTTCCAGAAGGCCGCGCGAGGCGGCGTTTTCGGGAAGGCACCCGGCCTCAAGACGGCTGAGGTCGAGGGTGGTGAAGGCATGATGGACGACCGCCTGAAGCGCCTCGCGCATATAGCCGGAGCGGGCATAAGGCGCGCCGACCCAATAGCCGGTGGTGCCGGATTGGGCCGGGCCGCGGCGGATATTGTCGAGGGTGATCGCCCCAATCAAAGCCTCGTCGTCCCGCCGGACCAGAAAGAGCGGCACGGCCGAGCCATTGGCGATAGATCGCTGCGCCCAGTAGACGCGATTGGTAAAGGCCTTGCGCGTCAGATGGTCGGCAGACCATGTCGGCTCCCAGGCGGACAGATGGTCACGGCTTTGCAACCGCAGATCGGCCCAGGCTCGATAATCGCCGTGCATCGGCGGGCGCAACGTCAGCCGCTCGGTTTCGAGCCGGACCTTGCGCCGCAGCCCCAGCATCAGGCGGCGAGCCGTTTGCGCAGGGCGGCAAGCGCGGGCGTTTTGTCGGCCGGGCCATAA
This sequence comes from Marivivens sp., assembly GCA_030827165.1. Classification (GTDB taxonomy): domain Bacteria; phylum Pseudomonadota; class Alphaproteobacteria; order Rhodobacterales; family Rhodobacteraceae; genus RFZI01. The sequence goes on from JAURFB010000025.1 coordinate 1,724, forward strand.
ACCGCGAGCGCAGCGCCGGATTTCGTTGCTGTCCGGATCGCGAAATCGCGCACGTCGCGGGTAGTGACGGCGTCGATCTTTTCGATGGTTTCCTCGATCGAGGGGATGCGGTTCCAGATTTGCAGCATTCGGGCCAGCCGTTCGGCGCGGGCTGAAGGGCTTTCAAGGCCCATAAGCAGGCCAGCCTTCATCTGGGCGCGGGACCGGGCGACCTCGGCCTCGGTCATGTCGGAGGCGCGGCGCATCTCGTCGATGGTAACAAGGGCCAGTTCCTCGATCTGCTCGCCGGAAGTGCCGGCATAGATCGTCGTCAGACCCGCATCTTCATAGGCGCCGGTCTGGGCGAAGATCGAATAGCACAGGCCCCGCACTTCGCGGATTTCCTGAAACAGCCGGCTCGACATGCCGCCGCCGAGGGCGGTGGAATAGACCTGAGCGGTAAAGATGGCGGGATCGCGGTAGTCCGGGCTTTCGAGCGCCAAGGTAAAGTGGACTTGTTCGAGCGCCTTGATCTCGCGCCGCTCGCCGCCTTGAAAGCGGGCCGGAAGGGGGACCACCGGGTTGATGATCGGCGAGAGGTGCCCAAAGAGGCGCTCGGCCTGCCGCACGATCGCGTCATGATCAACCGCACCAGCGGCGGCGAGGATCATCTGGCCGGGGCCGTAATGTTCAGACACAAAGCCTGCAAGATCGGCACGGGTAAAGGAACTCACGCGTTCGGCGGGGCCGAGGATCGTGCGGCCGAGCGGCTGATCGGGATAGGCCGCCTCTTGCAGCCAGTCGAACACAACATCGTCGGGGGTGTCGAAGGTCTGCCCAATCTCCTGCAAGATCACCCCGCGTTCAACCTCGATCTCGGTGGGGTCAAACAGCGGGTTGGTCAGGATATCAGCGATGATATCGAGGCCGAGCGGCACGTCATCTTCCAGGACCCGCGCGTAATAGGCGGTGGTGTCGCGGCTCGTATAGGCGTTGATATAGCCGCCCACATCCTCGATCTCTTCAGCAATCTGCAAGGCGCTGCGGGTCTTGGTGCCCTTGAATGCCATGTGCTCGAGGAAATGGGCGATGCCGTTCTGCTCGAGCCGCTCATGCCGGCCGCCGGCCAGAATCCAGACGCCGACCGAGGCGGATTTCAGGCCCGGCATATGCTCGGTGACGATGCGGAACCCGTTCGAGAGGGTGTGAAGTTCGATTGTCAACGCGAGTGGCGCTCCCGGATGAGGCTTTGCAGGGCGGCAAGATCGTTGGCGACCCGCGTGACCCGTTCAGGACGGTCATACAGGTCTGACATGCGCGGGGGAAGAGGCGGACGGATGCCATTGGCTGTCTCGACCGCATCGGGGAACTTGGCGGGGTGGGCTGTGGCCAGCGTGATCATCGGAACGTCCGACAGGAAGCCCTCGGCCACCTTCACGCCAACGGCCGAATGGGGGCAGAGGATTTCGCCCGAGGCTGTGCGCTGTGCGGCGATGGTGGCAAGCGTCTCCTCTTCCGAGGCGCGACCCGAGGCAAACTCGGCCCGCAGCCAGTCGATCGCGCCCTGGCTCACGGTGAATTCACCCCTGGACGCGAGGTCGGCCATCTGGGTGGCGACAGCGGCGCCGTCACGGCCATAGGCATAAAACAGCGCCCGCTCGAAATTGGAAGAGACCTGAATATCCATAGAAGGGCTGATCGAGGGGGTTACACCCTGTTTTTTCTGGAGACCGGTCTTGAGCGTGCGGTGCAGGATGTCGTTGTGGTTGGTGGCGATCACCAGACGCTCGATGGGCAGGCCCATCTGACGGGCGACGAAGCCTGCGAAGATATCGCCGAAATTGCCGGTGGGCACGGTAAAGCTCACCTTGCGATGCGGCGCGCCAAGGCTGACGGCGGAGGAGAAGTAATAGACCACCTGCGCCAGAACCCGGCCCCAGTTGATCGAATTGACGCCCGCAAGGCCAACCTCGTCGCGGAAGGCGAAATCGTTGAACATATCCTTCAGCGCGGCTTGGCAATCGTCGAAATCGCCATCCATGGCAAGGGCATGAACGTTGGCCTCGGAGGGCGTCGTCATCTGCCGGCGCTGAACCTCGGAGACGCGGCCATGCGGGAAGAGGATGAACACATCGACGTTCGACAGGCCACGAAATGCCTCGATTGCCGCCGATCCGGTATCGCCCGAGGTCGCGCCGACGATGGTGATGCGCTTGCCCGAGCGCGCCAGAGCTACCTGCATCATCTGGCCGATGATCTGCATGGCGAAATCCTTGAACGCCAGCGTAGGGCCGTGAAACAGCTCAAGGAGGAAGTGGTTGGGGCCAAGCTGCACCAGCGGCGCGCGGGCGGCGTGGCCGAAGCCGGCATAGGCGGCGGCGATCAGGGCGCGGAATTCGGCGTCGGTGAAGGTCTCGCCAATGAAGGGGCGCATCACCTTGCAGGCGATCTTTTCATAGCTGTCGCCCGCCATGCCGGCGATCTCGGCGGCGCTGAGGGTCGGGATATCTTTTGGCACATAAAGCCCGCCATCGCGCGCGAGGCCGGTCATCATCGCCTCTTCGAAGCTCAGCTCTGGGGCCAGACCCCGGGTCGAGACATAGCGCATGGGTTACTCCTTTCGGCGGGCAATTCGGGTGATCAGCCAGATCGACATGACCGTCCAGACGGCGGCCAGCAGGAACCAGGTGATCGCATATTCGCGGTGATCGTTCTTGATGCCCGCCGTGTCTACGGGAACCGGCGTCATTCGGGGATCGTAATGCGACGCTTGCCGCAAAACGATGAGGATCGGTTCGGTTCCAAGCGCCTCGGCCATCGGGATCACATCGCGGGCAAACCAGATGCCCCTGGCAAGATCGGGCTCGGGCGTCGACGGGGTCTTGTCGTCGGGCCAGAGAAGATTGCCAAGGATTTCGGTTGGGGTGAGGTCGGGGGCGGCGCCCTTGGCCTCGAGCGGCATGACGCCGAGATCGACCATGATCGCGCGGCCGCTATCTGTCTCGACGGCGGCAATCACCCGATAGCCGGTGCCGGCGCCTGTGCCGGAGGAGAGAACATGAAGCTCGCGGCCCGTAGGCGTGCCGTGGACCGCGACCGCGCGGTATTCGAAATCGGTTTCGGTGGGATCGGCAGGCAGAGCAACCGCCGGAGCCAATAACTGGGTTTCGATCTCGTGCAGGATGCCGCGCTTCGAGTCGAGCCGCTCGACCTGCCAGGCGCCCAGGCTCAGAAGGATGCCCGTACCGACAATCCCCAACAGGACCGGAAAGTAATAGCGGCGCATCGCCTGACCCTTTTGATACGACAAACGCGCGCGAAGGACCGCGCGCGTTTGGTTTGTTTTCCATCAGGCGGGAAGGGTCAACCCCTGCCCGGCCAAAGGCGCTGTTACTGGCCCCAGATGTAGACGGCGGCGAAGAGGAAGAGCCACACGACGTCAACGAAGTGCCAATACCAGGCGGCGGCTTCGAAGCCGACATGCTGTTCTTGGGTGTAGTGGCCCTTGTAGACGCGCATCAGCGTGACGAAGAGGAAGATCGTGCCGATGATGACGTGGAAGCCGTGGAAGCCGGTCGCCATGAAGAAGGTCGCACCATAGATGTTGCCCGACAGGCCGAAGGCGGCGTGGCTGTATTCGTAGGCCTGAAAGACGGTGAACAGAGCACCGAGGGCGATCGCGAGGATCAGGCCGGTCTTCATGTCCTGGCGGTTGTTGTCGTGGGTCAGCGCGTGGTGCGCCCAGGTCGCGGCGCAGCCCGACAGGAGCAGGATCAGCGTGTTGATCAGCGGCAGGTGCCAGGGATCGAAGGTCTCGATTCCGGCCGGCGGCCAGACGCCATCGACGATCGGCGACATCGGCCCCATCGGGTAAAGGGCGCTTTTGAAGAAGGCCCAGAACCAGGCGAGGAAGAACATCACCTCGGACATGATGAAGAGAATGAAGCCATAGCGCAGGCCGATGCGGACAACCGGAGTGTGATCGCCGGTCTGACCTTCGTTAACCACTTCCGACCACCAGGCAAACATCGTGTAAAGAACACCGGCGAGGCCGATCAGGAACATGTAGGGCCCGCTGTCCTTCATCCACAAGACAGAGCCGAACAGCATGATGAAGGCCGAGACCGCCCCGACAAGGGGCCAGATCGACGGGGGTAGGATGTGGTAGTCGTGATTCTTTGCGTGCGCCATGTCGGTCTTCCCTGTGGCTTGGTCTTTAGTTGGTTTCTATGGCGTCTGACGCCGGATTTGTCAAAGCCGCCTGCTCGTCCGGCAGGTCGATCTCGTAGAAGGTGTAAGAGAGGGTGATCGTGTGCACATACTTGGCGTCGCGGTCGTTCACGATGGCCGGATCGACATAGAAGCTGACCGGCATCTCGACCGTTTCACCCGGCTGGAGCACCTGCTCGGTGAAACAGAAACACTCAATCTTATCAAAGAAGTAACCCGCCTCATATGGCGTCACGTTATACGAGGCCTGGCCAGCGACGGGCCGATCCGTCGGATTGTGCGCCTCATAGAAGGCGAGCCCTGTTTCACCGATCCGCAGCGTCATTTCGCGCTGCATCGGGGTGAATTCCCACGGCATACCGCGATCCAATGACGCATCAAAACGAACGGTTATTGTCTGGTCGAGAACCACATCGCTGCCGGTTTCGGCCGTATTCGTGACCCCGCCAAAGCCGGTGACTCGGCAAAACCAATCGTAGAACGGGACCGAGGCCCAGGCGAGCCCGCCCATGACAACGACGACGCCAACAGTCTGGAACACTGTTTTCCGCGGTCCGTCGATCTCTTTGCCGAAGAGCCTCATTGGGAGACGACAGCCCCCTCTTCGCCCTCGAGCGGCACGAGCGCGGGCTGCACGACATGGTCATAGCCCTGGAACTTGCTGGCGTCGCCCAGTTCCTGGACCTTCACCACCGTAAGCAGGAAGACCAAGGCGACGAAGGCCAACAAAAGGCCCAGAAGGCCCATATTGCGGCCTTTGCGCCTTTGGTGCAGCTCGTGTTCAACCTTGATCGACATTACCAACCTCCAAAGCCCCACGGACGCAGGGCCGCCTCGGCCAGCAGCGCCGAGAAGTGCAGGAACAAATAGTAGAGCGAGACTTTGAACGCGGCCTTTTCGGCGGCAAAGTTGTCGGCTTCGGCTTGGGCCTCGTCGCGCCGCCAGACGCGGAAGCAGGCCCGCAGGAACCAAAGATTCAAGGCCACGGCCGTCGCCAGATAGATCGGCCCTCCGATCGAGGTGAAGGAAATGGCAAGCGCGACAGGAACCAGTGCGATCATGTAGCCCATGATGTGATTGCGGGTCACGCGGCGGCCGTGGGTCTCGGTCAGCATCGGCACGCCGGCGTTGCCGTAGTCGGATTTCACGAAGATCGCCAGCGCCCAGAAATGCGGCGGGGTCCACATGAAGATCAGCGCGAACATCAGGATCGATTCAAGGCTGATCCCGCCGGTGGCCACGGCCCAGCCGATCATCGGCGGAAAGGCTCCGGCGGCGCCGCCGATCACGATATTCTGCGGCGTCGAGCGCTTGAGCCACATCGAATAGATCACGGCGTAGAAGAAGATGGTGAAGGCCAGAAGTCCCGCAGCGAGGAAGTTGGTCGCCAGCGCCAGAAGGATCACCGAGAAGGCCGAGAGCGTCAGCCCGAGGCCAAGCGCCTCGCCCGGCTGGACCTTGCCCGAGGGAATCGGCCGCTTGGCGGTGCGGCGCATGATCCGGTCGATGTCGGCGTCCCACCACATATTCAGCGCGCCCGACGCACCCGCGCCCACGGCTATGCAAAGGATGGCGACGAAGGCGATGAAGGGATGCACCGGGACCGGCGCCACGACGAGGCCGACCAGGGCGGTAAAGACCACCAGCGACATCACGCGCGGCTTGAAAAGGGCAAAGTAATCGCCCATCCCGGCTTCATGTGATGTCTGCTCTAGGCTCACGTCGGTCATCATGCTTCCAATAGGCGACGGGCAGGCCCCGTCAGAAGTGACTGGACCCGCCAAGCGGGCCCAAACACGCAGGGCAGGCAGCGCCCGCCCTGTCAGGGATCAGGCGGCGATCAGACGCCGTGCTCTTCCTTGGCGGCGGCCAGCCATTCGGCATAGGCCGCTTCGCTGACAACCTTGACGGTGATCGGCATATAGGCGTGGTCCTTGCCGCAAAGCTCGGAGCACTGGCCGAAATAGATGCCTTCCTGCTCGGCGGCGAACCAAAGCTGGCCGATCCGGCCCGGAACGGCATCTTGCTTCACGCCGAAGGCCGGAATGGTCCACGAGTGGATAACGTCCGCACCTGTCACGTGCATGACAACCACAGCGCCGACAGGGATCACGACGGCGGTGTCGGTCGCCAGAAGGAATTCGTTGTCGGTATAGCCAGCTTCGGCGAGCTGGGCGCTGATCGAGGCGTTGAGGTTGCCCTCGCCGTAGCCGATCATGAAGCTGTCGTAGGCAATGCCTTCGTCGGAATATTCATAGTTCCAATACCACTGGTTACCCGTCACCTTGATATGAATGTCACCCTCGGGGATTTCCTGCTGCTTGAACAGGATCGGCAGCGAGAAGGCACCGATGAAAACAAGGATCAGGATCGGGATGATCGTCCAGGCCACCTCGAGCGGCGAGTTGTGCGAGAAGCTGGCCGGGTTCGGGTTGGCGCGGCGGCTGTAGCGAACGATGATGAACGCCAGAAGGCCGACCACAAAGATCACGATGCCGGTGATAATGATCAGGATCATGCCGTCGAGCCATTGCAGATCGCGGGCAAGCTCGGAGGCGGCAGGCTGGAAGCCCACACCCTGATCCTTCGGCGCGCCGATGATCTCGAGCTGTTGGTTGACGGCCTGCGCGCTGGCGGCAGCGGCGGCAAAGATCAGCCCGGCTGCGGCCGAAAGCTTGGTGACGAGGTTGGTCAGTCGCATGTCATACCCTGTTCTTGACGGCGTGCTATCACGCCCAATTAGGAATCCGCACCGAAACACGGGGCGGAATCCCGTTGTATCCGCGAATGCATCTCACATATCCTGACGCACAACTCAAGAACTGCAATTGCGGCAAACGGACGCTTTTTGCATCGAGTGCCCGTAAATTTGAGGAATCTCTCATGTCGTCAGACGCTTTCCGCCCCTTTGAAACCGCCCTGGATCAGGAGAGCGCGCTCAGGCTCTTGCGCCAGGCCACTGAGGGCGCGGACGATGGCGAGCTCTTTCTTGAGCGGCGGCGCTCGGAAGTGATCTCATTTGACGACGGTCGCGTGAAAACCGCCAGCTTTGATGCCTCGGAAGGCTTTGGCCTGCGGGCAGTGCGTGGCGAGACCGCCGGCTATGCCCATTCGACCACGCTGGATGAAAAGGCGCTCAAGCGCGCTGTGGCCACCACGCGGCTGGCCGTGGGCAGCGGCGGAGGCACTCTGGCCGAGGCCCCGCGCGCGACAAACCGCAAGCTTTATACCGATGCCGATCCGATGCTGGGGGTCAGCTTTCCCGCCAAGGTCGATCTGCTGGCCGAGATCGACACCTATGCCCGCGGGCTTGATTCGAGCGTCGTGCAGGTTTCGGCCTCGGTCGCGGCCTCGCTTCAGGAAGTTGTGATCTTGCGCCCCGAAGGCACGCTTGTCACCGATATCCGGCCGATGGCGCGGCTGAATGTCTCGGTGATCGTCGAAAAAGACGGGCGGCGCGAAAGCGGCGGCGCGGGCGGCGGCGGACGGGTGGACCTGAGCGGCGTGATCGCCACCGATGTCTGGCAGGGCCATGTGCGCGAGGCGCTGCGGATCGCACGGGTCAACCTCGAGGCGGAGCCTGCGCCAGCCGGGGTTATGGATGTGGTGCTGGGCAATGGCTGGCCGGGGATCCTTTTGCATGAGGCGGTCGGCCACGGGCTTGAGGGTGATTTCAACCGCAAGGGCACCAGCGCCTTCGCCGGGCTTTTGGGCCAGAGGGTCGCCGCGCCGAGCGTGACTGTCTTGGATGACGGGACAATCCCCGACCGTCGCGGGTCGATCACGGTCGACGACGAAGGCACGCCGAGCCAGAAGAACGTGCTGATCGAGGACGGCATCCTCGTGGGCTATATGCAGGATCGGCAGAATGCGCGGCTGATGGGTGTTGCGGCCACTGGCAACGGCCGCCGCGAAAGCTATGCCCATGCCCCGATGCCGCGGATGACGAATACCTACATGCTTTCCGGCAAAGCCGATCCGGCGGCGATGGTGGCCGACCTTGGGGACGGCATCTATGCGGTCGGCTTCGGAGGCGGGCAGGTGGATATCACCAACGGCAAGTTTGTTTTCAGCTGCACCGAGGCCTATCGGGTCAAGAACGGCAAGATCGGCGCGCCGGTGAAAGGCGCGACGCTGATCGGCGACGGCCCGACGGCCTTGCGCCAGATCCGGGCCATCGGCAACGACTTGGCTCTTGATCCCGGCATCGGCAATTGCGGCAAGGCGGGGCAATGGGTTCCTGTGGGCGTGGGCCAGCCAAGCCTGTTGATCGGCGGGCTGACCATTGGCGGGGCTGGCGGCTAGGACGCGCAAATATCTGCCGGGGCTTTACTTGTAGTCAACCATTCGGGCTCTAGAGATGTCTGGCAACAGACGGAGGGCCGGATGACAGGAGACAACAGCTCTTCCACTCACCCCCCACTCCCACCCACCACGGAAGCTGACCGGTTTTCGGCGCTCCGTCTGTTGCGCTCAAGACGGGTCGGGATTTCCACCTATTATCGCCTCCTCAGCGAACACCAGTCGGCGGGCCAGGCGCTGGATGCCCTGCCCCGGCTGGCCCGTGACGCGGGAATCAGCGATTACGCGATTTGCCCAGAGGGTGTGATCGCCGCCGAGATGAAGGCCGGAAAGGCGGCGCAGGCGCGGCTGATCTTTCGCGGCGAGACGGATTATCCCGATGTGCTGGCCGACCTTCCCGATGCGCCGCCGATGCTCTGGGCGGTCGGCAAGGCCGATCTTCTCCACCGTCGGATCGTCGCCATCGTCGGCGCGCGCAGCGCCTCTTCGCTTGGCCTGCGCATGGCGCGGCGGATGGCGGCCGAGCTGGCCGAGGAGGGAATCGTCGTGGTTTCCGGCCTTGCCCGCGGGATCGACGCCGAGGCGCACCGCGAGACATTGAAAAGCGGCACGATCGCGGTGATGGCGGGCGGGGTCGACCACATCTATCCGCAGGAAAACGCCGCCCTCACCCATGATATCGGGCATTTCGGCCTGCGCCTGTCGGAGCAACCGATGGGCCTGAAGCCGCAGGCGCGGCATTTCCCGGTGCGCAACCGGCTGATCGCGGGTCTTGCGCGGGCGGTCGTGGTGATCGAGGCGGCGGCGAAATCGGGCAGCCTGATCACCGCCGAGGCCGCGCTGGCGATCGGCCGCGACGTTGTGGCCGTGCCGGGGCACCCGTTCGACGCCCGCTCGGGCGGCTGCAACCACCTGATCCGCGATGGCGCGGTTCTGGTGCGGTCGGCGGCGGACGTGATCGAAGTGCTGAACGCCCAGCCACAACAGATCGCCGCGAACACGCGCCTCGCGCCCGAGCCCATCACACCCCGCTCCGCGCGGAGCCTGCGGGAAACGGCCGATCTGCACCGGCAAATCCTCGCCCGTCTCGGCCCGTCGCCGCTGGCCGAGGATCAACTCATCCGCGACATCGCCGCATCGGCGGCGACAGTCTCGCCGATCCTGCTCGACCTCGAACTTGCGGGCCGTATCCACCGCCAGCCGGGGGGCCTTTTGGCGCGGGTCGACTAGGGCCACACGGCGAAATGGCGGCGCCTGCAGGCCGCATTTTTCCACCAAGCTACATCTCGCCCGATCAGTGGATTGACAATACCTCGCGGCCTCACTCATGGTGCGCGACCTGAACAGAACCCCCAGTATTCAAGGTAGCAGATGCCCGTAGTAGTTGTTGAATCCCCGGCTAAGGCCAAGACAATCAACAAGTATCTCGGCTCAGAATATACTGTCCTTGCCTCTTATGGCCATGTCCGCGACCTGCCTGCCAAGGATGGTTCGGTCGATCCCGAGCAGGGATTCGCGATGGAATGGGAGATCACCACCGACAGCAAGAAACACGTCAAAGCGATTGCCGATGCGCTGAAAGACGACCCTACCCTGATCCTCGCCACCGACCCCGACCGCGAAGGCGAGGCGATCAGCTGGCACCTGCGCGAGGCGCTCACCGCCCGCAAGGCGATCAAGAAAGATACCGCCGTCAGCCGCGTCACCTTCAACGCCATCACCAAATCGGCCGTGACCGATGCGATGGCCCACCCGCGCGAGATCGACGCGCCCTTGGTCGAGGCCTATCTGGCCCGCCGCGCCCTCGATTACCTCGTCGGGTTCAACCTTTCGCCGGTCCTGTGGCGCAAGCTGCCGGGAGCGAAATCGGCCGGCCGCGTGCAATCGGTCTGCCTGCGGCTGATCGTCGAGCGCGAGATGGAGATCGAGGCCTTCCGCGCGCAGGAATACTGGTCGGTTACGGCGCGGCTGAAGAACCCGCGCGGGCAGGAATTCGAGGCGCGGCTGGTGAGCCTTGCCGGCAAGAAGCTTGAGAAATTCGATCTCGCGGATGCGATGCGGGCCGAGATGGCGGTCCGCGCCGTGGAAAGCCGCGATCTGGCGGTGCGCTCGGTCGAGGCCAAGCCTGCGACCCGCAACCCCGCCCCGCCCTTCATGACCTCGACCCTTCAACAAGAAGCGAGCCGCAAGTTCGGCATGGGTGCGCGGCAGACCATGTCGGCCGCCCAGCGCCTCTACGAGGCCGGCCACATCACCTATATGCGAACCGACGGGATCGACATGGCCCCCGAGGCTGTCATGGCCGCGCGGGACGCAATCAAGGATCGCTTTGGCGGCGATTACCTTCCCGCCAGCCCACGGATGTACAAGAACAAGGCCAAAAACGCGCAAGAGGCGCACGAGTGTATCCGCCCGACCGATATGCGCCTTACCGCCGAAAAGCTGCGCACCACCGACGCCGATCAGCGCAAGCTTTATGATCTGATCTACAAGCGCACCATCGCCAGCCAGATGGCCGCCGCGCGGCTCGAGCGCACCTCGGTCGATATCGCCAGCGACGACGAGCAGGTGATCCTGCGGGCCACCGGTCAGGTTGTCCTGTTCGACGGCTTCATCGCCATCTACGAAGAGGGCCGCGACGACAACGGCGAGGATGACGAAGGCCGCCTGCCACAGCTTGCAAGCGGCGAGAAGGCCGACAAGCTCGCCGTCACGCCGGAGCAGCATTTCACCCAGGCTCCGCCGCGCTATACCGAGGCGACGCTGGTGAAGCGCATGGAAGAGCTGGGCATCGGCCGCCCCTCGACCTATGCCTCGATCGTCACGACGATTCAGGAACGCGACTATGTTGCCAAAGACAAGGGCCGCCTGATCCCGCAGGACAAGGGTCGGCTCGTGACTGCCTTTCTGTCCAACTATTTCCGCCGCTATGTCGAATATGATTTCACCGCCGGGCTCGAGGACGAGCTTGACGAGGTGAGCGCGGGCGGGGCCGATTACAAGGACGTTCTGGGCCGGTTCTGGCGCGATTTCTCGGCGGCGCTGGCCGAGACATCCGAGCTGCGGATCACCGACGTGCTCGACAAGATCAACGAGGTGCTGGCGCCGCACCTGTTCCCGCCGACCGAGGACGGCAGCGATCCGCGCCTCTGCCCGACCTGCGGCAAGGGCCAGCTTTCCATGCGGACGGCGCGTTCGGGCGGCGCCTTTATCGGTTGCTCGAACTATCCCGAATGCCGCTATACCCGCCCCTTCGGCCCGCCGGGCGCCGAAGACAGCGCGATCCCGCCCGACGGGCGCCTTCTGGGCCACGACGACGGCGATGCGATCACGTTGCGCGATGGCCGGTTCGGGCCTTACGTACAGCGCGGCGAGGCCACCGAAGAGACGCCCAAGCCGCCGCGGGCGAGCCTGCCCAAGGGCTGGTCGGCGCCCGACATGACGCTTGAAAAGGCGCTCATGCTTCTCAACCTGCCGCGCGAGATCGGGCCGCACCCTGATGACGGCGTGATGATCGAAACGGCCATCGGCCGGTTTGGGCCCTATGTGAAGCACGGTAGCGTCTATGCCAATATCAAGGACGCCGACGAGGTGTTCACCATCGGCATGAACCGTGCTGTCGAGGTTTTGGCGCAGAAAGCGGCAAGCCGCCGTGGCGGCGGCGCGACCGCGGCCCCGCTCAAGGAGCTGGGCGAACACCCTTCTGGTGGGGCGATGGTGGTGATGGCCGGGCGCTATGGCCCCTATGTCAAATGGGAAAAGGTCAACGCGACCCTGCCCAAGGGGACAGAGCCGGCCGATGTGACGGCGGACATGGCCATTGAGATCGTGAACGCCAAGGCCTCGAAGGGCGGCAAGAAGAAACCCCCCGCCAAGAAAGCCCCCGCGAAAAAGCCCGCCGCCAAAAAAGCCGCCCCCAAGGCCAGGAAGAAATAGCTCTGACGGCGTTTCAGGGGCGGGCCGAGATTGACTCCCGCCCCCCTCTTGGCAACAACGGGCGGCGAAACGTCTACGGAGACTCCCATGAACAAGATCTATGGTTCTGCGGCGGAGGCCCTCGACGGGCTTTTGCACGACGGAATGCTTATTGCCGCGGGCGGCTTTGGCCTGTGCGGCATCCCCGAGCTTCTTCTGAGCGCGATCCGCGACGCGGGCACGACGAATCTGACCTTTGCCTCGAACAATGCGGGGGTTGATGATTTCGGGATCGGTATCCTTTTGCAGACCCGTCAGGTGAAGAAGATGATCTCGTCCTACGTGGGCGAGAACGCCGAGTTCATGCGCCAGTATCTCTCGGGCGAATTGGAGCTTGAGTTCAACCCCCAAGGCACGCTGGCCGAGCGGATGCGCGCGGGCGGCGCGGGCATCCCAGGCTTCTATACCAAGACGGGTGTCGGCACGGTTATTGCCGAGGGTAAGGAACACAAGGATTTCGACGGCCAGACCTATATCCTCGAGGAAGGCATCTTTGCCGACCTGTCGATCGTGAAGGCCTGGAAGGCGGATGCGACCGGCAACCTCGTCTTCCGCAAGACCGCCCGCAACTTCAACCCGCCCGCCGCGATGTGCGGCAAGGTTTGCGTGGTCGAGGTCGAAGAGATCGTGCCGACCGGTTCGCTCGATCCCGATGCCATCCACCTGCCCGGCATCTATGTCCATCGCATCGTGCAGGGCGCGCATGAAAAGCGCATCGAACAGCGCACCACCCGCAAGAAGGAGACCGTCTGATGCCTTGGGATCGTAATCAGATGGCCGAGCGGGCCGCAAAAGAGCTTGAGGACGGGATGTATGTGAACCTCGGCATCGGGATTCCGACGCTGGTGTCGAACTATATCCCCAAGGGCGTGAACGTCACGCTGCAGTCCGAGAACGGAATGCTGGGCATGGGGCCCTTCCCGGTCGAGGGCGAGGAAGATGCCGACCTCATCAACGCGGGCAAGCAGACGATTACCGAGCTGCCACAGACCGCCTATTTCGATAGCGCGACCTCGTTCGGCATGATCCGTGGTGGCAAGATCGCGATGGCCATTCTTGGCGCGATGGAAGTGAGCGAGAAGGGCGACCTCGCCAACTGGATGATCCCCGGCAAGCTCGTGAAGGGCATGGGCGGGGCGATGGACCTTGTGGCCGGGGTTGGCCGGGTGGTGGTTGTGATGGATCACACCTCCAAGCATGGCGAGTCGAAGGTTCTGAAGGAATGCACCCTGCCCTTGACCGGCAAGGCTGTGGTCGATCGGATCATCACCAACCTTGGGGTGCTCGATGTGACCCACAAGGGCCTGCACATTGTCGAGCTCGCGCCGGGTGTCAGCCGCGACGAGATGATCGCCGCGACCGAGGCGAATATCGTTTAAATTAAGAGATGGGATATTCGATATACTCTTTTAACCTTCGGGGGATTCTTTGCATTGCCCCTGAATTGGACGGAATAATCGGCGGGTAAAGGTAAATTGGCTGGGTACTGGAATGTATTGGAGATGCAATAAAATCGGTGTAAGCGCAGCACACATTAGTCAGTTTCTCATTCTTTTTGGACCTAACATTTAGTCAAATTCGACAAGTTCTTTCAAAGTTCTGACTGAAGAGGAGATGAAGGTAGAAGCTATGGCAAAGAAGAGCAAAAAAAACGACAAGAGGCTCATGGAGACTGCAATCGCTTTAGAGATTGCTAAGTTTCAGAGAGACAGCCTTAAAGCCCAGGTCGAACAACTCAAAGTACAGCTCAATGCTGCCGCTGTCCGCGCCGAACGTGCAGAAGACCGCTTACATGAAACAACGGTTATGTTATCAAAGCTAAGTTTACAAGCCACTTCCCACGCGGTCAAATCGACCATTCAAGAAGTACTTGTCGAAGGCAGAACAATCCTGCGGCTCATGGACCCCATAAATTCCCCTCCGGCGATTGGAGGTGCGCGGCAAAAATAAATCTCTAGGTCTTTAGACTGTTTCGTTTATTACTATCTCATCAATAATCGATCGCGTGCAAACCGGTAGTGTAAAGATGACTGTCCATCTCGGAGCTGAGATATGCTAATCGGGTGGTAGGCAGTTAGGAAATTTGGAAAAAATTTTTATTCTGATATTCATCGAGCGCATAGATTATTTCAACTCACATTTCTATTGAGATTTGACAGGTAACTGTTACCTAAATAGAAAAACATAAATATAAATTTCCTGATGTTTTGGTTACGATGAGCCCTGCTATTTCCTCTTTTCTACTTCCACTTTCGTTTATGTTAACCTTCAACTGCGACAACAATAACTATGAGCGGGTCCCCTTCCTCAACCAAAATATCGAAGTCTGAGAGTTTTAGGCCTCCCCCTAATAGATTGATCCCCAACTCATCGACCGTTCTGAGGCTAATATATTGGTCAATAAATATGCGATTTTTTTCTGATAATCTTTTAGCTGTGAAATACTCCGGGGGAGCGCCGCAGGCGCGGGGGCAGAGCCCCCTTGGACAGCGCCCCCTCTCGCGCCATAAGAGGCCATGGCCCAACCCCTTCCCATCGACGGCGCCCTCGCCCCGCTGATCGCCGCTCTCAAGTCGCGCGGGATGGCAGTCCTTCAGGCACCTCCCGGCGCGGGCAAGACCACACGGGTGCCGATCGCCCTCCTCCAGTCGTGCCTTGCCAGCGGCAAGATCCTTATGCTCGAGCCTCGCCGCCTCGCCACGCGGGCGGCTGCAGAGCGTTTGGCCGAGGAGTTGGGCGAGGCTACGGGGCAAACCGTCGGCTACCGGATGCGCGGCGAGGCCAAGGTCTCCAAATCCACCCGCATCGAGGTCGTCACCGAAGGCATCCTTACGCGGATGATCCAGTCCGACCCCGAACTCGCTGGCATCGGCGCGGTAATCTTCGATGAATTCCACGAGCGCAGCCTCAACGCCGATCTCGGCCTCGCCCTCGCGCTCGAAATTCGCGCCGCCCTCCGCCCTGACCTGCTAATCCTCGCCATGTCCGCCACGCTCGACGCCGAGCCGGTGGGCGCCCTGATGGGCGATGCCCCAGTCATCACCTCCGGGGGCCGCTCCTTCCCGGTCGAAACCCTCCACCTCGACAAACCCCTGCCACGCGATGCCCGCCTGCCCGAAGCGACTGCGTCGCTCATCGAACAGGCTGTCGCCGAGACTGAGGGCGGCATCCTCGTCTTCCTCCCCGGCGAGGGCGAGATCCAACGTACCGAGGCGCTCCTAAAGGGCCGCCTGCCCGAGGATTGCGAGATCCGCCCCCTCTACGGCGCCCTGCCCTTCACCGCCCAGCGCGCGGCGATTGCCCCCGTCCCAAAGGGCCGCAAGGTCGTCCTCTCCACCGCCATCGCCGAGACCTCGCTCACCATCGAGGATATCCGCGTCGTGATCGACGCCGGCCGCGCCCGTCGCGCCCGCTATGATCCCGGCTCCGGCATGTCGCGCCTCGTGACCGAACGCGTCACCCGCGCCGAGGCAACCCAGCGCGCGGGCCGCGCAGGCCGTGTGGCAGCAGGGCGCTGCTACAGGCTCTGGACCCGCGGTGAGGAAGGCGCACTTGCTGCCTTCCCCCCACCCGAGATCGCCACCGCCGACCTCGCCCCCCTGGCGCTCGAACTGGCGCTCTGGGGCAGCGACGACCTCGCCTTCCTCACCCCGCCGCCCGAAGGCGCACTCGCCGAGGCGCGGGCGCTTCTGGCCGACCTCGGTGCGCTCGACGACAAAGGCCTGATCACCGCCCATGGCCGCGAACTGGCCGCCCTTCCGCTGCATCCGCGCCTCGGGCATATGCTCCTCAAGGCCGGCAAAGGCGCTGCGCCGGTGGCCGCGCTACTTGGCGAGCGTGATCTTCTGTACGGCGCTCCCGCCGACCTCGGTTTGCGGCTCAAAGCGCTCACCGGGCGCTATGACGGGCCGGGGGCGGTCAGCCATCCGGTCAAAGAGCGGGTAAAGGCCGAGGCCAATCGGCTGGAGGCGAGCCTGCCCGACCGGTCCGCGATAGACCTCGCCGAAATGGTAGCGCTGGCCTACCCCGACCGCATCGGCCAGCGCCGCCCCGGCGACCAGCCGCGCTATCTTCTCTCGGGCGGCAAGGGCGCAATCCTCGATGCCGCCGACCCGCTCGCCGGTCAGCCCTTCCTCGTCGCCACCGACCTCGACGGCGATCCCCGCGAAGCGAAGATCCGCCTTGCCGCGCCGATCTCCGAGGCCCAGATCCGCGCCGTGCTGGCCGATCGGATCACCGAAGAGACCTCCTGCCAGTGGTCCAAGCGCGACCGCCGCGTTCTGGCGCGGCGGCAGGAGCGTTTGGGCGCGATTGCCCTGAGCGACCGGCCGTGGCTTGAGGCTCCGTCCGAAGCCTTCGCCCAAGCCATGTGCGAGGGGGTGCACGATCTTGGGTTGCGGCTTGAAGGAGCGGCGGCGCGGTTTAGGGCGCGTGTCGAGCTTGTCCGCGCGGGCGGAGCGGATTTGCCGGATATGACAGATGCGGCGCTGCTCGACACCCTTGAAGATTGGCTCCTGCCGCATCTTCAGGGCGTCAAGATCGCCGAGGACTGGAAGCGCTTCAACCCGCTTGAGGCCCTACGGGCCATGCTCGACTGGAATGAAATGCAGGCGCTCGACGCCGCAGCGCCGGCGCATTTCGAAACGCCCCTCGGCCGCCGCATTGCCATCGACTATGACGGCGAGACGCCGAAGATCACCCTGCGCCTGCAAGAGATGTTCGGCGTCACCCGCCACCCGATGATCGGCAAAACGCCCCTGCGGGTCACGCTCCTCTCACCCGGCGGCAAGCCGGTGCAGACGACAACCGATATTCCCGGCTTCTGGGCCTCGTCCTATGCGGACGTCCGCAAGGACATGCGCGGCCGCTATCCGCGCCACCCCTGGCCCGAAGACCCGACCGTGGCGGAACCGACCCTGCGCGCCAAGCCGCGGGACACCTAGACACCCATGTAATCTCGCTTGCCCAAGGGCACGCCGTTGTGACGCAGGATGTCGTAGGCGGTGGTCAGGTGAAAATAGAACTGCGGCATCGAATAGAGGGTCGCCATTTCGAGGCCGTTGAGGGTCATGTCTCCCGCCCTTTGCTTGAGAACGAGCGAACGGGTCTCGGCGCCGGCGAGGCGTTCGGGCGCGTAGCCTTCGACATAGGCTTTGACCTTGGCGATGCGCGCTTGCAGCTCGGCAAAGCTCGTTTCGGTATCGGGAAACGAGGGCATCTCCTCGACGCAAAGCCGCGCCGGCAGGCGGGCGGCAAAATCGCAGGTCAGCTGCACTTGGCGCGTGAAGCTGAGCATATCGGGGAAGAGGCGGAAATCGAGGATCGCCTCGGGTTTGATATTATGCTCGGCGCAATGCGCCTCGGCCTTGGTCAGAAGGCCCGAAAGGGCCGAAAGGCCGCGCATCAGCGGTGGGATCACATAGTCGTACATGAGGAACTCTCCCGAGGAATCACGGGCGGCTTGCAGGCCGCCTTCACGGACAGAGCCTAGCGCAATTCCTTTGGAAGTGAGCACGATTTCTCGCGGGTGTCAGACCCCGAGGCACCAGCGCATGATCGCCTTCTGGGCGTGGAGGCGGTTTTCGGCCTCGTCCCAGATCACCGAATGCGGGCCGTCCATGACCGATGAGGTGGCCTCGTCGTCGCGGTGGGCAGGCAAGCAGTGCATGAAGAGGCTGTCGTCCTTGGCCTGCGCCATGAGGGCGTCGTTCACCTGATAGCCGCGCAGTTGGTTGTGGCGGCGTTCGCGGGCGGATTGCGGATCGTGCATCGAGACCCAGGTGTCGGTGACGACGAGATCGGCGCCCGCGACCGCCTTGGCGGGATCGCGCTCGATGACGATGTTCGAGCCCTTGGCGCGGGCCTCCTGCACGAAGCCCATCTCGGGATCGAGCGTTTCGGGGCCGGTGAATGTCAGATCGAAGCCGAGCTGGCCCGCGGCATGGATGAAGGAGGCGCAGACATTGTTGCCGTCGCCCGACCAGACCACCTTCTTGCCGGCGATCGGGCCGCGGTGTTCCTCATAGGTCATGACATCGGCCATGATCTGGCAGGGGTGCGAGCGGTTGGTGAGGCCGTTGATCACCGGCACGGTGGCGTATTCCGCCATGTCGAGGAGGGTCTGTTCCTCGAAGGTGCGGATCATGATGAGATCGACATAGCGGCTGAGGACGCGGGCGGTATCGGCGATGGTCTCGCCGTGGCCGAGCTGCATGTCGGCGCCGGAGAGGACCATAGTCTCGCCGCCGAGCTGGCGGACGCCCACGTCGAAGGAAACCCGGGTGCGGGTCGAGGGCTTTTCGAAGATCAGCGCGACCATATGGCCCTTGAGCGGCTGGTCGTCGTCGGGCGTGCCTTTGGGGAGGCCGAGGCGGGCGGTTTTCATCGCCTGCGCTGTGTCCAGGATCTGCCGCAGGTCGGCGGGGCTGGTTTTGTTGATATCGAGGAAATGGTTCATGTCGGTCGCTTTCTGGGAGAGGCTGGAGGGGGCTCTGCCCCCCGGCCTTCGGCCCCCCCGGAGTATTTTCAGCCAAAAGAAATCAGAAGGTGGACGCCGCCTTGTCGAGGCGGGCGATGGCATCGGTGATATCGGCATCGGGGATGTTGAGGGCGGGCAGGAGCCGGATAACGTTGTTGGCGGCGGGCACGGTGAGGACTTCGGCGGCGTAGCCTGCCTTGATCATGTCGGTGTTGGGCACCTTGCATTTGATGCCGAGCATCAGGCCCACGCCGGTGACGCTGTCGAAGACATCGGGGTGCGTGGCCACGAGGGCTTCGAGGCGCTGGCGGAAGATGCCGGCCTTGCGGTTCACGTCGGCGAGGAAGGCGTCGTCGGCCACGAGGTCCATCACGCGGCCGCCGACGGCGCAGGCGAGCGGGTTGCCGCCATAGGTCGAGCCGTGGGAGCCTGCGGTCATGCCGGAGGCGGCGTCTTCGGTGGCGAGGACCGCGCCGAGGGGGAAGCCGCCACCGATGCCCTTGGCGACCATCATGATATCGGGGGTGACGCCGGCCCATTCATGTGCGAAGAGCTTGCCGGTGCGGCCCATGCCGCATTGGACCTCGTCGAGGATCAGGTGAATGCCGTTCGTGTCGCAGAGGTCACGCAGGCCCTTGAGGCATTGGTCGGGCAGCGGGCGGATGCCGCCTTCGCCCTGCACCGGCTCGATCAGGATGGCGGCGACATCGGGCTGGGCCGCGGCCTCGCGCAGCGCGTCATGGTCGCCCCAGGCGAGGTGGACGAAGCCCGGCAGGAGGGGACCGAAGCCTTTGGTCATTTTCTCCGATCCGGCGGCGGCGATGCCGGCCGAGGAGCGGCCGTGGAACGACCCTTCGAACGTGATGATCCTGACCCGCTCGGGGTGGCCCTTCTCGTAGTGATACTTGCGCGTCATCTTGACGGCGAGTTCGCAGGCCTCGGTGCCGGAGTTGGTGAAGAACGCGGTATCGGCAAAGGTCGCCTCGACCAGCTTGTCGGCCAGCGCCTGCTGGGCCGGAATCTGATAGAGGTTGGAAGTATGCCAGAGCGCGTTGGCCTGCTCGGTCAGCGTCTTGACCAGCTCGGGATTGGCATGCCCCAGCGCATTCACCGCGATACCCGCGCCGAGATCGAGAAACCGTCGGCCGTCTGCCTCGATCAACCAGGAGCCGATCCCTTTGACGAAGGTCAAGGGCGCGCGGTTATAGGTCGGCAGCAGCGAGGGGATCATCACATGGTCCTTCTTGGTGAAGCCCGATAGGTGCCGCAGGGGCAGGGGCGAGTCAATTCAATTGGGAGGACAGACGAGGCGCAAAGCGTCGCGCCCGCGGATCAGCGGGTGCTTCGGAGGTCGAATCGGCGGCCTTTGTGCGTCATGGGGATCGTTTACGCGATCCGCGCCGGCAAGAAAAGTCGGCCTAGGGTTTTAGGCGATAGCCGATGCGGAACCAGCGCCAGCAGAGCACCAGAACGGCCAGCGCCGCGCCTGAGGCGATGGTGATGCCAAGCGCGGGCGCGCTGTCGGAGACGCCGATCATGCCGTAGCGGACGCCGTCGATGATATAGAAGAAAGGATTGGCGTGGCTCATCGTCTGCATCGGGGCCGGCAGGGCCGTGATGGAATAGAAGGTGCCGGAAAGAAACGACAGGGGCGTGACGACGAAGTTGGTGATCGCCGAGAGCTGATCGAACTTGTTGGCGAAGATTGCAGCAACGATACCGAGCGCACCCATGAAGACCGAGCCGGCGACGACAAAGGCCAGCGTCCAGAGCGGATGGGCGATGCCGACGCCAAGGAAGGCCCAGGCGCCAAGGGCAATCACCACCGCAACGATCATGCCACGGGCCACGGCGCCGGCAATATAGCCGGCCACCAGCTCGAGCGGGCTGAGAGGCGGCATCAGCGTGTCGACGATATTGCCCTGCACCTTGGCCGAGGTCAGGGAGGAGGAGGTATTGGCGAAGGCATTTTGGATCACCGTCATCGTCAGGATGCCGGGGGCGAGGAAATGCATGAACGGCACGCCCATCACATCGCCCCGGCCCCTGCCGATGGCGATGGTGAAAATCAGAAGGAAAAGCCCCGCGTTGATGAGCGGCGCCATGATCGTCTGGCTCCAGACATTCAAAAAGCGCATCACCTCGCGGCGCGCCAGAGTATATGTGCCAAGCCAGTTGACCCGACCGAACCGGCGGACGCCCATCCCCTGCGCTGTGTTCATCTGCCCACTCCTTCGGTTCACAAAACGAATCGACCGCTTGTATCCCGCGTTCCCATGCTTAGAATAGGGGGCTGACCCGAGTACTTGGCCGGATACGCCCCAGTTGGCCCCGCCCTTTAGCCGAAGGAATGTAGGATGTCGTGGACCGACGAGCGCGTCGAGCTCTTGAAGAAGATGTGGACCGAAGGCCAATCGGCCAGCCAGATCGCCAAGGAACTTGGCGGCGTGACCCGCAATGCGGTGATCGGCAAGGTGCATCGCCTTGGCCTGTCGAACCGCGCCGGCGCAAGCGCCGCGCCCTCGGATCCGGCCGCCAGCGCCACCAAGCCTGTGGCCAAGGACAAGCCGGCCGCCCCGTCCGCACCCAAGGCCGCGCGCCCCGAGCCGAAGGCCGCCGCCAAAGAAAAGCCTGCCGCAAATGCCGAAAGCCCCGCGGTCGAGACCGACGCCATCCCGATGAGCGCCGCGCGCCGCGCCATCATCCCGGCCGGCCAACCGCTGCCGCCGCAGCCCTCGGCCAACGAGATCAGCCCCGAAGCGCTTGCCAAGGTCTCCGAGGTGGAAAAGACCGCCAAGAAGCTGACGCTCATGGAGCTCACCGAGAAAACCTGCAAATGGCCCGTGGGCGATCCGGCGACCGACAATTTCTGGTTTTGCGGGCTGCCCGTGCAACAGGGCAAGCCCTATTGCGAGGCCCATGTCGGCGTGGCCTTCCAGCCGATGAGCGCCCGCCGCGACCGGCGGCGTTGAGAAGGCGGGCTTTCGCCCCCATGTCGCAGAACCCGCCCAACCTCCGCCCCGACCTTGCGCCGCGCGCGCTGATCTCCGATTCCCCGCGCCCCGGACAGCCGACCATCGGCATGGTTTCGCTCGGCTGCCCCAAGGCACTTGTCGACAGCGAACGCATCCTGACGCGCCTGCGCGCCGAGGGCTATGCGATCTCGCCCGATTACGCGGGCGCTGATGCGGTGATCGTCAACACCTGCGGGTTTCTGGATAGCGCCAAGGCCGAAAGCCTTGAAGCCATCGGCGAGGCGCTGGCGGAAAACGGCAAGGTGATCGTCACCGGCTGCCTCGGTGCCGAGCCCGAGTTCATCACCGGCGCGCACCCTTCGGTGCTGGCGGTGACAGGCCCCCAGCAATACGAGCAGGTGCTCGATGCCGTGCATGGCGCGGTGCCCCCCAGCCCCGATCCGTTCATCGACCTGCTGCCGGCCTCGGGCGTCTCGCTCACGCCGCGGCATTATAGCTATCTCAAGATTTCCGAAGGCTGCAATCACCGCTGCAAGTTCTGCATCATCCCCGACATGCGCGGCCGTCTGGCAAGCCGCCCCGCCCATGCGGTGATCCGCGAGGCGGAAAAGCTGGTCGAGGCGGGGGTGAAGGAGCTTCTGGTCATCAGCCAGGATACATCGGCCTATGGCGTTGATATAAAACACAAAGAGGATCGCGGCCACCGCGCCCACATCACCGATCTTGCCCGCGATCTGGGCTCGCTCGGCGCTTGGGTGCGGCTGCACTATGTCTACCCCTACCCCCACGTGCGAAACCTGATCCCGCTGATGGCCGAAGGGCTGATCCTGCCCTACCTCGATATTCCCTTCCAGCACGCCCACCCCGAAACGCTGCGGCGCATGGCCCGCCCCGCCGCCGCCGCCAAGACGCTGGACGAAATCGCCGCCTGGCGCCGCGACTGCCCCGACATCACCCTGCGCTCGACCTTCATCGTCGGCTATCCGGGCGAGACCGAAGAGGAATTCCGGACACTGCTTGACTGGATGGACGAGGCCCAACTCGATCGCGTCGGCTGCTTCCAATATGAAAACGTCGCAGGCGCCCGCTCCAACGACCTGCCAGATCATGTCCCCGACGAGATCAAGCAAGAGCGCTGGGATCGCTTTATGGAAAAAGCGCAAGCAATTTCAGAGGCGAAACTTGCCGCAAAGGTTGGAAAACTGATAGACGTGATCATCGACGAGATCGACGAAGACGGCATCGCCACCTGCCGCACAAAGGGCGATGCGCCGGAAATCGACGGCAACCTCTTCATCGACGAAGGCACCGAGGGCCTCTCGGTCGGCCAGATCGTCACCGTCGAGGTCGACGAGGCGGGGGAGTATGATCTGTGGGGACGGCTCCTCGCCTGATCCCTTCTTTTGGCCCCAAATACTCCGGGGGTGAGGCCCAAAGGGCCGAGGGGGCAGCGCCCCCTGACAGCGGTTGATTTTTGCGCCAAAGAAGCCAATCATGCCGCCATTAAACGCCTCATCCCCTTTGCCGCCCTTCTCCTCCTCACCGCCTGCGCCACGGCGCCATTGGCGATCGAAGGCTCGCGCGGGTTCTTCTGGGGGTTCTTCGATGGCGCGGTTGCGCCCATCGCCTTCATCATCAGCTGGTTTTCGGATCAGGTCGGCATCTACGGCGTGCCCAATTCGGGCGGCTGGTATGATTTCGGCTTCCTCTTGGGCCTGACAAGCTGGGCTGGCGGCGGCGAGGCCGCCCGCAGACGCCGCCGCTGGAACTGAGCGGGTAGATTTCCCAAAAAACCACCTGAGACTGCGTTAGAATGCCGCAACCGGGCTCGCTCAAGAGACCCGGAGACAGGGGGACTATTCATGAATATTTCCAGGAACTTCATATTGGCCGGTGTGGCCTATCTGCTTGTCGGTATCTCGTTCGGCATCTACATGGGCTCGTCTGGCGATCACAGCTATGCGCCGCTTCACGCCCACATCAACCTGCTCGGCTTCACGCTGATGACCGTGTTTGGCGTGCTCTACCGGGTCTTTCCCTAAACTGGCCTGTCCAGCCTTGCCCGCGCGCATTTCTGGCTGCATCTGGTCGGCTCGATCCTCATGCTTGGCACGCTTTTTCTGTGGTTCTCCAAGCGCATCGGCGAGGAAGCGATGTTTCCGGTCATGCCCATCGCCGAGGTCATGATCTTTGTCGGTATCGTGCTCTACGCCTACAACGTCTTCAAGAACCTGAAGTAGATCAGGCACCTGTGCCAAGATAAATCCTGACCGCTTCGGCCATATGGCGGAAGCGGTCGCCGCCAAGGTGTCTGCCGCCAAACCAGCGCGTCACGCACACGACATGGCCGACAAGACCCTCGCGCTCGAGACTCCGCAGGATCACAAGTCCTGCTCCGGCCTCGCCGTCATCGTTCTTCAGCGGCCCGTCAGACAAGAGAACAGCCCAGCTGTTGTGCGTCGCTTTGGAAAATTTCTTGTTGCGGCAAAGAGACTTGATGAAATCCTTCACATCCTCGACCGAAGACACATCCGCGCCCGACACCGCATAGCGCGAGCCACGGTCGGATATGACGTTTTCGAGGATCCGCATGGGCGGACCCTGCCATCAGTGTCAGCCCGCCTCAAGCCTTGGCGTTCGACAACCGCTCAAGAAGATCGCGGTTGCGGCAATAGGCTGGCGCTTCCTCGGCGCCTGCGTGGCTCTCCATCCAGTGGGCGCATTCCTCGGCGCCCTCGCAGGTCGTGCAGCGGATCACGGCGGTGCGGTAGTCAGCGGCGCTCAGCCGGTGGTCCGCCACAGCCTCGCGCAGATCGGCGCCGACCGTATCGGCCATCTGCTCCATGAGGCCCGCGTGGTGGGCGACTTTTTTCACTCCAAACATCGAACTCTCCTGTTTCCCTGGGGTCAGGATCGCGCCAACCGGCGGCCCGCGCCTTGATCCTGATCAACCCGTGCAGACCATGACCCACGTCAAAGCGCAGCGACCGGAAACCTGATAGGGAGGGCAGAATGCACAAAGGAGCCCCTGATGAGCCAAACCGCCGACCAGCCTGCCGCGATCGACGAAACCAGCGCCCACGATGCACCCAAACTGGACAGGGCAAGCTATGAGGCCGAGAAAGCCAAGCTCCAGTCCGAGCTCTTGAAGGTCCAGCACTGGGCGCAGGAGACAGGGCAAAAATTCGTTCTTTTGTTCGAGGGGCGCGATGCGGCTGGCAAGGGCGGCATGATCAAACGCTATATGGAGCACCTCAATCCCCGCGCCGCCCGGGTGGTCGCGCTCAACAAACCCACGCCCGAGGAAAAGGGCCAGTGGTTCTTCCAGCGCTACATCCAGCACCCGCCGACGAGCGGCGAAATGGTTTTCTACGACCGCAGCTGGTATAACCGCGCGGGCGTCGAGCGGGTCATGGGGTTTTGCGAGCCGAACGAGTATCTCGAGTTCATGCGCGAGGCGCCGGAACTTGAACGGATGTTCGTCCGCTCTGGCCTGCGGCTCTACAAATACTGGTTTTCCGTCACACAAGACGAGCAGCGGCGGCGGTTCCTCTCGCGCGAAACCGACCCCCTCAAGCGCTGGAAGCTCTCGCCCATCGACAAGGCGAGCCTCGACCGCTGGGACGATTACACCGAAGCAAAAGAGGCCATGTTCTTTTATACCGACACCGCCGACGCCCCCAGGACGGTGATCAAGTCAAACGACAAGAAACGGGCAAGGCTCAACTGCATGCGCCATTTCGTGTCGACCCTCGACTATCCCGACAAAGACCCGGACATCGCCTTGCCACCCGACCCCGAGATCGTCGGCCCGGCTGCCAGGGTGATCCACCGCGACGATCACATCCTTGGAAAGGCGCTCCACCCCGATATTCGCCACGTCAAGAACGGCGGCAAGAACGGCGGCGGCGCCTAGCTGCGGGCGACAAGTCCGAAGATGATGCAGATCCAGGCAGCGAGCACGGCAAGACCCATGATCGCCACAGCGGCGCTTCCGGCGTCCTTGGCTTGCCGCGCGCGGTCGCGCTTTTCGGTCGAGATATCGTCGACCACCCGTTCGATGGCGGTGTTCAAGCATTCGGCCGCCAGCACCATGATCCCGCCCATCAGAAGGACGCCGCGCTCAAGGCCGGTGAGCGGAAGGATGAACGCCAGAAGAGCCGATGCCACGTTCAACACGATCCATTGATGGAGCGAATGTTCCGTCTTCCAGACATGAACGAATCCGGCCGTCGACCAGATCACCCGCAGCTTGAACCTGTCCCATTCCCTTCGGATCATGCCCGCCTCCACGCCCGACACACTCCCGCAGCTTTCACCAAACTCCGGCGCAAGGGAAGCATAGCCGTGCGACGGCCAAGCCCGATGTTCGTCGTCGATGACAAAGACATGGCGGTGGCCGGACACACCGTGCGCCTTCAGATGCGGGTGATCCGGCGCGAGATCCGGGTGCGCGTGGGCGATCTCTGCCCCGTCTGTCCTCGGCCACACCCGCACCGCAAGCACAACGCCTATGGCCGCCACGATCCCCAGAAGCCCCATTGCCGCGGCCATCCCCAAGGCATCACCCGCCCATCCTGCAAGAGGGTAGGTCAAAAGCCAGCAGGCGTGCGAGAGGGCGAATTGCGCGGCAAAGAGCGACGGACGGTCCTGGGCATGCGCCGAACGCCGCAACAGCCGCCCCGAGGGGGTCAGAACGGCAGAATAGAGCAAGCCGATCAAACCCCAGCCGCCCAAGAGGATCGGAACCGGCCAAAGGCCGCCAAAGGCCCGCCAAAGCGCAAGAGCCAACAGCGACAGGGCAAGGCCCGATGCGGCCGCCACCATCACGGGGCGGTCGCTCACCTTGCCCAGGATCGCCGGCAGGCCAAGTGCCGCCACCATCGAACCGGTCCCGAAGGCGGCCAAAGCAGAGGCGACATCGGCCTCGCTGCCAGAGTATTCCGAGCGGACGATCACGACTGTATTGACGATGACAAAGGCGCCACCAGCGGCGGCAGCCAGATTGAGCGCCAACAGGCCTTTCAAGCGCGGGGTCGCCAGATAGATCCTGCCGCCCCGCGTGACCCTGTCGAGAAAGCCGCGCGCGTTGGCGGCCGCCTTTCGAGGCGGCAGAGGCGCGGTCAGGACGAGAAGCGCCGAGCCCAGGAACCCTACGGTCGTTCCCACGAACAGGCCGCTATAGGTCTCATGACAAGGAGCAGCAGGCCGGCAAGGGTCGGGCTCAGCAAATTTTCGATGTCATAGGCAAGCCGCGACAGGGACAGCGCCTTGGTATAATCCGCCTCGTCTTCCAGAATGTCGGGAATCAGCGCCTGAAAGGTCGGCGTGAACGTCGCAGAGGCCGCCTGAAGCACGAAAATCAGGAGATAGATCTGCCAGATCGCGTCGATGAACGGCAAGGCCAGTGCGACGGCGGCGCGAATGAGGTCCGCCCCAACCAGAACCACCTTGCGCGGCAGCAGATCGACCACCGCATTCGCAACAGGCGCAAGCGCGACATAGGCGATCATCTTGATCGCAAGCGCTGTCCCCAGAACGGCACCGGCCTGCGGCCCTGCAATGTCAAAAGCCAGAAGCCCGAGGGCAACCGTCATCAGGCCCGTGCCCCCAAGCGCAATCACTTGGGCTAGCAACAGCCTTGAATAGGTGGGGTTTGAGAGCACCGAGAACACTTTAGGACCTACCGCGCATCTTGTGGGATGCCGATAGCAGATCACGGCTCTTGGCGTTTCTCCAGCCCTTTCTCCACGTCAACTGCATTCTTGCCGAGGGCGCTTGTCAAAGCTTCCGCACACGCTAGGCTGGGGTCCATGTTTACCATCGAACACGAGTTTGACGCGACGGTCGTAACGCTGATCGACGAGGGCCCAGGCGCTCTCAAGGAAGACATCACCATCAATGCCTTCGAGGATTGCATCACGATCGAACAGCTTGATCCGCGCACCGATCAGGTGATGACGATCACCCTGTCGATGACCCAGCTGCGCGATCTCGAGGCGGCGCTTGATCTGCCCGAGGGGATCTATCGGCTGAAGCCTGCCGACGAGGAAGAATAGTCAGCCAACCCTGAAGACCTTGTCGCGCGATGTCTGGCCGCGGATCAGAGTCAGGCGTGATTTCGGCACGCCCAGCGCTTTTGCCAACATCGTCTGAACCGCCGCGTTTGCCTTGCCGTCTTCGGGGACGGTGGTGACATAGACTTTGATCTGCCCCTCTTCGACGACGATCCGGTTGCGGCTCGCCCTGGGGGTGACACGAACCGCGATTTCCGCACCTTCGGCGGCCAGATGGGATGGGACTTCGCTCATGCCCCAGCCCTAGCACATGAGAGCCGCCCTTGGCACGGTCGCTTGTATGGGCAAGAGTGGCGGCAACGACAGGGAGACACCATGACAACGGGATTCTTTTGGGACGAGCGCTGTTTCTGGCACGGCGGCGGCAATTACGCGGGGATGCTGCCGGTGGGCGGGCTGGTGCAACCTGCGGCGAGCGGTGGTCTGCCGGAAAATCCCGAGACAAAGCGGCGCCTGAAGAACTTGATGGACGTGACCGGGCTCACTAAGGAGCTGCGGCTTGCCAGCGCCGAGCCCGCCACGCGGGAAGAGCTGCTCCGTGTCCATCCGGCAAGCTATCTCGACCAGTTCAAGGCGCTCTCGGATGCCCAAGGGGGCGAGCTTGGCCGCCGCACGCCTTTTGGGCCCGGCGGTTATGAGATCGCCAAACTGTCTGCGGGGATCGCCCGTGATGCGCTTTTCGCGGTTCTCAAGGGCGAGGTCGACAATGCCTATGCCCTCTCGCGCCCGCCGGGGCACCATTGCCTGCCGGATTTTCCCAATGGCTTTTGCCTTCTGGCCAATATCGCCATCGCCATCCGCGCGGCACAGGCGGCGGGGCTGGCGGGGCGCGTGGCCGTTCTGGATTGGGACGTGCACCATGGCAACGGCACTGAAGCGATCTTCTACGACGACCCCGAGGTCTTGACCGTCTCGATCCATCAGGACCGCAACTATCCGATGGACAGCGGCTTTTTCGAAGATCGAGGCAGGGGCGCGGGGCTTGGAACCAACCTCAATATCCCGCTGCCTCCCGGCTGCGGCCATGTGAGCTATCTCGAAGCGATGGACCGGCTTGCCCTGCCGGCGATCCGCGCCTTCAAGCCCGATGTGCTGATCGTCGCCTGTGGCTATGATGCCGCCGGCAACGATCCCCTTGCGCGCATGCTCTGTCATCAAGAAACCTTTCGCCAGTTGACCCGCCGTGTCCTTGACGTGACGGCCGAGGTCTGCGGCGGTAAGCTCGTCGTCGTCCATGAGGGCGGTTATTCCGAGGTCTATGTCCCCTTTTGCGGCCATGAGGTGATCGCGGAAATGGCCGGCAGCGACACCCGCGCGCCCGACCCCTTTGGCGACATCTGGGCCCAGCGCCAGCCCGACGCGCGGTTCAACGCCTATGTCAGC
Organism: Marivivens sp.; assembly: GCA_030827165.1. Classification (GTDB taxonomy): domain Bacteria; phylum Pseudomonadota; class Alphaproteobacteria; order Rhodobacterales; family Rhodobacteraceae; genus RFZI01. The sequence continues at coordinate 31,123 of JAURFB010000025.1, forward strand.
GGGCTTATTTCGGATATGGAAACCGCCCTCGCCTGACCCTATCTAGCAGGAAGATCAAAAGGAGTTCCCATGCCCGTCCGCAATCAGGCCGCCCTCGATTTCCTGCTCACGCGCAAGAGCTATCCCGCCAAGATGCTGACCGCGCCCTATCCGGGGCGGAAAGATCTGATCGAGATGCTCACCGCCGCCGCGCGGACGCCCGATCACGGCAAGCTCGAGCCGTGGCGGTTCATCGTGCTCAATGGCGCGGCGCTGGGCCGGCTGGCGGACGCGATGGAGGTTCGGGGGCCTGAAATTGGGGAAGATCCTGAAAAGGTTTCGAAATCCGTGGCGACCTATCGGGGCGCGGGCTGTGCGGTGGTGGTTGTCTCCTCTCCTGTGGCGCTCGACAAGATCCCGACGTCTGAGCAAGTGCTGTCAGCGGGCGGCGCCTGCCTTGCGCTCGTCAATGCCGCGACGGCGGCGGGATGGGGAGCAAGCTGGATTTCCGGCTGGTTCAGCCTCGATCCCAAGTTCGTCCAGGACAATCTGGGGCTTGCCGTTCACGAAACCGTTGTTGGCATCGTCCACATCGGAACGATGAAGTCCGACGCGCCGGATCGTCCGCGCCCCGACCTTGCCAAGAAAATCAGCTGGGTCGAGGCATGATCATCGGCGATTTCCTCAAGGCGTTGGCGCAGCTGACCGACCCGCGCTTTCGTCGGGTGATCGGCCTTGGCGTGGGGCTCAGCCTTGCGCTTTTCATCGGCGCCTATCTTCTGATCGTCTTCGTGATCGGGCTATTCGACCCCGCGTCGATCACCCTGCCCCTCATCGGCCAGATCGATTGGCTCGGCACCGCTCTGTCGCTCGGCTCGCTCGCGCTGATGCTGCTCTTGTCGTTCTTCCTGATGATCCCGATAGCCTCGGCGATCACCTCGATGTTTCTCGACACGGTGGCCGAAGCCGTCGAAGAGGCACATTATCCTGCCCTGCCGCCTGCCACCAAGGTCGGGCTGACCGAGGCGCTGCGCGATACGATCAGCTTCCTGGGTGTCTTGATCGGCGCGAATATCCTCGCCTTCGCCCTTTATGTGATCCTGCCCTTCGCCTCGGTTCTGATCTTCTATTTGCTCAATGGCTTCTTGCTTGGCCGCGAGTATTTCACAATGGCAGCGATGCGCCGTGAGGGGCGTGAGCGGGCCTATGCGATGCGCAAGAAGCATGGCACGGAAATCTGGATCGCGGGCTGCCTGATGGCGCTGCCGCTGACCATTCCGCTGGTCAACCTTCTGATCCCGGTCCTTGGCGCGGCGACCTTCACCCACCTTTATCACCGGCTGGCGAAGCGGGCCTAGCCCTGCGGCGTCGACATCCGGTGGAACCAGTCGAGATCGCGGATCGAGATCACGCCTGACAGGATCGTTCCGGCAATCAGGATCCACAGAACCACGGCAATGCCGGTTGTGA
>JAURFB010000022.1 GCA_030827165.1 Marivivens sp.
GAGGCGGCGGAGACCGCCTTGATCGCGCCGAGACCGTTGCGCTCGATGCATGGGATCTGAACAAGGCCGCGGATCGGGTCGCAGGTCATTCCGAGGTGATGCTCGAGCGCGATTTCGGCGGCGTTTTCCACCTGCTCGGGTGTGCCTCCCATGACCGCCGCCAGCCCCGCCGCCGCCATTGCCGAAGCGCTGCCAACTTCCGCCTGACAGCCACATTCCGCGCCCGAGATCGAGGCGTTGAACTTGATGAGGCCACCGATGGCTGCCGCCGTCAGAAGGAAATCCGGCACCTTCGAAACAGTCGCGCCCGGCACGTGATCAAGCCAGTAGCGGATCGTTGCCGGAATGACCCCCGCCGCGCCGTTGGTCGGGGCGGTCACAACCTGACCGCCGGCCGCGTTCTCTTCGTTGACCGCCATCGCATAGGTCGACATCCAGTCGTTGATCGTATGGGGCGCGGAGAGGTTCATGCCGCGCTCGGCCAGAAGCGATTGATGAATCGCCCGCGCCCGCCGCTTGACCTTGAGCCCGCCCGGCAAAATGCCGTCGTTTTCAAGCCCGCGGTCGATGCAGTCGTTCATCACCTCCCAGATGCGGGCGATCCCCGTGTCAAGATCGGCGCCCTTTCGGCGGCTCAACTCGTTCTTGCGTTTCATCCCGGCGATGGTCAGGCCGCTTTCGGCGGCCATATCCAGCATTTCCTTTGCGGATTTGAACGGGAAGGGAACGGCCGGGCCATCGTCGTGGTCCTTTCCGGCCGCCAGTTCTTCCTCGGTCAGGACGAAGCCGCCGCCAATCGAATAATAGGTGACCTGAGTGATCACGTCGCCTTGGGCATCCACGCCTTTGACCACCATGCCGTTGGCGTGGCCGGGCAGGTTGGGGCCATAGTCGAAGACGAGGTGTTCCTTGGGGCGGAATTCCAGCGTCGGAAGCCCTTCGGGGCTGACAGTGCCCTCTGACGCGATGCGGGCGAGCTCGGTCTCGGCCTTTTCGGCGTCATAGTCATCCGCGCGGAAACCGGCGAGGCCGAGGATCGAGGCGCGGTCGGTGGCGTGACCCACGCCAGTGAAGGCGAGGCTGCCGTGCAGCGTCACACGTAGGCCCGCGACCTTGAAGGGCTGCCGCCGCAGATGATCGAGAAACAGCGCCCCGGCGACCATCGGGCCGATGGTGTGCGAGGAAGACGGGCCGACGCCCACCTTGAACATATCGAAGACGGAGAGAAACATTTAGAGCGGCGATCCTTCGGGGGGATTGGGGTAGGTGGGTTCGGAGAAGGGTTTGTCGCCCAAGCCCTCCGCCTCGGCGCAGCGGCGCGAGGCCTCGGTTGCCTCGAAGCGGCGGGCAAAGGCCAGGAGGTTGGGATAGTCGGCTAGGTTCAGCCAGCCGGGATTGTTGCCATAGATCACCGGCCAGCGCAGCATCGGCGCAAGATAACAGCCGAGGATCGAGTCTTCCGTCAGCCAATTAGGCGCGGCGTTGTCCAGAAGATGAAGCTGGTTTCGGATCTGGAGGTGAACCGATCGGTCCAGTTCGCCCAGATGCTCGGCCGAAACGAGCCGTTCGGAATAAAACAGCACTCGCTCGGCGGCGTGAAGCTCGTTGGCCAGCCAGAACAGCCATTTGAGCCCGTCGCCACGGCTGGACGCGCCCGGCGGCGGGAAGAGCCTGCCCTCCTGTTCCGAAAGCCAAAGAAGGATAGCCGCCGTCTCGAACAAAGCGCCTAGGGGCGTTTCCAGTGTCGGGATGAGCCCATTGGGGTTGATCGCCAGATAGGCCGCCGAAGTATGTTGGCCCTTGCTGCGATCCACGAGCACGGCCTCATACGGCACGCCGAGCATCTCAAGCGCCAGCCGCACGCAGAGCGAGGCATTGTCGGGGGCATAGAAAAGGCGAAGCGGTGTGGTCATGTGACGAACCTAGGCGATTGCCGCGTGTGCGTCTGCCGGAAAGCGACATTTCCTATCGGAAACCGCTGGCCCGAACTCGCCATCACGCCGCTTTGAGCCAGTCGCCTCTCGCGCCTGCCGAACATCTTTCCTATAAGCGGGAAGGAATCCCCAAGGAGACGCCCAATGACCGGAGATCTCTCGCCTATCGACAAGGCCAAATTCGTCGCTGCCAGGCGCGCGACCCAATATGTCCAGAGCGGCATGAAGGTTGGTCTCGGCACCGGCTCGACCGCCGCCTGGCTGGTCAAGTGCCTGGGCGAGATGGTCCGCGACGAAGGCCTGCGCATCAAGGGCGTGCCCACCTCGACCCGCACCGCCGAACTGGCGCGGCAGGTGGGTATCGAGGTGATCACGCTCGACGAGGCCAAATGGCTCGACGTGACCATCGACGGGGCAGACGAGTTTGACGCCGATCTCAACCTTATCAAAGGCGGCGGCGGGGCGCATCTTCAGGAAAAGATCGTGGCGACCGCCTCGGATCAGATGATCGTCATCGCCGACATTTCAAAGCAGGTGGATACGCTTGGCGCTTTCCCGCTGCCGCTCGAAGTGATCCCCTTTGGCTGGCAGACGACCAAGACGCTTGTCGAAGAGGCGCTGATCGGTCTGGATGTTCTGGGCCGCAACACCAGCCTGCGCATGAAGGGCGACGCCCCCTTCATCACCGACGAGGGCAATCACATCCTTGATCTTCACCTCAACCGGATCGGCAACGCCCGCCAGCTGAGCCTCGTGCTCAATCAGATCCCCGGCGTGGTTGAAAACGGGCTGTTCATCGATATCTGTGACGCGGTGGTCATCGGCTATGGCGATGGTCGCGTCGAGGTTCGGGATATCAACGAAGGCACAGTGGACGAGATGAAGTATGATTTCCTGACCAAGGACAACATCTTCACCGACATCTCGGACTAGGCATGACCTACGACTACGACCTATTTGTGATTGGCGGCGGCTCGGGCGGCGTCCGGGCGGCGCGGGTGGCGGCGGCCGACGGGGTTCGTGTAGCTCTGGCCGAAGAAGACCGGATGGGCGGCACCTGTGTTATCCGCGGCTGCGTTCCGAAGAAACTCATGGTCTTCGCCAGCGAGTTCAGCGAAGCGATCAGTGATGCCCGGGCCTACGGCTGGGATCTGGCAGACGGCAAATTCGACTGGAGCGTCTTTCGCACCAAGCTCTATGCCCAGCTTGATTTCCTGGAAGGCGTTTATCGTCGGATGCTCGATACCTCGGGCGTGACGACCTACAACGCCCGCGCGACCGTGAAGGACGCCCACCACGTCGCCCTTTCAACCGGTGAGGTGATCAGTGCGGGTCACATCCTGATTGCCACCGGCGGGCTTCCGGTGCGTCCCGATCAACAGGGGGCCGAGTTCGGCATCACCTCGAACGACATTTTCCTCCTCGAGAAGCTGCCCGCCTCGATCCTGATCATCGGTGGCGGATATATCGCCTGCGAATTCGCCGGAATTCTCAACGGCCTTGGCGTCAGGGTCACGCAGTTCTACCGCGGCGAGCAGATTCTGCGCGGCTTTGATGGCGAGGCAAGGGGGATGATCGCCGACCAGATGCGCGGGCGCGGCGTCGATCTGCACTGCGGAACGTCGATACTGGCGATGGAAAAGCGGGACGATGGGGTCTGGGTCAAGTCCAGCAACGGCACGGAGGCTGTTTATGAGCGCGTGCTCTTTGCTACGGGCCGAGCGCCGAACACAAAAGGCCTTGGGCTGGCGGAAGCCGGTGTCAAGCTGGGGCGGAACGGCGAAGTGGTGGTCGATGGCTATTCCCAGTCGAGTGTTCCGTCGATCTATGCCGTGGGAGACGTGACCGACCGCGTGCAGCTTACCCCTGTGGCGATCCGAGAAGGCATGGCCTTTGTGGAAACGGTATTTCGGGGCAACCCGACCAAGGTCGATCATCACCTGATCCCCTCGGCTGTGTTTACCCAGCCCGAGTTCGGCACCATCGGCCTCACCGAAGAGGCCGCGCGGGAACAGGAACCGATCGAGGTCTATGTTGCAAGTTTCCGGCCCATGCAGCACTCATTTGTCGGCCGGAGCGATCGGGCATTGATGAAGCTAATCGTCAGTCAGGCGACCCGCAAGGTTCTGGGCTGTCATATCGTCGCCGATAATGCGGGTGAAATGATCCAGTTGGCGGGTATCGCCGTCAAGATGGGCGCGACCAAAGAGGATTTCGACCGCACGGTCGCCGTTCACCCAACGATGGCCGAAGAACTGGTCACGATCAAAACGCCGGTCCGAACGGCTTGATTTCTGAGCCCGCGGACCCAATTTGAAAAAAGACCTGCCCTGAAAGGGCGAAAGGGAGAAAAGAACTTATGGCTGGAAATTCAGGCGGCCCTTGGGGCGGCGGCGGAGGCAACCGAGGCGGATCCGGAGGCGGCGACGATCAGAACCGTGGCGGTCGGCGCCCGGGCAATGACGGACCGCAGATCCCCGAAATCGACGAGTTGGTAAACAAGGGCCGCGAACAGCTTCGCGTTCTGATGGGGGGCGGCGGTGGCCGGCGTCCGAACGGCGACGGGCAAGGCGGCGGCGAAGGCCCGCGCCTGACGCGCGGCACTGTCATGCTCGGTCTGGGCGCTGCGGCGATCATGTGGGGCCTTGCGTCCTTCTACACCGTCAAGCCCGAAGAACAATCGGTCGAGCTGTTCCTCGGCAGCTATTACAAGACAGGTGCGCCGGGCCTCAACTTTGCGCCCTGGCCGCTGGTGACTGCCGAAGTGATCCCGTTCACGTCGGAACGTATCATCGAGATCGGCACCTCGCGCTCGGGTCAGGATGCGGGCCTGATGCTGACGGGCGACGAGAACATCGTCGACATCGATTTTCAGGTCGTCTGGAATATTTCGAGTTCGCGGGAATTCCTGTTCAACCTCGCCGATCCGGCCGCCACGATCGAGGCTGTCGCGGAATCGGCCATGCGCGAAATCATCGCGCAATCGCAGCTTTCGCCGATCCTCAACCGTGATCGCGGCTCGATAAGCGACCGTCTGACCGACATGATCCAGTCGACGCTCGACAGCTATCAGAGCGGTGTGAATGTCGTGCGGGTCAACTTTGACAAGGCCGACCCGCCCGAACCGGTGATCGCCTCGTTCCGCAAGGTTCAGGACGCCGAGCAGGAACGTGACCGTCTGCAAAACGTCGCCGACGCCTATTCGAACCGTGTTCTGGCCGAGGCCCGCGGTGAAGCCGCGCAGGTTCTGGAGCAGGCCGAGGGCTATCGGGCCCAGGCCATCAACGAAGCCGAGGGCGAGGCGAGTCGCTTCCTTGCGGTGCTTGAAGAATATCAAAAAGCGCCAGACGTGACCCGTCGTCGGCTTTACCTAGAAACGATGGAAAGGGTGCTTGCCGGCATGAACGTGATGTTGCTCGACGAGGCATCGCAGGGCGGGCAGGGTGTTGTCCCCTATCTGCCGCTGAATGAAATCGGCCGAACCACGCAAGGAGGGAGCAACTGATGGGACGCTCAGCTTATTTGATCCCGATCCTCGTTGCGGTGGTCGCTGCCGCCCTGTCGTCGGTCTTTATCGTCGACGAGCGCCAGAAAGTTCTGGTGCTGCAATTCGGCCAGATCGTGAAGGTTCAGGAAGAACCCGGACTTGGCTTCAAGATCCCGCTCATTCAAGAGCTTGTGCGCTATGACGACCGGATCCTGAGCCGCGACATGACCTCGCTCGAAGTCACCCCGTCGGACGACCGCCGCCTGATGGTAGATGCCTTCGCGCGCTATCGCATCATCGATGTCGAGAAATTCCGTCAGGCGGTGGGCGGTGGTGGGCAGGAGCTTGCCGCCAACCGGCTCGATTCCATCTTGCGGGCCAATACCCGTGAGGTTCTGGGCTCGGTGAGGTCCAATGACATCCTCTCTGTCGATCGCGCCGCGCTGATGCTGCGCATCCGCAATGCGGCGATCGACGAGGCGCAGGATCTCGGGCTTCAGGTGATCGACGTCCGCCTCAAGCGCACCGATCTTCCGCCGTCCAACCTCAACGCGACCTACGAGCGGATGAAGGCCGAGCGGGAACGCGAAGCGGCCGACGAGATTGCCCGCGGCAACGAAGCGGCGCTGCGGGTCCGCGCACTGGCCGACCGGACGGCGGTCGAGCTTGTCTCGGACGCGCGCCGTCAGTCGGAAATCGTTCGCGGCGAGGCCGACGCCAAACGCAACGCCATCTTTGCCGATGCCTTCGGGCGCGATCCGGAGTTCTTCGAGTTCTATCGCTCGATGACCGCCTACGCCCGCGCCATTGGCGGCGGCAACAGCTCGATCGTGGTTTCGCCCGATAGCGAATTCTTCGATTACCTGCTGTCGGATACGGCGAAGGTTTCGCAGTAGCATGGCCACGATCGTTCTGGCGATCGGTGCTGTTCTTGTGGTGGAGGGGCTGGTCTATGCGCTGGCCCCTTCTGCTATCGAAAAGCTGTTTGACGCCTATCGCAGCCTTTCCATCGACCAGCGGCGCGTGATGGGGCTTGTCTCCGTCGCGCTGGGCGTGGGGCTGTGCTGGCTCGCGCGTCAGATGGGGCTGTGACAGCCGCTCACGGGCAAGTGACAGGTTGGGAAATGACAAGGCGTTGTTATTTCCCCCTTCGGGGCCAATTATCGCTCATATCCATCCCGAAAGGATGGCCGATCAGCAAACAGGAGCTTGTCGTGATACCCAGAACCCTCGTAGCCGCACGCTCGACCTCGCGCCCCGTGTCGATGATGCTTCTGGCGCTTTCGGTTCTCGCGCTGTTTTTCGCGCAGGCCGCGCCCAGTCCGGCGCAGTCGCGCCCCGATACCTTCGCCGACCTTGTCGAACAGGTCAGCCCCGCGGTCGTCAATATCACCACGACTACGGTGATTGACGCCAGTGCCGCGCCGAACGGCGCCATGCCGCAGGAAAACCCCTTTGAAGGAACGCCGTTCGAGGATTTCTTCCGGGATTTCAACGATCAAGGCATGGGGCCGCGCGGCCCGCAAAGGGCAACTTCGCTTGGCTCGGGTTTCGTCATCTCAGCCGACGGCTACGTTGTCACCAACAACCATGTGATTGAAGATGCCGACGAGATCCTGATCGAATTCTTTTCCGGCGAAATCCTGCCCGCAACGCTTATCGGCACTGATCCCGCGGTGGATATTGCGCTGCTTAAGGTCGATGCTTCCGACCTCGCCTTTGTCGCCTTCGCCGACAGCGATTCCGCCCGGGTGGGCGATTGGGTGCTCGCCGTCGGCAATCCGCTGGGGCAAGGGTTCTCGGTCTCGGCGGGCATCGTCTCGGCCCGCAACCGCGAGCTTTCGGGAACCTATGACGATTACATCCAGACCGATGCCGCGATCAACCGCGGCAATTCGGGCGGCCCGCTGTTCAACCTCTACGGCGAGGTCATCGGTGTGAACACGGCGATCCTCTCGCCCAACGGCGGCTCGATCGGGATCGGCTTTTCCATGGCCTCGAACGTGGTCAAGGCCGTGGTCGATCAACTGATGCAATATGGCGAGACCCGCCGTGGCTGGCTGGGCGTGCGTATCCAGGATCTGAGCGAGGATATGGTCGATGCCATCCCCGGCCTGACCTCGACCGCCGGCGCTCTGGTGACGGATGTGCCCGAAGGGCCGGCGTTTGACGCAGGTCTGAAGCCGGGCGACGTGATCTGGCGTTTCAACGGCCGCGACGTTCCCGATACCCGCGCCTTGGTGCGGATGGTCGGAGCCGCGCCGGTGGGGATGGAGGCGACTGTCGATGTCTTGCGCGGGGGTGACGAGATCACCTTCGGCGTGACCCTCGGCCGCCGCGAAACCGCCGAAGCCGCGCAGAACGGCCAACCTGCCCCGATGGAACCGCAGACAGAAGACATTCTGGGGATGACCCTGTCGGAGCTGACGCCCGAAATGGAAGAGAGATACCAGACCGGCGCGGCGCAAGGCGTCATCATCACCTCGGTTGCGCCGCTGAGCGATGCCGAGGACAAGGGGCTTGCGCCGGGTGATGTCATTACCGAGGCATCGCAGGCACCGTTGTCGAGCCTCTCCGAGCTGAAAGACCGGATCGGCGAGGCGCAGGACAGCGGCCGCAAGTCGATCCTTCTCAGGATCAGCCGGGGCGGCGAGCCGTTGTTCGTGGCTCTCTCGGTCGAAGAGTGACCGACCTGGCATGGAATGCAGAGGGCGCCTTCGGGCGCCCTTTATTCATTTCAAAGGGCTGAAGCGAATGTGAGACGTTTTGATCGGCAAAGGGCGGTTTTGATCCGGAATTGGGGCGGATTCAGACTGGCGCAGTCCGTTTGCCTCGCCTATCTAAAGCGCCGGACCTGAGGAAATGGAACGTGCAGATGGCGAAGATCACCTATATCGAGTTTGGCGGAAAAGAGCATATCGTCGATGTGCCGAACGGCCTGACGGTCATGGAAGGCGCGCGCGACAACGGCATTCCGGGGATCGAGGCCGATTGCGGTGGCGCCTGCGCCTGTTCGACTTGCCATGTCTATGTTGATCCCGATTGGGTCGAGCGGCTGCCGCGCAAGGACGCGATGGAAGAGGATATGCTCGATTTCGCCTACGAGCCCGATCCGGCCCGTTCGCGCCTGACCTGCCAGCTCAAGGTCTCTGGCGCGCTTGATGGCTTGCGGGTCTTCATGCCTGAAAAGCAGATCTGATGCGGCATTGGCCGGGCCTCCTGTGCGGGGCAGTGCTTGGCCTGATGCCAGTGGTCGCCGCGAGCGAGATCGTATCGGCCACCTACGCGGAACCGACCCAGCGCTATCAGCACGGCGTTTTTGGCGAGACCGAGGAATGGGGTGCCCTGGCGTTTGAGTTGAGCTCGGGTCAAAAGATGATCCTTCGCCTGCCCGAAACCCGTGTTTTCGAAGATATCGCCCCGCGCCTGATCGACGTCGATGGCGATGGCCTGTCCGAGATGGTTGTCGTCGAAACCGACATCGCGCTTGGCGCACGGCTCGCAATCTATGATGAGGCGGGCCTGGTGGCCGCGACGCCGTTCATCGGCCAGACCCACCGTTGGCTGGCGCCGATTGGCGGGGTCGACCTCGACGGGGACGGTTTCGTCGAGCTGGCCTATATCGACCGCCCGCATCTGGCCCGCCTTTTGCGCATCTGGCGTTTCAAGGACGGGGCGCTTGTCGAGGTTGCTCAGGCCGAGGACCTGACCAATCACCGCTTTGGCGATCCCGGCATCAGCGGCGGCCTGCGCGATTGCGGCGAGGGGCCAGAGATGATCATGGCCGACACCAGATGGTCGCGCACGATCGCCTCAAGGCTTGTCCAGGGCAAGATCGAGAGCCGGATCGTCTCGGACGGCGTCGATTTCGCCGCCGCGCTCGCCTGCCTGCTGCCCTAGACCCAGAGCGCCACCAGAACCGCCAGCGCCGCGATTTCGCTCAGCTGCTGGGTTGCGCCAAGGATATCGCCGGTCTGGCCGCCGATCTTGTCGCGGGCGATCCGGCCTGCCGCAAAGGCGACCGCCGCGATGAAGGCCGCCGCCGGGACGACCGCGAGGCCGAGAAACACGAAACCGACGACCCCCGAAGCGATGAAGCCCAGGCGCACGGTATCGCGCGAGGGCTGTCCGACATTGCGGCTCAGGCCAGAGGGCCGTGCCGCAGGCAGCCAGCCCATCAGGGCCGCCATCGGCGCGCGGCTCAAGGCGGCAACACCGATCAGCGCGCCCCAGACATGGCCAGTTGCCAAAAGCGCCGAAAGCGCCGACCAGCGCAGGATCATCGCCACAACGAGCGCCAGAACGCCATAGGTTCCGCTCCGGCTGTCTTTCATGATCTCGAGCCTCCGGTCGCGGTCATAGCCGCCCCAGAGCCCGTCGGCGCTGTCGGCAAGGCCGTCCTCGTGCATCGCGCCGGTGGTGATCACCTGCACGGCGATGACCAGAGCCGCCGCGATGCCCGCACCAAGCCCCAGCCAGAGCGACAGGGAGGCAGTCAGCGCCGCGATCAAGCCAAGGACCGCGCCGGCGAGTGGCCAGGCCCAGGCGGCGTTTGCGCCCCGCTTGGCCGCAGCTTCGGGATCGACACGCACGGGCAGGCGGCTCAGAAGGCCGAGGCCTTGCAGCACGTCCTGAACCGGCTGGCTCAAACGAATATCGGAAATGTCGGGATCGGGCATCGCTGCGACCTTTCTTGCCTTTCACTTGACGACAGGAGCGTTAGACAGATCGACACCAGAAGGCAACGAGGACGATATGCAGGCCCCTTTCTCCACACTGAACGAATTTCGCGCGATTCTGGCCAGCCAGCCGGGGATCGACGCGGCCGCACAAGCAGGGGCGCAAGAGCGCAACGGCCAACTGACCAAGCCGCCGGGCGCGCTGGGGCGTCTTGAAGACCTTGCCATCTGGTATGCCGGCTGGCGCGGCAATCCGCGCCCGTCGATCGATGCGCCGCAAGTGATCGTATTTGCTGGCAACCACGGCGTATGCGCGCGGGGCGTTTCTGCCTTCCCTGCCGAAGTCACCGTGCAGATGGTGGCGAACTTCAAGGCGGGCGGCGCGGCCATCAACCAGCTCTCGAAGGCTTTCGGCGCGAAGATGGATGTTCATGCCCTTTCGCTGGAAACCCCGACACAGGATTTCACCGCCGATGCGGCGATGACCGAAGCCGAGTGCGTGGCCGCCCTGGCGACCGGTTGGAACGCCGTCGATCCCGAGGCCGACCTGCTCGTCACGGGCGAGATGGGTATAGGCAATACCACATCGGCGGCGGCAATGGCGGCGGCGCTCTTTGGCGGCTCGGGCGCGGAATGGGCCGGGCGCGGCACCGGCGTCGATGACGCGGGCCTTGCCCGCAAGGCGGCGGTGATCGACGAGGGGCTGGCGCTGCACAACGCGGCGCTTTCCGATCCTCTCGAAGTCTTGCGGCGCTTGGGTGGGCGCGAGCTGGCCGCCATGGCCGGGGCGATCGCCGCGGCGCGGGCGCACCGTATTCCCGTGATCCTTGACGGCTTCATCTGTTCGGCGGCGGCGGCGGCACTTGCCAAGGCCCAGGACGGCGCGCTCGATCACGCGGTCGCCGGCCACCAGTCGGCCGAAGGCGCACACGCCCGCCTTCTCGATGCGTTGGGCAAGGCACCGCTCCTGCATCTTGGCTTGCGCCTCGGCGAAGGCTCGGGCGCGGCGCTTGCGATTGGCGTTCTCAAGGGCGCTGTGGCCTGCCATTCCGGGATGGCCACGTTCGCCGAGGCGGGCGTTTCCGAAGGCTAGGCGTCCGGGTTGGAGGCGGGCTCTGCCGCCTCCTTTGCCTTTTTCTGGCGGGCCGCAAGCGCGGCCTCCAGCTCGGTATAAAGCTCTTTCACCCGCGTGCTGTAGGCCGTGTTCCGTTCGTTGGCGACCCCCGGCTTCCATAGCCCGGCCAGCTCTTTGAGCGCGGTGCGGTCATGGTGATAGAATTCGTCCTCCGCCTCGGCCGCCTCGTATTCGGAGAAGCCGAGGTTTTCCAAGACATAGCGCCCCGCGCGGAGCGAGCTGTCGAACATCTCGCGCACGATGTCATTGGCCCCGGCCTCATAGAGCTCGTAGACGCTGACCTCGTCGCGCGCCCTTGCAATGATATGCAGATCGGGGCGCAGCTTGCGGGCATATTTGACGAGCTTGAGCGTTGCTTGCGGATCATCGACCGCCACCACCAGAACCTTGGCGCTGTCGATCCCTGCCGCCTTGAGAAGCTCTGGGCGGGTCGGATCGCCGAAATAGCCCTTGTGGCCGAAGGACCGCATTGTCTGGACCACGGTCATATCGTTGTCGAGAACCACCGACTTGAGGCCGACACTGCGCACCAGCGCATTGACGGTCTGCCCAAACCGGCCAATTCCGGCGATGATGACAGAGCCGGTTTCGTCGATCTCGTCAGGAACCTGGTCGGGTTCTGTCTTGAGCCGTTTGGTCCCCTGTTCGTAGAGAATGAAGAGAAGCGGCGTGATCAGCATCGACAGCGCGATGATCAAGACGAGCTTTTGGCCAAGCGCGACGCCCAGAACGCCGGTCGCGGCGGCAAAGGAGACAAGGACAAAACCGAATTCGCCGGCCTGACCCAACCCGAGCGTGAAGAGCCAGCGGTCATGCGGCTTGAGCTTCCACAGACGGGCGAGGACATAAAGAACGCCAATCTTCACGCCGATCAGCAGGAGGGTCAGGGCAAGGATGCGGAAGGGGTCGCCAAAGAAGCCCTCGAAATCGAAACCGGCTCCGACGGTGATGAAGAACAGCCCAAGGAGCAGCCCCTTGAACGGTTCGAGGTCGCTCTCCAACTCATGGCGGAATTCCGAGTTGGCCAGGACCACACCAGCCAGAAACGTGCCGAGCGCGGGAGAAAGCCCTACGAAATCCATCAGCACCGCGATCGAGACCACCATCAAGAGCGCAAAGGCGGTATACATCTCGCGCAGGCGGGCATGGTGGATATAGCGAAAGAGCGGGCGGGTCAGAAAGACCCCCGCGAAGATGATGAAGAAGATTGCGCCGACGGTGATGAGCGTCAGGCCCCATCCGGGAATGCGGTCGGCGTAAGACACAAGGCTCAGCGCGTCGGTCGCTCCGTGATCGTCGGCGGCGTTGTGCGGCACGAGCCTGCCCGATACCGCCAGAAGCGGCAGGAAGGCCAACATCGGGATCACTGCGATGTCTTGCGTCAGAAGGACCGAAAACACATTTCGCCCGCCGGCGGTCTGGATTAGGCCTTTTTCCGTCAGCGTTTGCAGCACGATTGCGGTTGACGAGAGCGACAGGATCAGGCCGATCGCCAGCGCCTCTTCCCAGGGCTGCTTCATCAAATGTGTCAGGCCCATGATCACGCCGGCAGTCAGGACAATCTGAAGCCCGCCGAGCCCGAGAAGTTTGTGACGCATATCCCAAAGCGTGCGCGGTTCAAGCTCGAGGCCAATCAGAAACAACATCACCACCACACCGAATTCGGCGAAATGCTGAAGGCCCGCCGTTTCGTTGCCGACCAGGCCGAGGACCGGGCCGATCACGATGCCGGCAGCGATATAGCCCAGCACCGAGCCGAGCCCGAGACGCGCGGCCAAGGGCACCGCGATCAGGGCCGCGCCAAGAAAAATAGTCGCCTGAAGAAAAAAGTTTTCCATAACCCCTTCTCGCAAGTGCGTCGGAGGTTCGCAACTCGCCTTCGCGTGATGAGGTCGAAGACGGGGAAAACTACCGGGCCTTGAGAGGTGCTTGATCAGCCGGACGGCATTTCAAGCGTATAGGTCCGGCCACGCTTGGTATAGGTCAGGGCATTATCGCCGATCGACGTGACACGGCCGCCGTCAAGTTCGTCGCCGACCCGCACCAGAAGGATCCGGCCAAAGGCCGTGCGGATCATGGCGCGGCGGTCATTTGCCGAGCCCATCAGGCCAACAAGAGCAAGCTCTCGGAGCTCCAGAACGCTGTTTTCAGTTGCGGCCTCTGCGACCGATCTCGGGACCGGGCCGCTCGTTCCTTGCACGATCGCGGGCGCGGCGGTTGGCGTGGGGGCGGTGCTGGCGGCGGCGACCACTCGGTCAAAGTTGCGGGGCCGGCCTTGCGGACGCTCCGATGAGGCCACGGCCAGCTCGGTCGCGTCTGCAAATGGATCACCGGCAACGGCCGCCAGGGCTTCGGCAATCGCGTCGGCGGGCGCTTCGGCCACGACCAGGCCTTCGGGGCGAGGTCTGGGGCGTATCCCGGAAAGCTCATCAAGGGTGCGTCCGCCGAGCGAGGCCCGCTCGATCGTTTCTGCAAGGGCAGCGGGGCGAGACTTGGGCGTTTTGCCGGCAAGGGCCGGATCGGCGGTTGCGTTCACCTCTTGGGATGCGACAGCCTCTTCGCCCGGTGCGGTTTCGGCACCCTGTCCGGCGATCTCGAAGATCGGCCGCCGAGGCGGGACCAGTGCGGGAGCGCCGGCGGTCACGACGATCCCGCTTGGCAAAAGCGTGCCCTCAGCGGTGGCAAGGATGAACCCTTCGGCATCGCGCTGATAGATCGTGCCCGGCGGCGGCGGCAGTGGCTGGGCCTCTAGCGGCACATCCCGGCCCGATCGCAAAAGGTCGGGCAGGGCGATTGCATCCGACCCGCCGATCGAGGGGTCGATGGCGGCCAGGAAAATAGTATCCGACGATTCCGTTCTCGGTGTCAGCGGCAGGCGGGGGGCGCGTAGCCAGACGCCGGTGGCCGCATAGACGCGCTCGGCCTCTGCCGGGCTCAGGATCGTCGGGTTCAAGACCGCCGGCAGCGACACAGCCTCGGCTGTGCCGGTGTCGACGGTCTCGGACACGGCGGCGATCTCCTCGGAAGGGGTGCCTTCGGGCGGCGGCGCATTGTCTGGAGGCAAATCGGCTATGTCGGCCAGGTCGGAAAGCTCCTCTTCGCTGATGCTCGGAGATCCTTCACTGGGCGCATCGGCCGCAGGATCTTCGGCGGCAAGCTCGACCACCGCATCACCGGGGCCGAAGATCAGGCGCGAAAGAGAGGTGTCGGTCACGGAGGCCCAGATGCCGACCGCGGCCAGAAAGACCAAGAGGATCGCTGTCAGGATCAGCCAGAGATAGCGCCCCGAAGCGCCGGTTTTCTCCGGGCTCTCGGACTGGCCGGGGCTTGGGTCGGCGACTTTGGAAAGCGGGCTCCGCCGTCCGGATGCCTTCTGGCCTTCCTCCTCGGTTTGGGTCGCGCCAACTGCAAGGATCGTGCGAAGCTCTGGTTTGCCGCCCGTGTTCTCTTCCTTGGGGTCACCGGCGATGTCGTCGTCGATGTCGTCTGCCGGATCGAGCGAAGCGCTCGCGCTTTGCAGCGCGCTGGGCAAGGGGGGCATATTGCCGGTCTTCTTCCCGTCAGGCTTGCCGGCCAGCGGCGGTTCCTGCCTGCCACGGCTTGCGAAGACCGGCTCGCCTGCGACCTCGCGCAGCGGTGCGGACGGCGCCGCCTTCACAGCCTGAGGAACATCAAAATCGGCGCGTAAAGGTTTGGTCCGGCTGGAAAACACAGGCGCGTTGTCGCCACCGTCTGCGGCTTGCGGATCAAGAGCCTCGGAGGATCTGTCCGTTTCCGTAACCGTATCGGCCCCGGCGGCGACCTCTTCGAAGTCGAGGGGCATTTCGCTGTCGATCTCGGAGCCGTCCCCGTCATCTTCTTCGGCCGCCTCGCCCTCTGGCTTCTCTGCCTCGGCGGTCAGGTCGGGCAACGGCGATTTGGCTGTCCCGATCACCGCAACCGCTTCTTTGTCGCGCTCGACCGTCGCCTGGGGGTCGGTGGCGCCAAAGAAGACCTCGCCCAGGAAACTTCCCCGCTCTGGCACGGCGGCAAAGCACGTCGGTTGAAATCGGTGTTGGCGCGCGAAGTCGAGCGCCTCGTCCAAAGTCTCGCGCGCGACGGCGGCGACATAGGTTGCCTCACCATCTCGGCTGGAGTCGATTGCGAGTTCATCGAGCGCGTAGGGTGTCGTCCCGTCAAGCGCTGCGCGTATGTCTTCGTCGGACGCGTCAGGGCTATCGAGCGTTAGAAATTTGATCTGTTCGTTCGGGATCAGGATCTTGCTGCGGATACCCGAAGGATCAAGCACCTGCGCGGTGCGGCGCAGCATCGTCAACTCGCCCGCGAGGTCTTCGGTGTCAAAGGCGGCCTCGCCTACAAGATGCCAGCCTCCGGGCACGCGGTGCAAAAGACGGATCCCGTCGAACGAGAACGAAATGGCAAAATTCGGTTTCATGGGGCTCGATTAGCATTGTTGTTTCAAGTGAGGAATGTATCGGGGCCGGCCTGCTTCGGCTACAGCAACTTCCCGCCCATTTCCGGTTTTCGGCGGATTCTGGATGACGGCGCGAAGGGCTTGGCGCATTGTGCCGAGCAATTTCGAACCCCGAGAGGTCCATAATGACTCGCCTGTCTCAATTCATCCTTGTTCTCGGCCTCGCCCTGTCCCCGCTTGCCGCGCAGGCTCAGGAAAACCCGCGCACGATCTCGGTCAGCGCCGAGGGCGAGGTCAGCCTGCCGCCGGATATGGCGCAGTTGATTCTGGCGGTCACGGCCGAAGCGAAATCGAGCCGCGAGGCGCTCGGGGCCGCCGGACAGGCGATGCAGTCGGTCTTGGACCTTGTGGCGACGCAGGGGATCGAACCGCGCGATGTTCAGTCGAGCGCGATCCGTCTCACGCCGCGGTATGGGCGTAATTCGCAAGGTCAGATCGACTACCGGATCATCTCTGGATACAGCGCCGAAACCACGATCAGCCTGACCGTGCGGGATCTCAACATCGTCGGCGATCTTCTGGCGGAGGCCGTCGAAGCCGGGGCCAATCGCGTGGATGGCATCACCTTCGGGCTACAGAATGAGACCGAAGCGCTCGACGAGGCGCGACGTCAGGCGGTGGCCGAAGCGCGGCGCATAGCGGGGCTACTTGCAGAAGCGGCGGGGGTTGGCCTCGGGCCGCTTCTGCAACTGACCGAAATGGGCAGCCCGTCCTACCGGATGGAGATTGCGACGATGGCGATGGATATGCGGGCCGATATCGCACCAGTGCCGGTCGCACCGGGCGAAATCACCTTTTCGGCCAGTGTGAGCCTCGTCTATCAAATCGCTGATTAGGAAAGAAAACGCCGGGGAATCCCCCGGCGTTTCGGTCTCTGTGGTCAGGCGGTAGCCTTGGCCAAGGCCTGATCAAGATCGGCGATCAGATCCTCGGGGTCTTCGATCCCGATCGACAGCCGCACCACCTCGGGCGCCGCACCGGCGGCCCGCTGCTGCTCGACCGTTAGTTGGCGGTGGGTGGTCGAAGCCGAGTGGATGATCAGCGAGCGCGCATCGCCAAGGTTGGCGACGTGGCTGAAGATCTCGAGACTGTCGACGAGCTTGACGCAAGCCTTGTAGCCGCCCTTCACAGCGAAGGTGAACAGAGCGCCGGCGCCTTTGGGGCAAATGCTGCTGACCCGCTTGTAATAGGGCGAGGATTTCAGCCCCGCATAGGTCACATAGTCGACGCGGGAGTCGTTCTCGAGCCATTCGGCGATTTTCCTGGCATTGGCGACGTGCTTGTCCATCCGCAGCGAGAGGGTCTCGATGCCCATCAGCGTATAATGCGCGGCTTGCGGGTTCATGGTCATGCCCAGATCGCGCAGGCCGATGGCGATGGAATGGAAGGTAAAGGCGAGCGAACCGAAGGTCTCGTGAAAGCGCAGGCCGTGATAGGCGGGTTCGGGGGCGCTGAGCGAGGGGAACTTGTCCGAGGCCGACCAGTTGAACTTGCCCGAGTCGACGATGCAGCCGCCCGTGACCGTGCCGTTTCCGGTGAGGTATTTGGTGGTCGAATGGACAACCAGCGTCGCGCCGTGCTCGATCGGACGGCAGAGGTAGGGCGTGGCCGAGGTGTTGTCGACGATGAGCGGGATGCCCGCCCCGTCGGCCAATTTGGCGATGGCGTCGAGGTCGGTGATATAGCCGCCGGGGTTGGCGATCGACTCGCAGAAGACCGCGCGGGTGTTGTCGTCGATTGCCGCCTTCACCGCCGCCAGATCGTCGAAATCAACGAATTTGGCCGACCAGCCAAAGCGTTTGATGGTCTGGCTGAACTGGGTGATCGTGCCGCCATAAAGGCGCGAGGACGCAACGATATTCAGGCCCGGCCCCATCAGCGGGAAAAGCGCCATGATCTGCGCCGCGTGGCCCGACGAGCAGCAAACTGCGCCCGCGCCGCCCTCGAGCGTGGCGATCCGCTCCTGCAAGGCGGCCACGGTCGGGTTCGTCAGGCGAGAATAGATGTATCCGACTTCCTGAAGGTTGAAGAGGGCCGCCGCATGATCTGCATCGCGGAAGACATAGGCAGTCGTCTGATAGATCGGCACCTGCCGCGCGCCGGTGGCGGGATCGGGGCGGGCGCCGGCGTGGATTTGCAGCGTGTCGAAGCCATAGGTGGGGCCTTGGGTCATTTGAAACTCCCTGAAGAAATGCATCGGGCCGAGCCTAGAACGAAACCATATCCGCCCTCAACGGCGAGATGCGGCGGCGCGCAAATAAGGAGGAGATCGCCAGACAAGGTCTTGATCCGGGAAAGGGGCGCTTTGGCGGCGCGCGCGCCGGAAAACGGTTCTACCGCATCCAGAACCCTTCGGACTTGAGCTTGTTGCGAATCTGCTGCTCGCGGCGGGGCAGGTCGTCTTGGTCGAAAAGCGCCCGTGCTTTGCGCCCGCGCCCCTGAAAGATCATCCGTTTGGCTGGCTCATAGTCCTTGAGGAGCTTCTTGATCGGGTTGGGCGCGGCGACGGCCTCGAGAATTTCGACGACCCGGTCGCTTTCCCGTGCATAGAGCAGCGGCAAGAGGCGGTAATGGCAAGTCACATCGCCATCGAGGCCAGCAAGCTCCGGCCCCGGACGCCCGCCCCCGAAGGAATGGACGACAAGCGGCAGCGCCACCTGATCGAGCCAGGGGTCGAGTGGCTGGAGCGCCATCTCGGCGGGCGGATCGTCGTGGATCGAGAGGGCGTAGTCGAGGAACCGTGCGCCGAAAGCCTTTGGGTCCGCGCCAAAGAACCAGCCTGCGTTGAAATAGAGATAGCGGCCCCAGTATTCGTCGGGCTGGCCCAGATCGAGCGAACTGTCGAAATCAAGGCCGAAGCGGTCGTAGAGGGATTTCCATGTGGCGGCGTAGCCGGGCCAATACAGATCTTCGACCGGCCAGGTCCCCTCGCGGCGCATCGAGGCGGCAGGGCGGGTGAAATCGAAGGCTACGGCGCCAAGATCGCCCGTGACCAGCGTATCGGTGTCGAGAAACAAGAAGGGCTCGCTCTCGGGCAGGGCAGCCAGCCCTTCGATCTTGTTCCCGAAAGGGTAGGCGGCGCCGAAATGGCGGCTCTCGAAGGGCACGATCTCGGCGCCGAGGCCGACCAGATAGTCTTTTACCTTCCCCGCCATCCGCGGATCTGAGGGCCAAAGCGGGCCGGGCTGAGGCTCGGCCACGATCAAACGGCCGACGAAATCGGGCGACGAGGCCCGCAAAGAGGCCGCGAGGATCAGCGCCTCATACTGAAGCCGCCCCCCTTGCCCGATGCAGAGGATATTGAAAGGTTTCGGTTTTCTGCTCTTCGGTGCCATGGCCTGCCCGGTATTTTGGCCCGACTATAGGGCCGGATTCGCCGGGGCAAAAGCCATCAGCGGCTCATGAAGTGAAGATCCTGATATTGCGCCCGCAAGGCGCGGGTTTCGGCGGCGAGGCTTTCAGGATCGTTCGACGTCAGCGCCCGCGCGACGAGCGCGGCGATTTCGCCCACATTCTCGCGCGTGACGCCCCAGCGGACAAGCTCGGGGGTCCCGATCCGAAGGCCGTTGAGGTCGCCCTCGACCGGCGCGATCGGCAAGCCGATCCCGCAGGCAAGAAACCCCGCCCTCCGAAGCTTTTTCGAGGCGGTCTGGCCGCCGCCGAAGGCTGCCGCCTCGACCGCGAACTGGTGCGAGCGGGTAAAGCCCTGCGCCTTGCCATAAACCGGCACGCCCGCCGCATCGAGCGCCGCGGCAAAGGCGCGCGAGGTGGCGATCATTTCGTCGGCGTAGCCCGCGCCATAGGCGAGCCAGTCGGTCATGGTGATCGCCAGCGCCGCGCTTTTGGCGGCGTCGAAATTCGCGGTCATTCCCGGAAAGGCGATGGCGTCGAGCCGACGGGCGATCTCGGCGTCATTGGTGACGATGAGGCCGCCCGCGGGGCCGCCAAGGCTCTTGTAGGTGCTCATCGTCATCAGATGTGCCCCTTCGGTCAGCGGATTGGCCCAGGCCTTGCCGGCGATGATCCCGCATTGATGGGCGGCGTCGAAAAGGACTTTGGCACCCACCTCGTCGGCAATCGCCCGCACCTCGCGCACCGGATGCTCGAAAAGATTGAGGCTCGCGCCGATGGTGATGAGCTTGGGCCGCGCCGCGCGGGCAAGTTTCGGCAAGCCGTCCACGTCAATGGTATAGCCGTCTTCGTTGACCGGTGCATTCAGGGTATGAAGGCCGAAGAGCCCGGCGCAGCCCTCGACGTGATGGGTCACATGGCCGCCGATCCGGGCGGGCGGGGCGATGATCTTGTCGTCCTTGCGGCAGGTCGCCATGCACCCATAGAGATTGGCGATGGCGCCGGACGGCACGCGGATCTCGGCGTATTTCGCGTCGAACACCTCGGCGCAAAGCGCGGCGCAGATCACCTCGATCTCTTCGATCGCCTCAAGCCCCATCTCGTATTTGTCGCCCGGATATCCAAGCGACGGGCGCGAGCCGATGCCCGAGGCCAATAGCGCCTCGGCGCGGGGGTTCATCACATTGGTGGCGGGGTTGAGGTTGAAGCATTCCCGCTCGTGAATCTCGCGGTTCGCCGCCGCCAACGCTTCGATCCGCGCCACATTCTCGGCGGGCTGGGCTTTGGCCACGCGCCCCGCGATCTCCATCACCCGCGCTTCGCTTGCGGCCGGAACCCAATGGCGTTTTTCGAGCATTCTGTCCTCCCGCTGAACTCAATAGAAGAAGAAAGCACCAAAGGCGCCTTCACAATCCCGAAAATTGGATCATCCGGTCAGGAAGGGTGGGGGAGAATGGTGGGCGACCCTGGAATCGAACCAGGCGTGGGTCTCCCCGGCGGAGTTACAGTCCGCTGCCGCACCTTGCAGCTCGTCGCCCGAAACCGGCCCGCAGACCCGTTTGCGAGGGGGTGAATATGATGCGCGGCAGGGGGCGTCAACAGGAAAATCCCGCCCCCGTCGTGCCAGATCGCGCTTGCCTCCGGCCCGTGGCAGAGCCATTGAGGGACAAGCCGAAGGAGTGCGCCATGAAGAAGCCCAAGTGGGTCGTCGAGAAGGAACAGGCCAAGCGGGCGGCCGCGGCCGAGACTGTCTGGCTTTTCGGCCTTCATGCGGTGCGCGATGCGCTGATGAATCCGCGGCGCGAACGGCTGCGGCTTGTGGTGACGAAGAACGCCGAGGCCAAGCTGGCCGATGCGATTGCCGCCAGCGGCATGGAGCCCGAGATTTCCGATCCCCGCAAATTCGCCGCGCCGATCAGCGAGGAGTCGGTGCATCAGGGGGCGGCGCTCGAGGTGAAGCCCTTGAATTGGGGGAGCCTTGAGGACGTGGCACTGGGCGAGGGGCCGATGCCGCCGCGCATCGTCTTGCTTGACCGGGTGACCGATCCCCATAACGTCGGCGCGATCCTGCGCTCGGCCGAGGTGTTCGGCGCGCGGGCGGTTGTCGGCGTCCAGCGCCATTCCGCCCCCGAGACCGGGGCGCTGGCAAAGACGGCGAGCGGCGCGCTCGAGCGGCAGCCCTATCTGCGGATCCGCAATCTGGCCGAGGCGATGGAAGAGCTGAAAAAGCTTGGCTATCTGGTGCTTGGCCTTGATGGCGAGGCGGAGCAGAGCATCGAAGAGGCGATCGAGGGCAAGCGGAACCGTCCGGTGGCGCTTGTCATGGGGGCCGAAGGCCCCGGCCTGCGCGACAAGAGCCGCGAGACTTGTGACGCTCTGGTGCGGATCGATGCGGTGGGCGGTTTTGGCTCGCTGAACGTCTCGAATGCCGCAGCCGTGGCGCTTTATGCCGTGCGCGGCTGACGTCACGGCAGTGAACGCCAGTTCACGATTGTTTGAGCGGGGCTTGGGTCGCGGCGCGGATGCCCTCTCTTTCCATGTAGCCCAGCGCGATTGGAACTGGTGCGGGTGTGCATTCTGTCCCTCGTTCCACACTCGCGCCCGGACTCCCCTCCGGGCGCTTTTTTGTCGGGGCGAACGGGGCTAAGGAGAGACATGAGCTATTCAGATGCCTTTCTGCGCGACCTCTTGAACGACGTGAAAACCGTAGCCGTGGTCGGGATATCCGCCAATCCCGTGCGGCCGTCGTATTTCGTTGCCCGTTACCTTGGTC
This sequence comes from Marivivens sp., assembly GCA_030827165.1. Lineage (GTDB taxonomy): Bacteria > Pseudomonadota > Alphaproteobacteria > Rhodobacterales > Rhodobacteraceae > RFZI01. The sequence goes on from JAURFB010000022.1 coordinate 21,834, forward strand.
TCAAGGGCTATCGCGTGATTCCCGTCAACCCCGGTCTCGCGGGGCAGGAGCTCTTTGGCGAGCTGGTCTATCCCGATCTCGCTTCGGTGCCGGACGAAGTGGACATGGTGGATGTTTTCCGGCGGTCCGAGTCTGTTCCCGCCATCGTCGAGGAGGCGCTTGAGAGGTGGCCGGCGCTTAAGGCCGTCTGGATGCAGATCGGTGTCGAAAGCGCAGAAGGCAGAGCCATGGCCGAGGCGCGGGGCGTCAGGGTTGTTGAGAACCGTTGCCCCAAGATCGAATATCAGCGGCTTTTTGGCGAGCTGCGGATGGGCGGGTTCAACACCGGCATCATCAGCTCGAAACTTTAAGCGTGGCTGGGGGGCTCTGCCCCCGTCCTCTCGGACTCCCCCGGGATATTTCTGGGCCTCCGAGAGGAGGGTGCGCGCCTAGCGGGACGCCTTTTCAGCCAGACCCGATTGCGCCTCGCGGTGGGCAAGCTCGGCTTCGATATCGGCGAGCGACACGTCGCGCGCGGCGCACATGACGAGGAGGTGGTAGAGCGCGTCGGCGGCTTCGGCAGTCAGCTTGGCCTTGTCGCCCTTGACCGCTTCGATGATCGCTTCGACCGCTTCTTCGCCGAATTTCTCGGCACATTTCTCGGGGCCGGCAGCCAGAAGCTTGGCGGTCCAGCTGGTTGAAGGATCCGCGCCCTTGCGGGCGGCAATGGTCTGGCTGAGTTTGTCGAGCGACATCAGAGCCTCATCGGTATGCCGGCGGCGGCCATATGCGCCTTGGCTTGCCCGATCGTATAGGTTCCGAAGTGGAAAATCGAGGCGGCAAGCACCGCCGAGGCATGACCTTCGGTCACGCCTTCGACGAGGTGGTCGAGGGTGCCGACGCCGCCCGAGGCGATCACGGGGATATCCACCGCATCGGCGATGGCGCGGGTGAGGGGCAGGTTGAAGCCCGCCTTGGTGCCGTCGCGGTCCATGGAGGTGAGAAGGATCTCGCCCGCGCCTTTTCGCGCGGCGGTGATGGCGAATTCCACAGCGTCGATGCCGGTGGGCTTGCGCCCGCCGTGGGTGAAAATCTCCCATTTTCCGGGCGCCACGGTCTTGGCGTCGATGGCGCAGACGATGCATTGCGAACCGAACCGTTCGGCGGCTGCGGTCAGGACATCGGGATCGGCCACGGCAGCCGAGTTGAACGAGACCTTGTCAGCGCCGGCGAGGAGAAGTTTGCGGACATCGTGAGGGGTCCGCACGCCGCCGCCGACCGTCAGAGGCATGAAACAGGCCTCGGCAGTGCGGGTCACGAGGTCATACATCGTGCCGCGATTTTCGTGGGTGGCGTGAATGTCGAGGAAGCACAGCTCGTCCGCCCCCGCCGCGTCATATGCCTTGGCCGCCTCGACCGGATCGCCCGCGTCGATGAGATCGACAAAGTTGACGCCCTTGACCACACGGCCGTCGGCCACGTCGAGACAGGGGATAATGCGGGTTTTCAGCATGGGTCAGCCCTTCAGCGCCGCCGCGAGGTCGATCGCCCCATCATAGAGGGCGCGGCCCGAGATGGCACCGGAAATGACGCCGGTATTTCGCAAGGCGATGAGGTCGGCCAGCGACGAGACGCCGCCCGAAGCGATGACCGGGATCGAGACGGCGCGGGCGAGGGCCAGGGTCGCCTCGATATTGGGACCTTTCATCGCGCCATCGCGCAGGATGTCGGTATAGATGATGGCGGCAACGCCGACATCCTCGAAGGATTTGGCAAGGTCGGTGGCATCGACATCGGTCTCTTCCGCCCAGCCTTTGGTCGCCACCTTGCCCGCGCGGGCGTCGATGCCCACCGCCACTTGGCCGGGGAAGGCGCGGGCGGCCTCGCGCACGAGGGCGGGGTCTTCGACCGCGACAGTGCCAAGGATGACGCGGGCGAGGCCCTTGCCGATCCAGCGCTCGATCGTGGCCATGTCGCGGATGCCGCCGCCAAGTTGTGCGGGCACGGGGCAGGCGGCGAGGATCGCCTCGACGGGGGCGGCATTCACCGGCTCGCCCGCAAAGGCGCCGTTGAGGTCAACCAGGTGCAGCCACTCGCAGCCCGCCTCGAAAAAGGCGCGGGCCTGAGCGGCGGGGTCGTCGTTGAACACCGTCGCGCTGCCCATCTCGCCATGAACAAGGCGCACGGCGTTGCCGTCTTTGAGGTCGATGGCGGGATACAGGATCATGGGGCCCTCTCGGATCGTCATGGGGGGTCTTATGCATGGCGGGCGGGGAAATGCAACGCGCGCAGACTGACCCAACGAGAGGCTTGATTGGAATCGCGGTTGGGGCTCTGATTGCGGCAAAACTCATGGGAGGATGAGATGCTGAAGAAATTGCTCGCGGCTGCCGCCGCAACCCTGATGATGGCCGGTGCGGCCTTGGCCGATCCGATCGAAGGCTTCTGGCAGACCGAGGCGGACGACGGCGCCTTCGCCTTTGTCGAGGTCGTGCCCTGCGGCGAGACCTATTGCGGCACGATCAAGCGGACTTTCAATGCCGATGGCGAATACGAGTCGCCCAATATCGGCAAGATGCTGTTGATCGAAATGGCCCCGCAGGGCGGCGGCGAATACAAGGGCAACGTCTGGCGGCCGTCGAACGACAAGATCTATATCGGCAAGGTCACCATTGAAGGCGACGTGATGAAGATGCGCGGCTGTATCGCTGGCGGGCTTTTGTGCTCGAGCCAGACCTGGGTGCGGCTGCAATAACCGGCTTCGGGCCTCTGCGCGGCAGGGGCCCGTTTCGCATCAAGGCTTCCAGTTCAGAAAGTTGGCGATGAGCCTCAGGCCCGTCGCCTGGCTTTTTTCGGGGTGGAACTGGGTGCCGATGATATTGCCGCGCCCGACGATGGCGGGGATGTCGCCGCCATAATCCACATGGGCCAGCCGCTCCGCCGGATCGCGCATCGCCATGTGGTAGGAATGAACGAAATAGGCGTGATCGCCGGTCTTGATCCCATCTAGAACGGGGTGGGGGTGGTCGATCACCAGATCGTTCCAGCCCATATGAGGCACTTTCATTGACGGGTCAGACGGCTGGATGCGGGAGATTTCGCTGTCGATCCAGCCAAAGCCCGGTGTTTCGCGGTATTCATGGCCCACCGTGGCAAGCATCTGCATCCCGACGCAAATGCCAAGGAACGGGCGGCCCTTGCCCTCGACCGCCTCGATGATGGCTTCGCCCAGCCCTTCAAGGGCAAAAAGCGCCTCGCGGCAGGCGGGGAAAGCGCCATCTCCGGGAAGGACGATCCGGTCAGCCCGCGCCACGACGTCGGGCTCGGAGGTTACGACGATGGTGCCATGCCCGATCTCGCGGGCCATGCGTTCGAAGGCCTTCTGCGCCGAGTGCAGGTTGCCGGAATCATAGTCGATCAGGGCGGTCAGCATTGGGTCAGAGCGCGCCCTTGGTCGACGGAATGGCATCGGCCTTGCGCGGGTCGGTGTCGACCGCGCTCCGCAGGGCGCGGGCGACGGCCTTGAACGCGGCCTCGGCGATGTGGTGGCTGTTGAAGCCGTGCAGCCGGTCGATGTGCAGCGTGATCTGCCCGTGGGTAGCGAGCGCCTGGAAGAACTCGCGCACCAGCTCGGTGTCGAAACAGCCGATCTTGGGGGTCGGAAGTTGGAGATTGCAGATCAGATAGGGCCGGCCCGACAGATCGAGCGCACAGCGCACCTGTGCGTCGTCCATCGCGAGGTGGCACTCGCCATAGCGGCGGATGCCGCGCTTGTCGCCAAGCGCCTTGGTCAGCGCCTGACCAAGCGCGATGCCGGTATCCTCGACCGTGTGGTGATCGTCGATATGCAGATCGCCCTTGGCGCGGACCTTCATGTCGATCAACGAATGGCGCGCGAGCTGGTCGAGCATATGGTCGAAAAAGCCGACGCCAGTCTGATTGTCATAGCTGCCCGAGCCGTCGAGGTTGATCTCGACGGTGATCTCGGTCTCGGCGGTCTTGCGCGTGATGGATGCGGTGCGCATGGGCGGTTCCTTCGTGGTTTGCCCCCGCTATAGGCCGCAAATGCGGGCGGGCCAAGCCTCTAGCGCCGAATGTGGCGGGATGTGGCGGCGGCGCGTCGGGGGAAAACAAGATTGCAGGGGCCGAAGGCCCGTGCCAGTTTGGGGCGAGCAACCGAGAGGCCCCCGATGACGACCTGTGTCTTTGTCCAGATCCGCTGCAAACCTGGAACCACCTATGCCGTGGCCGACGCCATCTCGCTCAAGGAAATCCATTCCGAGATGTATTCCACCAGCGGCGAATGGGATCTCTTGATGAAGATCTATATCCCCGACGGCGCCGATGTGGGCCATTTCATCAACGAAGCCCTCGGCGATGTGCCGCAGATCGAACGGTCGATGACGACGCTGACGTTCAAGGCGTTTTGAGGGGGCTGTTGCTAGTCTTTCCGGGTAGCTTCATCTGACGCTGGGGAATCTCATGTCAGACAAAAAACGAGAGTATATCGAGCTAGCGGCGCCTCAGTATTGGTTTAGCTATGCTCAAGAGCATCTTGATCTCGCATTATCCACCTACGACAGGTCTGGTGGCGAGGAGATCTGGACAGTCCACCTAGATGGCGAAAGGAAAGGTCGAGAGGCCCGACCAGTCATCACGAGACCTGTCTTTCTCCTTTTGGGTGTTGCAATTGAGAACCTCATAAAAGGGACACTGATTTCGGAAGATCCAATGCTGCTGTCCGGTGGGGCTTTGGATCGGAAGCTCCTTGGACACAATCTGCGCAAGCTAGCGCTACAAGTTAAATGCATGGGTTTCTCAGATCAGGAGCTCCAACTGCTCGACCTTCTTTCCGATGCAGTTCCATATTTGGGTCGATACCCTGTTCCAAAGCGGTTCGAAGACGTAAGAACCGAGCGGTTTGTCGACCAGGAAATTGTGGGTCGCTGCGAACTGCTATTTCAGCGTATCGCCTTGGAGTTCTATCGCCTAAATTACAATGGATTGCAGGCCCCGAATGGAGTCAGATTTCCCGCGCTAAGATTGAGTCATTTGGATAGTTTTCTTGATTTCGAAGTAACTTACCCGAAGTGGCTCGATCAACTTCCTTCTAATTTAAGTGATTGAGAACGACGATTGTCCTGTTGTCCAGCAATCCACAAAAACAAAAGGCGCCCCGGAGGGCGCCTTTTTGTCTGCATGGAGCGGGCGATGAGATTCGAACTCACGACCCTAACCTTGGCAAGGTTATGCTCTACCCCTGAGCTACGCCCGCGCGCCAAGCAGTTTCGATCTGGAGCGGGCGATGAGATTCGAACTCACGACCCTAACCTTGGCAAGGTTATGCTCTACCCCTGAGCTACGCCCGCACCCCGATCGGTGGGCGTGAGATATGCAAAGCCGCGATGGGCTGCAAGCGGAAATTTCGCCCTCGGCCGCGAAATTTCCGCCCCGCTATTCCAGCTCCACCAGCAGATCCTTGGCGTCGATCTGGCTGCCGGCCTGAACATGCACCGCCTTGACCACGGCATCGCGGTCGGCGTGGATGCCGGTCTCCATCTTCATCGCCTCGATGGTGAGCAAGAGATCGCCCGCCTTCACCGGCTTGCCCGCAACCGCCGCGACCGTGGCCACAACACCCGGCATCGGTGCGCCGATGTGGCCGGTGTTGCCGGCCTCGGCCTTGGGTCGCGCGGCGGATTGGGCGGCGGCGACGCGGTTCATGACTCGGATGGTGCGCGGCTGGCCGTTCAGCTCGAAGAAGACCTTGACCTCGCCATCCGGGTTCATCTCGCTCACGGCCTGCAAGCGGATTTCAAGGATCTTGCCGGGGTCGATCTCGGCGCTGATCTCTTCTCCGGGTTCCATGCCGTAAAAGAAGGTGCGCGTCGGCAGGGTGCGGACCGGGCCATAGACGCGGTGGCGCCCCATGTAGTCGAGGAAGACCTTGGGATACATGAGGTAGCCGTTCAGATCCTCGTCATCGACGGCCTTGCCTTCCAGCTGTTTCACGAGATCGGCGCGAACCGCCTCGATGTCGACCGGCGGCAGATGCTTGCCGGGGCGGTCGGTAAGGGGCGCTTCGCCCTTGAGGATCTTGGCTTGCAGCGCCTTCGGCCAGCCGCCCGTTGGCTGGCCGAGGTTGCCCTTCATCATGTCGATCACCGAATCCGGGAAAGCGACCTCGACAGTCGGATTCTCGACCTGTGCAGGCGTCAGGCCCTGACTCACCATCATAAGCGCCATGTCGCCCACGACCTTTGACGAGGGCGTGACCTTGACGATATCGCCGAACATCCGGTTCACGTCGGCATAGGTCTGGGCGACCTCGTGCCAGCGCTCTTCAAGGCCCATCGAGCGGGCCTGCGCCTTGAGGTTGGTGAACTGCCCGCCGGGCATCTCGTGCAGATAGACCTCCGAGGCAGGGGCCTGAAGGCCGCTTTCAAAGGCGGTGTATTGGGCGCGGGCCTTTTCCCAATAGTTGGAAATCTCGCGGATCGCGCCGATATCAAGGCCGGTGTCGCGCTCGGTCCCGCGCAGGGCCTCGACGATCGAGCCAAGGGTTGGCTGCGAGGTATTGCCCGAAAGCGCGTCCATCGCCGCATCGACCACATCGACGCCCGCGGCGGCGGCGGCGATCACCGTAGCAATTGCCGCGCCCGAGGTGTCGTGGGTGTGGAAATGGATCGGCAGGCCGGTCTCTTCCTTCAGCGCTTTGAACAGGGCCGTCGCGGCGGCGGGTTTCAAGAGGCCTGCCATATCCTTGAGGCCAAGCACGTGCGCGCCTGCGGCCTCAAGTTCCTTGGCCATGCCGACATAGTATTTCAGATCGTATTTTGACCGGTCCGGATCGAGGAGATCGCCCGTGTAGCAGATCGCCGCCTCGCAAACCTTGCGGTTCTCGACCACAGCATCCATGGCGACGCGCATGTTTTCGACCCAGTTGAGGCTGTCGAAGACGCGGAACACATCGACGCCCGTCTCGGCCGCCTGTTTGACAAAACCCTGCACCACGTTGTCGGGATAGTTGGTGTAGCCAACGCCGTTCGAGGCCCGCAAGAGCATCTGCGTCATCACATTCGGCATGGCCGCGCGGATATCGCGCAGGCGCTGCCAGGGGCATTCCTGCAAGAAGCGATACGCCACGTCGAAGGTCGCCCCGCCCCAGCATTCTACCGAGAAGAGATCGGCCATCTTCTGGGCATAGGCTGGCGCCACGCGGATCATGTCGATCGACCGCATCCGCGTTGCCAGAAGCGATTGATGCCCGTCGCGCATGGTCGTGTCGGTGATTAGAACGCGCGGCTGTGCCTGCATGTAACGGACGATGCCCTCGGGGCCTTCGGCGTCAAGAATGTCGCGGGTGCCGTTGGGCAAGGCGCCAAGGCCGGGCAGGACCGGGGCTTTTGGGGTCTTGGTATCGGCATGGGGCAGGGCGCGGCCCGCTGTCTCGGGGTGTCCGTTGACCGTGATGTCGGCGATATAGGTCAGGATCTTGGTTGCCCGGTCGCGGCGCTTCTTGAAGTGGAAAAGCTCGGGCGTCGTGTCGATGAACTTGGTCGTATACCTGTTCGACAGGAATGTCGGGTGCTTGAGCAGGTTCTCGACGAAGGCGATGTTGGTCGAAACGCCCCGGATACGGAATTCGCGCAGGGCGCGGTCCATGCGGGCGATGGCCATCTCGGGCGTGGGTGCGCGGGCCGTGACCTTGGTGAGGAGCGAATCGTAATAGCGGGTGATGACCGCGCCGGAATAGGCGGTGCCGCCGTCGAGGCGGATGCCCGGACCAGTGGCCGAGCGATACATCTGGATACGCCCGTAGTCGGGGATGAAGTTGTTCAGCGGATCTTCGGTCGTCACCCGGCACTGGAGCGCGTGGCCGTCGAGTTTCACGTCCTCCTGACGGGCGATGCCGGTGGCTTCGGCAAGGCTCTTGCCCTCGGCGATCAGGATCTGGGCGCGGACGATGTCGATATCGGTCACTTCCTCGGTGACGGTATGTTCGACTTGAACGCGCGGGTTCACCTCGATGAAGTAGAAATGGCCTGTGTCCATATCCATCAGGAATTCGACCGTGCCGGCGCATTCATAGTTCACGTGGGCGCAGATCTTTTTGCCAAGCTCGCAGATCTCGTCGCGTTGCGCCTGGTTGAGATAGGGGGCAGGGGCCCGCTCGACGACCTTCTGGTTGCGCCGTTGCACGGTGCAGTCGCGCTCCCACAGGTGATAGATGTTGCCCATCTTGTCACCGAGGATCTGAACCTCGACGTGGCGGGCGCGCTGGATCATCTTTTCCAGATAGCCTTCGCCATTGCCAAAGGCCGCCTCCGCCTCGCGCCGCCCTTCGCGGACCTTTTCGGCAAGCTCATTTTCATTGAGGATCGGCCGCATCCCGCGGCCGCCACCGCCCCATGAGGCCTTGAGCATCAAGGGATAGCCCACTTCGGCCGCCTGACTGGCGATCCGCTCCATATCGTCGCCCAAGACCTCGGTCGCCGGAATGACGGGAACGCCCGCCTCGATCGCGACCCGACGAGCCGAGGCCTTGTCGCCCAGTTCGCGCATGGTCTTGGCTTTGGGGCCGATGAAGGTGATCCCGGCCGCATCGCAGGCGTCGACGAAATCGGGGTTTTCCGACAAAAGTCCATAGCCGGGGTGGATCGCATCTGCGCCAGCCATCTTGGCGACGCGGATGATCTCGGGGATCGACAGATAGGCGGCCACCGGCCCAAGCCCCTCGCCGATCCGGTAGGCTTCGTCGGCCTTGAAGCGGTGCAGCCCGAGCTTGTCTTCCTCGGCGAAGACGGCAACCGTCTTCTTGCCCATTTCGTTCGCGGCCCGCATCACGCGGATGGCGATTTCCCCACGGTTGGCGACAAGGATCTTCTTGAACTCGGCCATCGGCTGCGATCTCCCCATTGTGCAGGTGCAGCATTTCTATGGCCGAAAGTCTTAGGGGTAAACCATCCGAAAGGGATATATGTTAACGCTAACACGACATGATGCCGCAGAAGCACAATGACGAAGGGCGCGCCGGGGGTCCGACGCGCCCTTATTTTTTTCGGGTCTGGGCGGTTATTCGCCCTTGGGAACGTGCCGGTTGTGTAGCGGCACTTCCTTGAGGACGAAGGCAAAACCTAGGCCGACCGCGGCAAGCGCCAGCGCCATCCAGTAGATCGGGTGCAGGGCGTTCACGACCCCTTGGGCGACCATGTCGCGGACCGGTTCGGGCAGCCCGGCAACCATTTGAGGGCCGAAGGACGAGATGTTTTCGCCCATCCCGCCCGGAGCGCCCGCGAACTGTTCGGTCATCCGGGCGGTGAAGAGCGCTCCGAACACCGCCACACCAAGCGAGCCGCCAACCTGCCGGAATAACAGGCCCGAGGCCGTCGCGGCGCCAAGCTGTTTCTTCGGCACGGCGTTCTGCACCGCGGTCGTCACGACCGGGAAGATGAAGCCCATGCCGAAACCGACGGTCATGATGTAAAGGCTGAACATCAGCGTCGAGGTGTCGGGTTCAAGGTTGGTCAGCAGGAACATGCCGAAAATCAAAGAGATCATACCGGCAATCGGCAGGTAATAGTATCGGCCGAACCGCGACATGGTCTGACCGGCGATGGTGGAGGAAAAGAGGATGCCAAAGGTCATGGGGATCAGCATCAGGCCCGACTCGGTCGGCGTCGCACCCTTCGATATCTGCAGATAGAGCGGCAGAAAGGTGATCGTGCCGAACATGGCCGCGCCCGAGATGAAGCCGATGATCGAGGTCACCCAGAACACGTTGAGCTTGAAAAGCTCAAGCGGGACGATCGGCTCGGACGCTCTCAACTCCACGATCACGAAGGCAATCGCAAAGACCACGGCAACAATGGCAAGGCCGATGATCTCGACAGAGAGCCATTCGAAATCGCGGCCGCCAAAGGTTGTCACCAATGTCAGCGAGGCCAACGAGACCGAAAGAGTCACGGCGCCGAGCCAGTCGATCTTGTGCGAAACGCGGCGCATTTTCGGGTGAAAGCTCATCCAGAATGCCGCCGCGGCAAAAAGGCCGAGCGGAATGTTGATGAAAAAGATCCAGTGCCAGCTGAATTGATCGACGAACCAGCCGCCCAACAGCGGGCCAACCACCGACGAGATCGAAAAAACGGCTGCGAAGACGCCTTGGACCTTGCCGCGGTCCTGTGGCGGGATCACGTCGCCGATGACCGACAGGGTCAGCACGAACAAGCCGCCGCCGCCAAGGCCCTGCAGGGCGCGCGACAAGATCAGCTGGGTCATGTCCTGCGAGATGCCGCAGAGCGCCGAACCGAGCAAGAAGATGCCGACCGAGACGGCCACCGTATTCCGGCGCCCGTAGAGATCGCCAATCTTGCCATAGAGCGGCGCGACGACGGTCGAGGACAGGATATAGGCCGTTACAACCCAACTCAGGTGCTCGAGGCCGCCAAGATCGGACACGATGGTCGGAAGGGCGGTCGAGACGATGGTTTGGTCGAGGGATGCCAAAAGAAGCAGGATTGCGATCGAGGCGATGATCATCGGCACGTTCTTGGGACGCTCGCCGTGATGATCGTCGTGTTGGTCAGTGGTCATCGGAAACTCCAGTTTCTTGGCCCTGCGGCCAATTGCCGGTTGACTATGCTGGGGGCATTTATATGTCAATAACACATATTTGTGAGACGCACCTACTTGACCGACGCGCGTCTGTGTAATCAAAGGCGGCATGGCACAGGATAAAGGCAAGGCCGACGAGGCCATCAGATGCTATCATGAGGCGGTCGCGGCGCGGCTCGCCACCGACGGTTTTGCGCCCGAAATTGTCCAATCGCTACTGGATCTCGATTCCGGTGTGTTCCAATGGCACCGGATGCTGATGAAGGGCGAGGTTCTGGGCAAGCTGATCGAGGAGCTGGGCCTCGATCTCGATCTGTCGCACGTCTATGCGATGACCGCGATCCTGCGCCTGCAAAACGGCTTTGGCCGCGAGACCGCCACGCAAGTGACCGTGGGCCTTCTGGCCGAGGAATTGGATATTGATCCCTCGCGGGCGAGCCGGATTGCATCCGACCTCATCGCACGCGGCTATGTCCGGCGCGAGGCCGCGCAGGACGACGGACGTAAATCGGTCCTTGTTCTGACCGATGCCGCCTGGGCGGTTCTAGGTCAGATGCGGGAACATAAATGGTCGAAAATGTCGGCGCTTTTTGAGGGCTGGAGCGAGGACGAGATCCTCGCCTTGTCGCGTCTTTTCCTGCGCTACATCGACGGCATCGCTCGCGTCTACCGGGCGAAATAGCACCGCGACCGTCCAGAACAATTGCAGAACACATCTTTAACAAGCGGTTCGGCCGCGCTATCGTCGCCGCATGAGTGACTTCGACGACTTCGATCCCCGGCTTGATGCCCCCAAAGTTCCCCTCAGCCAGCGGGCGATGGCGGCGCGGGGGGCGCCCTATCTGGACGATCTCAACCCCGCGCAGCGGGAGGCGGTCGAGGCGCTCGACGGGCCGGTTCTGATGCTGGCCGGGGCAGGGACGGGCAAGACCAAAGCGCTGACCACCCGCATCGCCCATCTTCTGACTACGGCGCGCGCCCGCCCCAACGAAATCCTCGCCGTGACCTTCACCAACAAGGCCGCGCGCGAGATGAAAGAGCGCGTGGCGCGGCTCTTGGGGGAGACGGTCGAAGGGATGCCGTGGCTCGGCACGTTCCACGCGCTCGGCGTCAAGCTCTTGCGCCGCCATGCCGAGCTTGTGGACCTCAAATCGAATTTCACCATCCTCGACACCGACGATCAGGTGCGCCTGATGAAGCAGCTGATCCTTGCCGCCAATATCGACGAAAAGCGCTGGCCCGCGCGGCAGCTTGCGGGGATCATCGACGGCTGGAAGAACCGCGCCTGGACCCCCCAAAACGTGCCAACCAAAGAAGCCAGCGCCTTCGACGGGCGCGGCCTGGCCCTATACACCGCCTACCAGCGCCGGCTTCTGGAGCTCAACGCCGTCGATTTCGGCGATCTTCTCCTGCACGTCGTGACGATCTTTCAGACCCACGCCGACCTCCTCGCCCAATACCAGCGCTGGTTCCGCTATATCCTTGTCGACGAATATCAGGATACCAACGTCGCCCAGTATCTCTGGCTGCGGCTTCTGGCAGGGGGGCACAAGAATATCTGCTGCGTCGGCGATGATGACCAGTCGATCTATGGCTGGCGCGGGGCCGAGGTGGGCAACATCTTGCGCTTTGAAAAGGATTTTCCCGGCGCCAAGGTGATCCGGCTCGAACAGAATTACCGCTCGACCCCGCATATCCTTGCCGCCGCCTCGGGCGTGATCGCGGCGAATACGGGCCGGCTGGGCAAGACGCTCTGGACGCAGGCGCAAGAGGGCGAGAAGGTCCGCCTCATCGGCCATTGGGATGGCGAGGAAGAGGCGCGCTGGATCGGAGAAGAGGTCGAGGCGATGCAGCGCGGCACGCGCGGCATGGCGCCCAGATCGCTTGACGATATGGCGATCCTCGTCCGCGCCAGCCACCAGATGCGCGCCTTCGAGGATAGGTTCCTCACCATCGGCCTTCCATATCGCGTCATCGGCGGCCCGCGCTTTTACGAGCGGCTCGAGATCCGCGACGCGATGGCCTATTTCCGCCTCGCGGTCAGTCAGGACGACGACCTCGCCTTCGAGCGCATCGTCAACACCCCCAAGCGCGGCCTTGGCGACAAGGCGGTGCAGACGATCCAGCGCACGGCGCGGGCCAACGGCGTGAGCCTTGTGAACGGGGCGCGGATCGTCGTGGAGCACCGCGAGTTGAAGGGCAAGGCGCTGGCCGAACTTGGCGTCCTCGTCCAGAGCCTCGACCGCTGGCACGCCCAGCTTCTGGCCGAGGCCGACACCCATGTCGAAATGGCCGAGATGATCCTCGACGAGTCGGGCTACACCACCATGTGGCAGAACGACAA
>JAURFB010000129.1 GCA_030827165.1 Marivivens sp.
CCCGGTGCTGTTCATCTCGGCCTCGGCCAATACGCACCATTTCGACAACGCGGGTTTCAAGGAAATGCCGCAAGCTGATGTGGTGCGTTCGATGACCCGCTATGCCGTCGAGGTCAACGAGGGCGAGCGCATCGGCTGGTTCTTTGACAAGGCATGGGACATCGCGACCAACGCGCCCACCGGGCCCGTACAACTGGCGATTCCGACAAACTTCCTCTTTTCGGGCGCCTACGCCGCCGATCCCGCGCCGACCGCCCGCCGCTTTGACCCCGCGCGGCAAAAGGTGCACAAGCCTGCCCCCAACCCGGCCGACGTGGCCGAATTCACGGAATTGCTGGCCAAGGCCAAGAAACCCGTGGTCATCGTGGGCCCTGGTGTGTGGTATTCGCACAGCGAAGAGGCGGTGGCGGATTTCTGCGCCGCGCAGGGCATCCCCCTGTTCCAGCCGGTCACGCATGTGAAATCCATTCAACCCGGCCATCCGATGAACATGGGTCTCGTGGACTACCACCAGAACCCCTGTTCGCGGCTCTTGGGCGCGCAGGCCGATCTGGTCATCCTGTTGGGTGCGCAACTCGACTTCCCGCTGGGCTTTGGCGAGGCCCCGCTGTTCCGTCGCGACCAGACTATCGTCGCCGTCCATCCAACTGCCCGCCAACTGTCGAACGTGATGAACGCCGATGTGCGCATCTGTTCGGACGTGGGCGTGCTGTTCGATGTACTCAAGGCACAGGGCGTCAAATCGGACGTGGACGCGGGCTGGACCGCCTCGATCCGCGCCGCGCGCGACGAAAGCATCGTGCAATTTGACGCCACGATGAACAGCGACGAGGGGCCGATCCATCCGTTGCGCCTGTGCCTCGACGCGCTGAACGCGGTGGGCGAGGACGACATCATCGTCATCGATGGCGGTGACATCGCCGCCTGGTTCGAGGTGGCACTTGGCATCTGGGGCCGCGAAGGCAAGCGGGTGAAGCGCATCGTCAACCCCGGCCCGTGGGAGCAGATGGGCACCGGCCCGGCCTTTGCCACGGGGGTCAAGATCGCCTATCCGGACTCGAAGGTGCTGCTGGTCACCGGCGATGGCTCGCTGGGGCTGGCGCCCGGCCTGACGCCGCTGGAAACCTCGATGGACCACAAAGCGCCGGTCACGATCGTGGTCGCCAACAATGGCCAGTGGGGCATGATCCAGGAACAGCAGAAGGCAATGTGGGGCCGGGTCGTGGCGACCAGCCTGCGTACACAGGATTACGCGCCGATCTTTGCCGGCGCGGGCGCCCATGCCGAAACCGTGCACGAGGCGGGCCAGATCGCGCCTGCCATCCGCCGCTCGCTGGCCAACAACGCCACGATCTCGGGTCTTGTCGACGTCAAGACCTTCAGCGCACGCTCGCCGATCACCCAGGGACTGGTTGACATGCGGATCAAGACGGCCATCGGCTGACCGCCAGACAGGAGAGATATGATGAACATTACGAACATGACGATGCCGGACCACCTTTGGCGTCCGATCACCCAGCACAGCCTTCTGGCGGGCACCACGCCGCGCAAGATCGTCAAGGGCAAGGGGGTCTGGCTGACCGACAACATGGGCAATTCCTTTATCGACGCGCTGGCCGGTCTGTGGTGCGTCAACGTCGGCTATGGTCGCAAGGAACTTGCCGAGGTAGCCGCCCACCAGATGGAAGAGCTGTCATACCTTGCGCCAGTGCTGTCGTCGGAACCGACCGTGGCCTTCGCCGATAAGCTCCAGGACATGCTGGGCTTCGACGGCCACGTGTATTTTTCGGTCAGCGGGTCCGAGGCGAACGAGACTGCCATCAAGATCGCGCGGCAATATCACCTGCAGAACGGCAAGCCCGGCGAACATCGTTATAAGATCCTATCGCGCTATCGCGGCTATCACGGCAACACGCTGGGATCGATGACTGCCACTGGTCAGGCCGAGCGCAAGATGGGCTACGAGCCGGGCGGTGCCGGCTTCGTCCACGTGATGCCGCCCTA
>JAURFB010000029.1 GCA_030827165.1 Marivivens sp.
CAGTAAGTATACATTGCCCGAAAAGTCGAAATACGCTCATTTTTGAGCAAAAAGTCTCGGAGCGGATAGTGAGATGAAAAATTGGTTCCTCTTGCAATTCAGACCCAATGGGCACCGACTCGCCGAGCGGAATTTGAAGCGACAAGGTTTTGAAACCTTCTTGCCTCTTCAGGAGGTGACGCGGCGGCGCGCAACCCGCTTCTTCAACGACCTTCGACCACTATTCCCAGGTTACATGTTTGTCGCTATCTCCGAAGACTCGGCTCCTTGGCGTCAGATAAATTCCACTCTGGGCGTCTCGAAGTTGGTGATCATGGAGAAGGCGCCGAAGCCAGTTCCAAGGGACCTGATCTCAGAACTTATCCAGCGCTGCGACGGTGGAGGCGTCCTAATGCCATCGCCCAATCTTGCGCCCGGCGCGATAGTGGAAGTCCTATCGGGGCCCTTCTCGCATTTTGTCGCCACCGTAGAGCGCATTTCGGGCGAAGAGCGGGTCTGGGTCTTGCTGGATATCCTAAGTCAAAAGACCCAAGTTGAGCTCAACCAGGCGCAGTTACAAATCATGAGGTAACTTATCGTGGTTTAGTGTCGCGCCCCAAGCGATGTTGGCCTCTTGTACTTCCAAGTCTACTAGGCCGCGCTCAATGCCAGTACGGTTAGTGGCTCTCGAGATCTGACACTTTATCCAAGTTCGGAAAGTTCATTACGAACTTTTCCAATACATAAGAAAACTTTGACCGGGGAAATACCGGGGTAACGTTTACCCAGAAATGGCCAACCCGAAACATTCTCGGAAATTCTAGCTGATTTTCAGAGTACTTGACCTGCGACGGTGTCGCTTATTAAAAATGAGCAGTCCGTTGTAGCCGGACACAAATAATATACTGAAGATTATGACTGCGATTTTCGCAGAGAAGTCGTTTTTGAGGAACAACACGCCCGCCCCTATGGGTGCTGCCGCAAAAGCTAGTACAACCAGTGTCGCAAGTGGATTGGAAAGGTTGCGACGGCTGCGACCTAGATACTGGATTTCAATGCTGCGCATGACGAGTTGATGGAAATGTAGGTGATCGGGGTGGGAGACTTTTTTGGCTCGACGAAGCCGCCGATAAATCGAGAATACGGTTTCCGCTACTGGCCAGAAGAACACCAATAAAATAGCAAATGAGCTAATTTCTGGCGCTCTGAAGTTGATCCCAATGGCAATCCAAACGAGCGTGTGCCCCAGTACGTAAGCGCCGGTATCTCCTAGAAAAAGCCGACCAGATGGGTAGTTAACTAAAAGAAACCCAAATATTGCAGAAGCCAAGACAATCAAGGCGGCTGCACCCCCATAAAGTTCGATCTTCACGCAAACGATGGCTAGAGCGAAACTACACAAAAGTGAAAAACCGCCCGCCAAGCCGTTTAATCCATCAATGATGTTAAAACTATTAGTCACACCCGTCGCAGCAAAAATCGTCGCCACTACCGAAATCGAAACTACCGCCAAAGCCATATCGATGAGCTTGAGGTCGATCGATACTAGCCGGATGTCAAAGAAGTAAATGGCCAGCGCGCCACTCATTGCTATTGCAAAAAGCCGCAACCAAGGTCGCAATTCGCTTCCTAGGTCACCGACTATTGAAGTAAAAAATATTGGCACTAAAGAAATCAAGTAATATTCATATGTCTGCCGCTCTTCTTTCGACCACGAAAGGATCAGAAGTGCCAAAGCCAACCCAAAAACAACTCCAATACCACCAAGACGCTGTGCCGATCGGACGTGGCTGCTCTGCGGCGACCTCAAATCTTCGCCAAATCGCTTGGTATGTATTCTAGCTTTAGAAAATAAGATGGAAATTAGGAGCGATCCGAAAAAACTCAAAAGCGCTGTAGGAAGCAAACTGGTATATAGGTAGAAAATTTGGGCCAATTACACCAACGATTTTAGCGTTCACATGTGACTATCGTAATTGACATGGCTTTGGACTACTAGCCCAAATCTGCCGCTACCGCGCCTGAGGTCGGAACTCCCGGATCATATAAGAAATTCTTCTTTATCAATTATTTATCTGGAATATCTTTGGTAAATTGAAGCTCTTTACAATTTTGAGTTGTAGCTGAGGCCTATCCGAAGCCATCATCGAACCATGTCCATGGTCACCAATCGCATTCGTCCCGAAAATCGACGCAGAGGTGCGATCAGAAACTTGCCAACGCAGCCCCGACGCCCAAACCAGAGGGCCAATTTGGTTTACGCTCGCTTCGGCGACTGCATCTAAAGAATCCGTGAGACGATAGACGACCCCCCCACCAAAGCCCGCCATAAATTCTTGCCTCCAAGCCGTGGCTCGTGCCTGCATCGTTAAGGTTAGGGTTTTCTCAATCTGCCTGCTGACAGAGACATCACCATAGATGAAGCCCACAGTGGGCCTGCCCGGATCCCAAGGCTTGGTTTCGAAGTCCAGCGTTCTTCCGGCGAGTATACCGGCGGACCCCCAAACCGGCGCTCTTAGCGACGGATAAAGAACCTGCAACCGACCGCCTAACATAAAGAGCGGGTCAGTTCCGGGTGGGGTGTCGTAATCGCTGGCCGCATTTAACTGGCGTTCAAGCAGGCCATCGAATTCCAAGCCTTCATCCATGCTGACTGTGATAGACTGCAGTCGCGAACCGCTAGAGCCGTAGCCACTCTCAAGGCTGAGACTGCCGGGAAAAAGAACCGCTCCGCTCCTTACTAGAAACCCATCGAATGGCCGCGCCGCCTCGAGTGGCGCACTTTTGAAACTGCTGTCACGACGACCCGGCTGATAGAGGATTTGAGCCCCAAACATGGGGACCTCTCCCATCGGCGGCAAGACCAGGCCGGACGAGGCGGGAGTGCCGGCGACACGGTTCGAGACATAAAGATCCAAATCGGCTGCTGGCGCAATCCGGATCCTCGCTCCAAGGCTCCAGGCCAACGCCTTGGCCATGTCGCCGTTTGTATCGAACGTGTTGCCTCTGCCAAACAGTGGGGCTTCCACTTCGGCGTAGGCCATTACCCTCGACGCTGCCTGCCAGGACAGGGCCGTGCCAAGAAAAGCATTGGTCCCAAAGCCGTCCCCCCCCTTGAGTTGGTTCGGCAGCTTGACGATGGAAGGATCGAGGTGCGCCTGAAGGCTTGGGGACAAGCGGAATGTTATCGGTGCGTGTATCGAGCCCGAGAGATGATCGGTGCTGTCGTCGTACGGCAGGCGAGACCCGAAGGACAAGCCCTCGATGGATGCGGCAATCGCCCAAGCTAGATTGTCGGTGCTCAGAAGTTGCCGTTTCACATCCAGACCAAGACCTATCAGGGAGAGGTGACCAAAGGCTCCGCCGTCTATGGGCCCCGCCGGCATGTCGTCATAGCTTGAAAATCTAACGCCAAACTGCCAGTCGCCGCCTCGATAACTTGCTCCGCCTTCATAGACTTGAAGGCCGGTTCCAACCTTTTGGCCTGGCGGGTTGGCCTGATGGGATCCGAGGCGAAATTCGAAGGTTCTCTCCGGCAGGAGATACGCCGTCTCAATCCCATGCAAGCGAATTGGGTCGCCCTGCGCCGCGAGCGGTCCGAACAGGGCCAAAAAAGCGGTGGTCGCAATATGGGAAGGTAGAAAGTTCATCCGATGTCTTTCGAGGGTGACGGTGGCATGCCCCCGTCGGGTGGTCCGGTTTGATTGTTAGTGCATCGCAGGCCTCTGGTCCATCAATCAAAACCGAGCAACAAAAACTTTTGCCCTGCCGGTCTTGAGCGATGGGACGGTCTTTGTCGGCGAAATCGGTCGCTTCGAAGCGGATGGCCGATCTTTGGCTGAGCTTCGCTCGATGATTTCCGGCAGTCTGGCCAGCGATATCGAGAGCTTCGCTCAGAGATCGCAGAGAGCCTTGCCGCCCGCCAATGTCCGACCCTCGTATCGCATTGGAGCCGGGGACCGACTGATTCTTACGGCAATGCAACTTGAAATGACTGACACCGGCGTCGTCCGTGATGCGCTCACGACGAGGCAATTTGTTGTCTCTTCTAGCGGCAGTATCTATCTCATTGGAGCCGGAGAAGTCCAAATGGAAGGCTTGAGCACCGAGGAGGCTCTGAAAGCCGTCTCCGTCTCTCTAGCTAGATCCGGTCTCAGCCCGGATATTGAACTTGCTGTCGTCGAGAACAACTCAAATCCGGTTCAGGTTATCTTTGGCACGGCACAACACTACCGATTATTGAAAACCTCGTTACTCTTTCGGAACTCGCCACCCTCAATGGGTTGAGGTACGATGATGATTATGACTACGGGATCCGTCTGGAACGGAGCGGCAAGACATACGAAATTCTTCTAAGTGAGCTCCGCAATGGTACTGCCGGTGGACCGATCTATCTGCATCCGGGAGACGTGATCGAAGTGCTTCCCATAACGGTGGTGCCAGAGTTTGCACTTGATGTCGTGGAATACAATTCGCAGAGCGTCACGATTGGATCAACCAGCGGCGGTTGGATGTCTCTGCCCATTCGCCAGGAAGGGCTCACACTGTCTGACGCTCTTGCCGCGATGAAGGTCCAGGTCTCAAGCGATACTGAATTTGTGGTTTCGGTCTACCGCGGGTCTTCGGTCTATCGCATGAGAGCCAGTGAGATCCTCAAAAATGGGTTGCAGGTGGACTACTATCTCAAGGATCGAGATCGGATTGCACTGGAGCAGGTTTCCTACCAACTAGACCGGATCTATCTCGCAGGCGCGGGCACGTCGCCTAGGATATTGGAAATAAAGCAACTTGCTCGTACGAGTCTCACAGACGCAGTCTACGGTTCTGGTGCATTTTCGGAACAGGATGCTGACCTAAAGCAGGTCTTTGTGCTGCGCGAAGACGCAAGTGTGCCGTTGTCGTTCGACGCCTATTTTCTGGATTTGAGCAATCCCATGCGTTTGGCACTTGCGAGCGATTTTCAAATGCGACCAGACGACATCGTCTTCGTTTCGGATCAATCGAGCAAAGAATTCGACCAGACCGTAGGAAAGATAAATCAAGGCCTTAACAGCGGGCTCACGGGCCTTGGGCTCATCACCCAAATCCTTTCCCTCTTTAACTAGGTTTTGGAGGGGCCTCCTCTCGAGAGAATTGCACATTTCAAAGAAAGAAGCCGGTCTAACTGGGTCCGGAATGATTCTCCCAGAATTGGGAGCTCTAATGGAGAACTGAGATCATGACGTATCAACGAGAACGATGTAGCGGATATCACTTTCCGAATTGTCTCACACCCACATTACAGAGAGTTCACTGGGAAACGCCCCTAGGAGATAAACTCTCCGGCCAAACAATATAGAACAGTGCCCTAGTTGCGTATCGCCGATACACCGATCCCGAGCAATTTCAAATCGAGGCGAGATGCCAGGTCGCTGTTGATGGGGAAATGAAGCGTGACTGGAATGCTGCGAATAAACGGGAAAGGAGCATGCCCCGGACCCCGGCGAATGTCGTATGACCCCATGCAGACACGCTCCGAAGAGCCATTGTTTTGGATCTTCTCTAGTGAAATATCTACCATACGACGGCCGTCGTAGAGGGTGAATTTGTTGCCGCAGCTCTCAAGCCTTGTGAAGAGCAAAAGCACTTCAATAGGCGACAAGACCGGCCCGGCCACCTCTTTCGGCACTGAGTAATCTGTACGATCTTCTATGGGCTCAATCGACACTTCTTGGACAATATCATCGGAGAACCTGATTGAGACCGAGCGGTAGTTACCATCCAATGCCCGTCTTTCAGCGTAATAGACTTCTTCATGTCGCTCCGCCCAAAATGTCCCGTTAATCTGGTCAAACGGTGTGCCATTGATTTCAAGCTGCAAGGAGATTGCCTGGCCAACAGCTAGGTTAATAAAGCCTATTGAGCGACCAAAGCCGACAAGACTGAAATACATCGTCTCGGCTCTAGCCATATTCGTGCTTGATGATAGGAGGATGACAGCGATCGCAAGAAGTCTGGTCGCTATTTGCGGTAATCGAGCCGGTTTTGCGACTACTGCATACCCTGCCGGCGAACTTCGACCCAACATTGAATAACGTGAAACCAACTGTCGCAAACGCCCTAAATAATACATTACCCCAGATCAGCGACTTCTATTTCAAGATCGCGTCAGAGAGTTCCTATCGCCAAAGCGACTCCTTCGACAATCTGAGAGACTCAGTCGTATGATGGTAATCGCCCCAAGAGCCCCTCTCCCCAATGATCACTCCGCCTCGCCCTTCCAGACCCACGGATGGGTATAGGAACCGAGCACCTTCATTACATCCTCGTCGCTCGCCGTCCCTGTCCGCTCAAGCCGCGCGACAAGGCCGCGTTTCTTGTCTTCGACCACATCGGCGACCGAAGCCGCGACGCCGCCGCTGTGCAGGGCGTGGTTGTAGATCCGCTTGATCGCCATTTTCCGCAGGTCGGGCTTGAAGATCTTGCCCACCGCAGTTTTCGGCAGCTCGGTCATGATCTCGATATGCTTGGGATGTGCCGCGCGCTCTTTGATGTGCTCTTGCGCATAGGCAAGAAGCTCTTCGACCGTCACGGTCGCCCCGGCGATCAGCTCCACATGAGCGATCGGCACCTCGCCGGCGTGGGCGTCGGGCTGCCCAATCGCGCCAGCAAAGGCCACCTGCGGGTGACCGGCGAGAACTTCTTCGATCTCGGAGGGATCAATGTTGTGGCCGCCGCGGATGATGATGTCCTTGGCGCGACCGGTGATCCACAGATAGCCGTCAGCATCGATCCGGCCCAGATCGCCGGTGCGGAGATACTGGGTCTTGGAGGCATTTCCGGGATAGTAGAGATCCTTGTTCTTGCTCTTGTCGGTATAGGTATCCCCCATGGACACGCCGGGGTTGGACACGCAGATCTCGCCCTGCTCGCCCGTCTTGGACTCCTTGCCGGTGACCAGATCCATGATCTTGACGTCGCAATAGGGGAACCGCACGCCGATCGAGCCGATCTTCTTTTCTCCGTCGGGCGGGTTGATCGAGACAAGGCAGGTCGCCTCGGTCAGGCCATAGCCTTCGCAGATCGTGACGCCGGTCGCCTTTTCGAACCGTTTGAACAACTCTACTGGCAGCGGGGCAGAGCCACAAAACGCCAGCCGCAGCGACGAGATATCGGCATTCACCGGCCGTTGCATGAGGGCGGACATGGCCGTCGGAACCGTCACCATGAAGGTGCATTTGTAACGTTCGACCAGTTTCCAGAAATTGTCGAAGACCCCCTCGCCGCGATACCCTGCCGGCGTCGGAAAGACGAGATGCGCGCCCGAAGCAAGCGATGCCCCCATCAGAACGATCGCCGCGAAAACGTGGAACATCGGCAGCGGACACATCAGACAGTCATTCTCGTTGAAGAGCAGCCTGTCGCCGAGCCAGCCGTTGTAGATGATCCCGCTGTAACGCAGCTGTGCGAGCTTGGGCATACCGGTCGTGCCGCCTGTATGAAACAGCGCCCCGACCCTATCGCCTTTCGAATCCTCGAACGTCAGATGCCCCGGCTGTTTGGCTATCTCGCGGTTGAAATCGAGAACCTTGGCGCTGTGCCTGACCGCGACCTTGGGGCGGATCAGCGGCACGATCAGGCGCTTGGCTCCGCCCAGATACCGCACGAGATCGACCTCGAGAACGGTCTGCACGTTGGGCGCAAGGCGTACGGCCTCGGCCGCCTTCTGTGCGACATCGGTCTTGGGGAATGCCTTGAGCGTGACCAGGACCTTGGCGCCGGTCTCGCGCAGAAGCGCCGCGATTTGCTCGGGCTCGAGAAGCGGATTAATCGGGCTGACGACACCGGCGATCTGGCCGCCGAGATAGGTCAGGACGGTCTCGTTGCTGTTGGGCAA
Source organism: Marivivens sp. (assembly GCA_030827165.1). Lineage (GTDB taxonomy): Bacteria > Pseudomonadota > Alphaproteobacteria > Rhodobacterales > Rhodobacteraceae > RFZI01. The sequence goes on from JAURFB010000029.1 coordinate 7,856, forward strand.
GAGATAGGCGACAACGTCGTACTCGCCGATGCCGAGGCTGCGCAGCATATTCGCGGTCTGACAGGTCTTTTCGAAAAGCTCGCCCCAATAGAGGGTCTCGTTCTTCGAGGCCGGATCAGACAGGATCTGAAAGCTGACAGCCGGCCGGTCCGAGAACTTGCGGGCCGTCTGTGAGAGGAACCCGAAGGTCGTCTCGGGAAGTCCGCGCTCGGCCCAAGGGCCTTCCTTTTCAATGGCCTTAATATCGGCGATGCTGGCAAATGTCATGGTCGTCTCCCTGGATGCCGTCTGCGCGGCGTTTCCGTGAAGATAAATGATCTGCGGCACGGTTCAAGGTTTACCGCACGACACTTATTCGGCGGCCATGCCTTCCGTGAATTGAAGCTTGGCCAGACGGGCATAGAGCCCCCCCGCAGAGACCAGATCGTCGTGTGTGCCTTCGGCAACGATCCGGCCTTCATCGAAAACCACGATCCGGTCGGCCTTTTTCACGGTGGCAAGGCGGTGCGCGATGATCAGCGTGGTGCGATCCTCGGCCAGCTTGTCGACCGCATCCTGCACCAGCCGCTCGCTTTCGGCATCAAGTGCGCTCGTGGCTTCGTCAAGAAGCAGGATCGGGGCATTGCGAAGAATCGCACGGGCAATGGCGATGCGCTGCTTCTGGCCGCCCGACAACAGGACACCACGCTCGCCGACGGGGCTTTCATATCCATCAGGCAGCGCTGTGAGGAAATCGTGCGCTGCGGCGGCGCGGGCCGCGTCTTCAACCTCGGCATCCGAGGCGTCAAGCCTGCCGAAGCGGATGTTTTCGCGGGCGGTGTCGGCGAAGATCACCGAATCTTGCGGCACCAGAGCGATCATCTGGCGGAAATCGGAACGCTTGAGGTCGCGCAGATCGACGCCACCCAGCCGGATCGCGCCACTTTGCGGATCGAAGAACCGAAGGAGCAGCTGCATGATCGTCGATTTGCCTGCGCCCGAAGGGCCGACAAGCGCCACGGTCTCGCCCGGCTCGACAGTCAGGGTCACACCTTCAAGTGCCGCCGTATTCGGGCGCGAGGGATAGTGGAATGTGACGTTGTCAAACTCAATCCGGCCTGTCCGCATATCGGGAAGAGCTTTCGGCACGGCCGGATCATCCACGGTGTCGATGGTATTCAACAGCTCGATCAGGCGCTCGGTGGCGCCTGCGGCCCGCTGCACCTCGCCCCAGATTTCGCTCAGAGCGGCGGTCGAACCCGCGACCATCACCGAATAGATGACGAACTGGACCAGCTCGCCCACGCTTGTGGTGCCCGAACGCACATCCCATGCCCCGATCCACAGGACCACCGCGATGCCGCCGAAGATCATGAAAATGATGATCGCGGTCATCACCGCACGGGTGACGATCCGGTTGAGCGCGGCGACAAAGCTGCGCTCGGTCACATCGTCGAACCGGACAGTCGCGTGATGCTCTTGCGTAAAGGCCTGAACCGCCTGCGCCGAGAGAAGCGCCTCGGAGGCATTGCCCGAAGAAGCAGCGATCCAGTCCTGATTCTCGCGGCTCAGGGCGCGCAGGCGGCGGCCCAGGAACACGATCGGCACGATCACCGCCGGCACGATCAAGAGCGCCATGCCGGTCAGCTTGGCCGACGTGAAGAACATCAAGATCATGCCGCCGAAGAGGATCAGAACGTTGCGCAGCGCCACAGAGATCGACGAGCCGATCACCGAAAGGATCAGCGTCGTGTCGGTAGTGATCCGGCTCAAGACCTCGCCGGTCATGATCTTTTCAAAGAAGGCCGGGCTCATGTTGATCATCCGCTCGAAAACGGCCTTGCGGATATCGGCCACTACGCGCTCGCCGAGTCGGGTCACGAGATAGTAGCGGACGGCCGTCCCGATCGCGAGCAGGCCCGCCATCAGCAACGCCATGGCGAAATACTGATCAAGCAGCGCACCTGCGCCGATCTCGAAATTGTCGACCACTCGGCGCACGGCGAGCGGCAGGACCAGCGAGATCATCGCCGTCACCACAAGCGCGATCCCGGCCAGGGTCATCATCAGGCCATAGGGCCGCAAGAAGGGCCAGAGGCCGCTCAACGCGCCCACATGGCGCGACTTGGGCCGGTCCTGTTCGGCAATCACGGAAGCGTCTGCCATGTTCCTCGATCTTTCGTTGCAGAGCCGACATAGAGATCGCGCCCGACCAGCACAACCCGCCGGGCCTCGAATCATGAACTCAACCGGAAGGCCTGGAGCGGGCGGCGGGAATCGAACCCGCGTCATTAGCTTGGAAGGCTAAGGTCTTACCATTACACAACGCCCGCAAAGGCAACTGGTCACTAGGATATGGTGGGCAAAAGGTCAATACGCCGGAAACCGATCGGTGTCGGGATCATTCGCGACCAAGCCCCTGGCCGGTCGGCAATTGCTTCTCCAATTCGACCTGGATGCTGCGCAATTCCTCGATTGCCTCGCGGATATGGCGGGCATCGGGGATGTCTACTGCAACGTTGCGTCCGACGCGCGTCATGCGTTGAATGGCGGCCTGGTCGTCGTGCTTGACGGCGTTGAGCCGGAAGGTCGCCACAGGGCGGGTAAAACCCTTGACGGTCAGATCGGGCATCCTGACTCAATCGGCCAGATCCTCGATCAAGACATGGGTGGCCTCGCTCATCAGGATCGTGTCGGCCTCGGCGGCGGTCTGGAGCCGCGAGGCAAGGTTCACCGGCCCGCCCAGCACCGTGTATTCGAGGCGGTGGTCCGAACCGAAATTCCCGACCGTGCAAAAGCCGGTGTTGATCCCCATCCTGACCTTCAAGGGTTTGGAAATCCCGTTCTCGTGCCAGACCGATTCCAGTTCCTTGACCCGCTCGCGCATCCTGACCGCCATCCGGGCGCATCTCAGGGCATCGTTGCGGTCTCCTTCCGTTTCGGGATCACCGAAGAAGACGAGGATCGCGTCGCCGATGAACTTGTCGATCGTGCCGCCGTATTGAAGCGCGATATTCGACATCTCGCTGAGATAGGTATTCATGAAAAACGAGAGCCGCTCCGGCTCCATGCTGTCACTGATATCGGTGAAGCCTTCGATATCGGAGAAGAAGATGGTGAGGTTCTTGCGGGCCAGCGGATCGCGGGTTTCGCTCTTGCCCGCAAAGATCGTGTCATAGATCTGCGGCGAAAGGTATTTGGCAAGCCGGTTCGCCAGGCGTTCAAGCTGCTTGGTCTTGACTTCGATCAGCTCTCGGTCGCGCAGCTTGTCTTCAAGCAGCTTTTCGCGCTCCTTTCTAAGATCCCACCCGACGGGGGCATGCCACCTGCACGCCGTTGAGATAGCTGAAGGCCGCGTCGTGCGTCTTGGTGGACATGAGCGAAAAGACCTTGTCCATCCCGTCGACCCGGATCGGGATCTTGGGGATGAAGACATGGCCGTCGGCTTCAAGCTGGGTGACGAAACTGTCGATATGTTCCGCCTCGACGCCAAGCTGCTCGAGCACATTGTGGAACGACGCGTTGGCGATGTTGCCCAGGCGGGGAAAGAATTTTCCGAAGTTGTCGTTGGTCCTCAGAACGCGGAGATCGTGATCGGCAAAATAGCACGCCGTGATTGCGTTGCGAAAATTGAAGAAGCTAAGGTCGAGGATGTTTGACCGGTTGAAAAACTCTTCCAGTGCCATGATCCCTCCTGACGGTCTCGGATGGCCTTGGGTCAGACTATCATTGAAACCCTCTCCCACCTAGAAAAACAGGTCGGGCCGGCCGCGCGCGGGGGCCTTCCTAGGCGCCTTGGCCGGTCTGCTCCGACCCCTGCGCAAGCGGCTCGATCAGTGCCGGGCCCGCCGCGCGGTTGGAATTCACCTCTGTCCCGACGCGGTGCATCGTGAGGATTCCCTCGTCCGCCGGCCGCATGAGGACCGCCGCTCCGCGGCCCGCTTCCCCGAGCCAGAGCGGCCAATCCTTCGGCTCGAGTATGACCGGCAGGCGATCGTGGACCGACGCGATCAGATCGTTGGCCGCACAGGTGACGATGGCGCAACTGTCGAACACCCTGCCCTCCGGCCCTTGCCAGCCCTGCCAGACACCGGCCATCACCAGCGGAGCCCCGTCCGCGCGGGTCACAAACCACGGCAGCGGTTGCTGGCCCGCCTTGCGTTTCCATTCATAGAAACCGTCCGCCGCGATCAGACAGCGTCTTTCGCGGCAGGCCTCGCGGAAAGCAGGCTTTTCGGCGATGGTTTCCGAACGGGCGTTGATCAGCAGCGGCCCGTCGGTCGGCGACTTGTACCGGCGCGGAATGAACCCCCAGCGCATGGCTCTCAGCCGCCTGTGGCCCTCGTCCGACGTGGCCACGGCAATCGGCATCGTCGGGCAAACGTTATAGTTCGGCCCCCGCGGCAGATCATTGTCGGGCCTCGCCGCGAAGAGCTGCGCCATCGCGTCATGCGGCAAGGTGATCGCCATGCGCCCGCACATCTCAGGCAAATTCCTTGCTGGGGGCTTCCAGGATCGTCACTAAAGATTTTCTTTCGATGCCAACAATTTTCTTGACGTGCGGGTGGCGTCTGTGTGGTGCAAGCTCATTCCATCAAGGCGCCTTGTCTCGCAAACCCTAACATTGGAACTGGAGACAACTATGAGAAAATTCGTGATCGAGCGCGCCGTTCCGGGTATCGGCGGGCTGAGCAGCCCTGAGCTTGGCGGTGCAGCCCGCACATCGAACGGGGCTTTGGCTGAACTCGCCCCCAAGGTCCAGTGGATCCATTCCTACGTCACCGCGGACAAGACCTTTTGCATCTACCTCGCCGAAGACGAAGACGCAATCCACAAGCACGCCGAACTGAGCGGATTTCCGGCCACGGTCATCACCGAAGTCACTGGCATGATCGATCCCGCGACCGCGCGGCAGTAATTTACCTCTCCCAGAACTAAGCCCCGCGGATCGCTCCGCGGGGCCTTTTTGTGGAAGGTTCGGACCTATTGACCGACGGTCTTGATCCGTCCCTCAACCGCGATCGAGGTGCCGCCATTGGCGATGATGTAGTTCATCACGTCATTGGCCATCAGGCTGCCGTTGCCCTTGTCGACGACAACACGGCCGCCGCCCAGCGCGCCATAGCCATCGCCGCCGCCAAGCATGTAGTCGTTGGTCGCAACACGATAGACCTTGTCAGCGTCAAGCGCTGCGCCACCGACCATCACTTCGGTGATCCGCGAGCCAGCCGGAGCCGAGGGATCATAGACGAAGCTCAGGCCCGACACCTGCGGGAAGCGGCCCGCGCCGTTCTCGACCTGGCTCACACCGTTCTCGAGCGCAGCAAGGATCTGGCTGCCCGGAATCTCCGTCATAACCGTGACGTTGCCGAAGGGCAGTTCGCTCAGGACATCGCGGCGGGTAAGCACTGTGCCGGGATCATAGGTCCGGTCGGCGCGGATACCGCCACCGTTGGTGATCGTCACATCCGCCCCTGTCGCATCGCGCATCGCGTCGGCGATCAGGTTGCCCATGGCCGATTCCTCGCCGCGGACGACGTTGCGGCGGCTGTCAAGCGCGCCGGCCGTGGCGCCGATCTCGACGTTGAGGCTGGCGTCAAGGTCCGCCGCAAGCTTGTCGACCATCGCCTGGGTTTCGGGATCCGGGTCGACGCTTGCGGTATTGATGAAGCGGAAGTTCGGGGTCCACTTGATCGACCGCGTGCCGTCGTCCTTGTTGGTGATCTCGATATGCAGGTCCAGCGGCGAGAGGTAACGGCCGTCCATCGAGGTCTCAACATAGGCGGTGATGCCGTCGTAGGAGGTCGCATACTGGTGATCGTCGCCCGACATGATCACATCGAAGGCGTGGCTTGCGATCAGAGCGCGGTCGTTGGCCATGTTGGTCTGGACGACGCCGACCACCAACTCGGCGCCATCAGCCCGCGCCTGTCTGGCCGCGGCAATGCCGGTATCGACGGTCGGCAGGAACACAAGACCATCGGGGCTTGCCACTTCGGGAGTGGTATCTTGCGCCACCGGAATGAGCGCGACCTTGATGCCGCCCACTTCCATATGCATCACGCCGCCAAGGCCGGCGACAGGCGAGCCATCTTCATTGGTGATGTTGATCGCGGCCCAGGGATAGTTCGAGGCGGCCATCTTCTCGAGGAAGTTGGCGGTGCCTGCGTCAAACTCGTGGTTACCGGGCACAGCAAGATCGAAAGGCACCAGGTTGGTCAGATCGATGGTATTCTGGCCGCCGTCAAAGCCGGACAAGAGCGACGGCGAGAGCATATCACCGTCCATCACATAGATCGTGTTCGGGTTGGCGGCCCGCTCGGCCTTGGCGATGGCATTGATCGGGGCAAATCCCTCGTCAAATTCATAGATGTCACCGACGCCGAGAATAGTGATCATCACGGAATCGGCCGCTGCCGGCAGGGCAACGGTAGCACCAAGTGCCGTCGCGCCAAGCAGGGTTGCGGCAAAGGTCTTTTGAAACAGTTTCATAGAAATTCCTCCCAGAGATTGGTGGCCGGATGTTTGCGCGATTTGACCACCGAGTCAAAGATTCCTCTCGCAGGTAGCCCTGCAAATGAAACAGCCTCATGACGGCCCGCCATTGACCGCAGGCGGGCCAAAGGGCATGAGGGCGCCATGCTGATCTACAAGATATTCCGTGGCCCCGAATGGGCCGACCTCAAGGCCAAAGGGGCAACCGCCGGCGCACCGATCGACGTGATCGACGGCTATGTCCATTTCTCGACCGCCGCCCAGGCCGCCGAGACCGCCGCCAAGCATTTTGCCGGCGATGACGACCTTGTCCTCCTCGCCCTCGATGCTGAGACCCTCGCACCCGACCTCCGTTGGGAGCCCTCTCGCGGCGGCCAGCTTTTCCCCCATCTCTATCGCGAGCTGCGCCTGAGCGATGTCCTTTGGGATGCGCCCCTGCCCCTTGTCGGCGGCACTCACCAGTTTCCGGTCCTCGCATGACCTCGGCCCTCGAACAGCTTGGCATGATCGCCCTGCGCCGGATGGACCCCGAAGCGGCGCATGGCCTTGCGCTGAAGGCGCTGCAAATGGGCCTCGGGCCGAAATCCGGCCCCCTCACCACCCCGCGCCTTGCCACCACGGTCGCGGGCCTTGCCATTCCCAACCCGGTTGGCCTTGCCGCCGGGTTCGACAAGAACGCAACCGCCCTTGCCCCCCTCGCCCGCTGCGGCTTCGGCTTTGTGGAGGTCGGCGCGGCGACCCCTCGCCCCCAGCCCGGCAACCCGCGGCCACGCCTCTTCCGCCTCGCCGAAGACCGCGCCGCCATCAATCGTTTCGGCTTCAACAACGACGGCATGGAGGCCATTGCCGCCCGCCTCGCTCGCAGGCCCGTGGGCGGCATCCTCGGCCTCAACCTCGGCGCCAACAAGGACAGCGACGACCGCTCGAAGGATTTCGCCAAGGTGCTTGCCACCTGCGGCCCGCACCTCGATTTCGCGACCGTCAATGTTTCCTCCCCCAATACCGAGGCCCTGCGCGATCTTCAGGGCAAGGCTGCCCTTGCTGCTCTGCTTGAGGGCGTGATGGAGGCCAACTCCGCCCTCGCGCGCCCCCTTCCGATCTTCCTCAAGATCGCCCCCGACCTGAACGACGCCGAGCTGGCCGATATCGCCGAAGTCGCAACCAACGGCGGCCTCTCGGCCATCGTCGCCACCAACACGACCCTCGCGCGCGAAGGGCTCAAGAGCCCGCAGCGCGATGAAAAAGGCGGCCTTTCCGGCGCGCCGCTCTTTGAAAGATCCACCCGCGTCCTCGCGCGCCTCGCGGGTCTGACCGACCTGCCCCTGATCGGCGTCGGTGGTATCTCCTCGGCGGACGAGGCCTATGCCAAGATACGCGCGGGCGCCTCGGCCGTGCAGCTCTACACCGCCCTTGTCTACGGCGGCATCAGCCTCGCGGACGAGATCACCCGCGGCCTCGACCGGCTCCTCGCCCGAGACGGCTATGCCAATGTCGCGGAGGCTGTCGGCCAAGCAAGAGAAACCTGGACCTGATCCCCAGGCACAACCCGCGCTGCACCACATCGCGCCAGACCGTCACGCTGCTCCAGGAACGCGGGGTCCCCCCCGAGATCCGCCTCTACCCGCAAGACCCGCCCGCCAGAGGCGACATCCGCGCCGCGCTTGGTCGCCCGCCGGAAGCCGTCCTCGAAATCCTCTGGCCTTCTTTTGGCGCCCAAATACTCCGGGGTGAATGCCCGCAGGGCAGAGGGGCAGCGCCCCTACCCTTCCACCGACCGCTCCAGCGCCGGATAGCGCAGGCCCAGCGTCAGTCCCCGCATGGCAAAGCTGATCAAGAGCGCGGCCCAAAGGCCCTGATTGCCGAACGCCCCCATAAGGGGCAGCGCCACGGCAAAGTAGGTCGCTGCCGAGACCAGCATCATGTTGCGCATGTCCCGCGTCCGCGTCGCGCCGATGAAGATACCGTCGAGCATCCACGGCAGTATCCCGACCAGAGGCGCGGCGACCATGAAGGGCAGGAATTTCCGGGCCGCCTCGCGAACGTCGGGCGCGGTGGTCATCACATCGATGATCTGCGGCCCGAAGGCCCAGAAGGCCAGCGACAGAAGCAGGCACACCGCCGCGCCCCAGCCGCTTGTCAGGATCGCCCCGCCCCGCAACGCCCGCCGGTTCCGCGCGCCGAAGGCCTGCCCCACAAGCGCCTCGGCGGCGAATGCAAACCCGTCGAGCGCATAGGCGGTGACATGAAGGAACTGGAGAAGGATCTGGTTGGCCGCAAGCTGAAGGTCTCCGAACCTCGCGCCCCAGAACAGGAAACTGACAAAGACCGCCTCAAGCAGGACCGACCGGATCAGGATATCACCGTTGACCGCGGCCATCCGGCGCAGACGCTCGAGATCGAAGACCCGGGCCCTGTCCTTCCAATGCGGTCCGGCAAAGATACCCCGGCACAGCCACAGGCCAAGCCCCAGCCCGGACCATTCGGCGATGACCGTCGCCACGGCTACGCCTTCCACGCCCCAGCCAAACCCCAGAACGAACAGGAGATCGAGCGCGACGTTGAGCCCGTTCATCACCACCTGAATGACCAATACGCCGCGCGTCCGCTCCTGGGCGATGAGCCAGCCGGTGATCCCGTAAAGCGCAATCGCCGCTGGCGCCGACCAGACGCGGATCGCCATGTAACTGCGGGCAAGACCTTCAACTTCCGCGCTCGCAGGCGACAAACGAAAACCGAGCGCGAAAATCGGCCATTGCAGCAAGATGATCACCAGACCCGACCCCGCCCCGATGATCAGCGCCCGCGACAGGAGGGCGGCTTCCTCACCCGCATCCTTCGCGCCCCGCGCCTGACTGGTCAGGCCCGTGGTGCCCATCCTCAGAAAACCAAAGATCCAATAGATCGCCGTGAGAATGATCGCGCCAATCCCCACCGCCCCAATCGGCGCCGCCTCTCCAAGCTGACCGACCACGCCGGTATCCACGACCCCAAGGATCGGCACCGTGGCATTCGAAAGGACGATCGGAATGGCAATCGCCAGCACCCGCCGGTGCGTCAGCGCCTCACTCATGGCGCGGCGGCATCAGGAAATGGCCCGTGGCCTGCGCGAAAAGGCGCGAGCGATTGTCCTGCCAGGCTTCCACATGGACCGAGGCATAGCGCCGGCCCGAGCGGTTCACCCGCGCCCGCGCATAGGCATCGCGCGGCAGGCCGGACCGCAGATAGTCGACGGTAAAGTCGATGGTCTTGGGAAGCAGAATCCTCGCCTCGGTCGTCGAGCCCACCCCCTCGCGCGCCGCGGCTTCCATATCCTCCCACATCTGCGCCCAGGTCAGCTCGACCACGCAGGCGATCTCGAGGAAGGCCGCAATCGCCCCGCCATGCAGCGCGGGCAAGACCGGATTGCCGATCAGCGCCTCATCGTAGGGCAAAAAGGCGGTCAGCTCGTCGCCGCGCCGGTCGAATTTCACGCCAAGGAACTGGATATAGGGGACGCTGCCGACAAGTTTTTGCAGCGCCGCGTCACGGCGTTGCTTGACGACCTGCACCGGCTCGGGGCGGCGGCTCATGGGCGGACCTCCCCTTTCAGGAGCTCGACCGTGAAAGCCCCATGCGCCGTCGCGACAGGCCGTGCCGTATCGTCATCCATCGCCACGGCTCGCACGAAGGCGACCGAGCGGGTGACGTGATAGCATTCCGCCTTCGCCACGATCCTCTGCCCCGGCGTGGCAGGGCGCATATAGTCGATCCGAAGATCGAGCGTCGCGGTGCCGATGATCGCCGCTGGATGCGCCATCACCGCAGCGCCGCCGCAGGTATCCATCAGCGCCGAAACAGCCCCGCCGTGGATAACTCCGGTTTCGGGATCTCCGACGAAGCGCGCGTCATAGCCCATCGAGATCGTCGCAGCCCCCTCGCCAACCTCGTCCATCTGCATCCCGAGCGCGCGGGCATGGGGCAAGGCTTCGGTGAATTGCTTTGCGAGCCGCTCGCGGCGGTCCTGCATTTCCTTGGGGGTCATGGGTCGTCCTCTTGTTGTCTGCAACTTGGCACTTGCACTGTCGGGCGCAAGCGCTATATCTGTTATTGAGAATTATTCGCAATTGAACCCGAGAGCGCCATGAGCACCCCCTCAACCACCCTGCCGCAAGACAGCACCCCCTCCGCCCTGGCGCTGCTTGGTCCGTTTCGCAGCCGCAGGGCGATCGTCGCCCTGGCTCTTGTCTTGCTTGCGGTGATGCCCGGCCAGATCGGCGAGATCACCCGCGCCATGATGACCGACGCCTATGTGCAGGTCTCGGCCTTCGTCGCGGCCACGCTCTTGATTTTCTATGGTGCCGAGCGGCTCTTTCACTTCGACATGGGTCAAGCCCTCAAAGGCTCGAAACGCTGGCAGGTGCCGATCGCCTCGCTGCTGGGCGCCACGCCCGGCTGCGGCGGGGCCATCGTTGTGGTGGCCGCCTATTCCTCGGGCAATGTGGGGTTTGGCGCAGTCGTGGCGGCGCTGACCTCGACGATGGGTGATGCGGCCTTCCTGCTGATTGCGACCCGCCCGGATGCGGCCGCCGTTGTCCTTCCCCTTTCCTTTGCGGTCGGCATCCTGTCTGGCTGGATCGTCGACGCCCTGCCCGCGATCCGTCTGCAACCCTCCGCCGCGGGCTGCGCATATGTGCCGCTGATCGGCCGGATTCGGGCGAAGGACATCGCCTATTTCGGGATCTTCCTGCCGGGCATCGTTCTTGGCGCCTCGCAACTTCTGCGCCTGCCCTTTTACGACACCCTCGGTAGTCTGCCGATGATCGTCGGCCTTGCAGGAACCGCCACGGGCCTCTGGATCTGGGCAACCTCACCCGTGCAGGCGATGACCAACTCTGCGGACGCCCCCCTGACCCGCGTGGCCGAAGAGACCTCGTTCATCTCGGTCTGGGTCATTGGCGCCTATCTGGCCTATGAATTCACCGTGACCTATTCGGGCCTCGATCTGGCAATGCTGTTCAATTCGGTCGCGCCGTTTCTGCCGATCGCAGGGGTTCTAGTGGGCCTTATCCCCGGCTGCGGGCCGCAGGTTCTGGCGACAACGCTGTTCGTCAACGGCCTGATCCCCTTTTCGGCCTTGATCGGCAATGCGATCTCGAACGACGGCGACGCCCTCTTTCCCGCAATCGCCCTCAATCCGAAGGCCGCGATCATCGCGACGCTCTATTCCACCGTGCCCGCGATCCTTGTCGCCTATGGCTTCTATTTCCTCGCCCCCGGCTTCATGAACTGATCCGGCCAGTCGCTTGCCGCACCGGACGCCAGCCGCTATCAAGTCGGCAGGAGGAGCGGGATGTCAGAGCAGCTTCTGAACTTCAAAGAAATGTGCCTGCGGTTCGAAGTGACGGCGCGGACGCTCCGCTATTACGAGTATATCGAACTCCTCTCTCCCATGAAGGAAGGGCGCTCGCGCTACTATGGCCCGCGCGAGGTTGCCCGGATGACGCTGATCTTGCGGGGCCGACGCTTCGGCTTCAGCCTCGAAGAAATGCGTCAGTGGCTCCTGATCTATGATGAGGACGGCACCGAGGCGCAGATGCGCAAGTGGGTCGATATGGCCAGCCTCAAGGTCGAAGAGCTTAAGGAACAGCGCGAGCAGCTTGACGCCATCATCGACGAGCTGATCGGCCTGCGCGACAAGGTCGCCAAGACATTAGGCTGATCCCCGCCAGTTGACGCAGGGTCAACGTGATTGTGACGTGACGTTACGTTTACGTTAACGTCAACCTGCGCTATATAGCCCCCATCATCCCGTCGGCCCTGACGCTTTCGAACGAGGAGCGCCCATGACTGAAAACCTTCTGACCATCCGCGAGATGTGCGCGGCCTTCGATGTAACGCCGCGCACGCTGCGCTTTTACGAATCCAAAGAGCTGATCTTCCCGCTCCGCGACGGGCAGAAGCGGCTCTATTCCAAGCGCGACCGCGCCCGCCTCAAGCTCATCTTGCGCGGCAAGCGGTTCGGCTTCAGCCTCGAGGAAATCCGCCAGCTTCTCGATCTTTATCACATGGGCGACAGCCAGCGGACCCAGCTTCAGCGCACCTATGAGACTGCGTTGGCCCACCTGCAGGCAATGGAGGCCCAGCGCGACGAACTGACCGAAGCGATCGACGAGCTGCGCGATCAGATCAAGTGGGGCGAGCGCGAGCTTGCCGCCCGACGTTCCAAGGCCTCAGCGGCCTGAGCCGACACGACACATTACAGGGAAACCATCATGCCCACCTTTGCCGCCCCGACCCGCGACCTTCAATTCGTCCTGCAAGATCTTCTGAAGGTCTCCGAACAGGATATCCCCGGATTTGCCGACCTTGATGCCGATTTCACCTCGGCCGTTCTGGAAGAAGCCGGCAAGATCGCAAACGAGGTTCTCGCGCCCCTCAACGCCATTGGCGACACGGAGGGTTGCACGCTTGAAAACGGCGTCGTGCGGACCCCGACCGGTTTCAAGGCGGCCTTCGACCAGATCCGCGACGGCGGCTGGACGGCGATGGACTGCGATCCCGAATACGGGGGGCAGGGCCTGCCTTATGTGATCCATACCGCCACGCAGGAGACATTCGTCTCGGCCAACATGGCATTCAACATGTATCAGGGCCTGACCCACGGTGCCTATTCGGCGATCTATCATCACGCCTCGGACGCGCTCAAGGCGATTTATCTGCCGAAAATGGTCACCTGCGAGTGGACTGGCACCATGAACTTGACCGAACCGCATTGCGGAACCGATCTTGGACTCATGCGCACCAAGGCCGAGCCGCTGGGCGATGGCACCTTCAAGATCACCGGCCAGAAGATCTTCATCTCCTCGGGCGAGCATGACATGGCCGAGAACATCATCCACCTCGTCCTTGCCAAGATCCCCGGTGGCCCCGAGGGCATCAAGGGCGTCAGCCTCTTCATCGTGCCGAAGTTCCTGGTGAACGCCGATGGCTCGCTCGGTGCGCGCAACGGTGTTTCGGTCGGCAAGATCGAAGAAAAGATGGGCATTCACGGCAATTCGACCTGTGTGATGAACTATGACGGCGCGACGGGCTATCTCGTGGGCGAAGCGCACAAGGGCATGAAGGCGATGTTCACCATGATGAACGAAGCCCGGCTTGGCGTCGGCCTTCAGGGCTATGCCGTGGCCGAAGCCGCCTATCAAAACGCGGTGGCCTATGCGAAGGACCGCCTTCAGGGCCGCGCCGTAACCGGCACCGAAAACCCCGATGGCCCCGCCGATCCGCTGATCGTTCACCCCGACATCCGCCGCAACCTGATGGAGCAGAAAAGCTTTGTCGAAGGCGCCCGCGCCCTGACGATCTGGGGCGCCTACCTCATCGACCGCGCCCACAAGACCGGCGACGCGGCGGCCGAGGGGCTGATCTCGCTTCTGACCCCTGTCATCAAGGGCTTTCAGACCGACAAGGGTTGCGAGATGTGCGTTCAGGCCCAGCAGGTCTATGGCGGCCACGGCTATATCGAGGAATCGGGCATGTCGCAGTTCGCCCGCGATGCCCGCATCGCCATGATCTATGAAGGCGCCAACGGCATTCAGGCGCTTGATCTCGTCGGCCGCAAGCTGACGCAAGACGGCGGCAAGCACGTCATGGCCTTCTTCGAGATGGTCAAGGACGAGTGCAAATCCCATGCCGAAGATGGCCGCATGTCGGGCTTTGTCGAACCGCTCAAAGCGGCCTCGAAGCAGCTTCAGGCCGCGGGAATGTATTTCATGCAAAGCGGCATGAAGACCCCCAACAACGCCCTCGCTGGCTCGTATGACTTCATGCATATGATGGGCCATGTCTGCCTTGGCCTGATGTGGACCCGGATGGCAAAGGCGGCTTACGATGCGCTCGATGCTGGAGCGTCGGACAAGAGCTTTTACGAGACCAAGATCGCCACGGGCCGTTTCTACATGGCCCGCCAGCTTCCGGCCTGCACGATGCACCTTCAGCGCATCGAAAGCGGGGCGGAGTCGGTCATGGCCCTTGCCGCGGAGAATTTCTGACAAAGGAGAGGACATATGCCCAAACGCTTTCGCCTGACCCGCCGCTTTCCGGTCGCCATGACCTAGGACGGCTATCGCCGCCTGCGCAAGTTCGCGGATGAGGCGGGGCTTGATGAAGGCGAGGCGCTGTCCTTCCTCTTCGAAAACTTCGACAGCGTGACCGACGCCGACACCCTCGGCCACCGTTTGCGCCTCTTCAACGCAGAGCTTGAGGCGCGCAAGAAATGACGCGAGGTCGCGCTTGATCGGGGCGCGGCATCGGCAAACAACCGAAACGACAGGGAGAAACGGCCATGACCATCAAGCTCTACTGCTTCGGCGAAAGCGGCAATGCCTACAAGGCGGCGCTGACCATGAATGTCGCCGGCGTCGATTGGGAGCCAGTCTACGTCGATTTTTTCAACGGCGAGACCCGCACCCCCGAATACCGCAGGCTCAACGTCATGGGCGAAGTGCCGGTAATGGTCGATGGCGATCTGATCCTGACCCAATCGGGTGTCATTCAGGATTATCTCTCGTCCAAGACGGGCCTTCTGGGCGGCAAGAGCGCGGCCGAGCGGCGCGAGGTGCTGCGCTGGATGTTCTTCGACAACCACAAGGTCTCGGGCGTGGCTGGAACCCTGCGGTTCAACATGAATTTCCTGCCCGAATCCAAACGCAACACGGATGTGATCTCTTTCCTGTCGATGCGAATGCATTCGGCGCTGAAAATCATGGACGCCCATCTTGAGGGGCGCAACTGGCTTGCCAGCGATATCCCGACGATCGCCGATCTCGCCGGCTGCGGCTATCTCTTCTACCCCGAGCAATTCACCTTCGACCGCGCCCAGTATTCCAACATTGACCGCTGGCTCGACCGCATCGCGGCCCTGCCCGGCTGGAAAGCCCCCTACGACCTGATGCCCGGCAGCCCCGCCGATCGGGCCTGATGACAATTTCGGAGAAAAATGATGACCGAAGCCTATATCTATGACGCCGTCCGCACCCCGCGCGGCAAGGGTCGCCCGGACGGGAGCTTGCACGAAGTGACCTCGGTGCGCCTTTCGGCGCAGGTTCTGAACGCCCTCAAAGAGCGCAACGGGCTTGAAGGCCATGCGGTCGAGGACGTGATCTGGGGCAACGTCACGCAAGTGGGCGAACAGGGCGGTTGCCTTGCGCGCACCGCTGTTCTGGCCTCCGATCTCGACCAATCGATCCCCGGCCTTGCGATCAACCGCTTCTGCGCCAGTGGCATGGAGGCGGTCAACCTTGCCGCCAATCAGGTGCGCGGTGGCGCGGGCGAGGCCTATATCGCCGGCGGCGTCGAGATGATGGGCCGCGTGGCGATGGCCTCGGACGGCGCGGCGATCGCCGTTGATCCCTCGATCGCGATGGAGACCTATTTCGTTCCTCAAGGCATCAGCGCCGACATCATCGCCACCGAATATGGCTTTAGCCGCGATCAGGCCGACGCGCTGGCCGTCGAGAGCCAGCGCCGCGCCGCCGCCGCCTGGGCCGATAACCGCTTCGAGAAATCGGTCATCACCGTGCGCGACATCAACGGCCTGCCGATCCTCGACCGCGACGAATACATGCGCCCCGGCACCGACATGCAGTCGCTCGGCGCGCTGAAGGCCTCGTTCAAGGATATGGGCGAGGTCATGCCGGGGTTCGACAAGGTCGCGCTCATGAAATACCCGCACCTTGAGGCGATCAACCACATCCACCACGCCGGCAATTCCTCGGGCATCGTCGATGGCTCGGCCGGTATCTTGATCGGCAACAAGGATTTTGGCGAGAAATGGGGCCTCAAGCCCCGCGCCCGCATCAGGGCCACCGCCAAGATCGGCACCGACCCGACCATCATGCTCACCGGTCCGGTGCCCGTGACCGAAAAGATCCTGCGCGACGGCGGCATGGCAATCTCGGACATCGATCTGTTCGAGGTCAACGAGGCTTTCGCCTCGGTTGTTCTGCGCTTCATGCAGGCATTCGATGTCGATCCTTCGGTCGTCAACGTCAACGGCGGCTCGATCGCCATGGGCCACCCCCTTGGCGCGACCGGCGCGATCATTATCGGCACCCTTCTGGACGAGCTGGAGCGCACCGGCAAAGGCACCGGCCTTGCCACCCTCTGCATCGCGTCCGGCATGGGCGCGGCAACCATCATCGAACGCCTCTGAGGATTGATCCCATGACCGATTTCACCATGAAAGTAGACGCCGACGGCGTCGCCATCATCACCTGGGATACCGTTGGCAAATCCATGAACGTGATGAGCCGCGAGGCCTTTGTGCTCGTCAGTGACCTGTTCGATCAGGCGCTGGCCGATCCGGCGGTAAAGGGCATCGTCCTGACCTCGGGCAAGGACACCTTCGCCGGCGGGATGGACCTCAATATCATCGGCTCGCTGCGCGATGGCACAGGCGAGAACGCGGCCGAAGCCATCTTTGGCTTCATCATGGACACCCATGCCATCCTGCGCAAGATCGAGCGCGCCGGCATGGACCCCAAGACATTGAAGGGCGGCAAGCCGATCGCCGCCGCCCTGCCCGGCACCGCGCTTGGCATCGGGCTTGAACTGCCACTTTCCTGCCACCGCATCTTTGCTGCCGACAACCCCAAGGCCAAGATTGGTCTGCCCGAGATCATGGTCGGCATCTTCCCCGGCGCGGGCGGAACGACCCGCCTTGTGCGCAAAATGGGCGCGATGGCCGCTTCGCCGCTTCTGCTTGAAGGCAAGCTCAACGATCCCCAGCGCGCCAAGGCCGCGGGCGTAATTGACGAGGTGGTTCCGGCCGATCAGCTGATCGAAACCGCGCGTCAGTGGGTGCTGAATGCCAAGGACGCCGATATCGTCAAACCGTGGGACCAGAAGGGCTACAAGATGCCGGGCGGCACGCCCTATCACCCCGCCGGGTTCATGACCTTCGTCGGCGCCTCGGCGATGGTGAACGGCAAGACCCAAGGCGTCTATCCGGCGGCCAAGGCGCTTTTGTCGGCGGTCTACGAAGGAGCCCTTGTGCCCTTCGACACCGCCCTCAAGATCGAGGCGCGCTGGTTCACCAACGTTTTGCTGAACCCCTCGTCCTCGGCCATGATCCGGTCGCTCTTCATCAACAAGGAAGCGCTCGAGAAGGGCGCGAACCGCCCTGCCGTGGCCGACCAGCGCGTGCAGAAGGTCGGCGTTCTCGGCGCGGGCATGATGGGCGCGGGCATTGCCCATGTGTCGGCTCTGGCCGGTATCGAGGTCGTGCTGATCGACCGCGATCAGGCTGCTGCCGACAAGGGCAAAGCCTATTCCGAAGGTATTCTCGACAAGGGCATCCAGCGCCGCAAGGTCACGCCCGAGAAGAAGGCCGAGGTTCTGGCCCGCATCACCGCCACCCCCGATCTGGATGCCCTCAAGGGCTGTGATCTGATCGTCGAGGCGGTGTTCGAGGATCCCGCCGTCAAGGCCGAGATGACCCGGAAGGTCGAAGCCGTCATCGGCGCGGATTGCATCTTCGCCACCAACACCTCGACCCTGCCGATCACCGATCTCGCCCGCGCCAGCGCCCGGCCCGAACAGTTCATCGGTATCCACTTCTTCTCGCCCGTCGACAAGATGAACCTTGTCGAGATCATCAAGGGCAAGAAGACCGGCGCGCGGGCTGTTGCCAAGGCGCTCGATTTCGTGCGCCAGATCCGCAAGACGCCGATCGTCGTCAATGACGCGCGTTTCTTCTACGCCAACCGCTGCATCATCCCCTATCTCAACGAAGGGATGCGGATGGTGGCCGAGGGCGTGGCGCCTGCGCTTGTCGAGAATGCAGCCCGCATGCTGGGAATGCCCCTTGGTCCGCTGCAACTCATTGACGAGACCTCGCTCGACCTCGGCGCCAAGATCGCCAAGGCGACCAAAGCGGCGATGGGCGATGCCTATCCCGATAGCGCGGTGGATGACGTGGTGTTCTGGATGGTGGGTCAGGGCCGTCTGGGCCGCAAATCAAAGAGCGGCTTCTATGCCTATGACGAGGCGGGCAAGCGCCTTGGCCTGTGGGACGGCCTCGCCGCCAAGTTCCCGGTTGCCGAGGATCAACCCGATCTGACCACGGTCCAGCACCGCCTGATGTTCGCGCAGGCCCTCGAGGCCGTTCGCGCCCTCGAAGACGGCGTTCTGACCGACATCCGCGAAGGCGATGTAGGCGCGATCCTCGGCTGGGGCTTTGCCCCTTGGTCGGGCGGCCCCTTCGGCTGGCTCGATATGCTCGGCGCCGCCTATGCCGCCGACCGCTGCGACCAGCTTGCCGAAGCTTTTGGCGATCGCTTTGCTTGCCCAGCCCTCCTGCGCGAGATGGCCGACAAGGGCCAAAGCTTCTACGGCCGCTTCGGCCCCGCCAAGAAAGCCGCCTGATACCCAAAAAAGGCCCCGGAACTCCGGGGTCTTTTTTCTAGCGGTCCAGCGGGCCCTTGCCTGCGAAAATCTTGTCGCGGAACTTTTCGATCCGGTCGTATCGCGTCTTGGATTGCTTGGCCGCGTTCAGCGCATAGGCATAGGCCCGCTTGCGGCCCGGCGTCAGCGCCTCGAAAGCTTCGGCCAGCTCGGGATCGGAATCCAGCGCCTCGATCAGCTCGTCGGGCATCTCGACCTCATGCACCACCTTTTCGGGCTTCAGCCCCTTCTCGGCATAGCCCATCGCCTCCAAAAGGTAGGCGCGGATCACCGGCTCCATCTCCTTCACCTGTTTGTTGTCGGTGAAGAAGATCATGTCGGGATGGCGCGTGTTTGCGCCTTGCCGTTTCAAGATACCTTCGGGGTCTTTCATCAGCGCGGCATTCATGAGGGTCAGGCGATAGTTTTCCTTGAACGTCCCCATGATGGCGATGTTGCGGCCCGCGTGCATATAGGTCGGGTGGCCCCATTTGGCGACTTCCTCAAGCCCGAGGTCGCGGCAGATGCGACGCAGATCGAGGATACCCTCAAGCCAGGTGCGCGTGGTGCAGTTTGGCGTGGCATAGCGGTCGCAGCGGCCGCAGCCGAGCTTGAAAAACACGTCGGGATCGATGATCATCTTGCGCTCAACCATGCGCCCCCTCCTCAAACCTGTAGCCAAACCGCGCGACATCCTCGGCGCAGATATCTCCAACATGGGCGGCAAGATCCGCATCATAATAGCCCCGCCAATCGCGGGCGCGGGCACTTACGTTGACACGATCAAGGACAAGATCAAACCCAAGATGGGCGGCCACGGGGGCGAAATCTTGCTCGAAACGTTCGATCCGCACGAAATGGCCCGCCCGCTCCACGCCCGAACCATCACGGAGGTAGCTGCCGTTGGGATTGGCCTTGAAGGCGGCAACCGTCTGGGGATGGCGCACGAAATCGGCAAAGCTCAGATCGCGGGCCAGCGCCACGGCAGGGTGATCGAAGTCCTGCGCTTTCAGCCATTGATAATAGCTCACCATCCGGTCCCACGGGTTTCGGACGAGCGTGAAGATCAGGAAATCGTCCAGTTCGTCACGCGTCACCAGCCCCTCGATATCCGCCAGCGTCGCGTGCTTCCAAAGCCGCCCCGCCGTCTGCACCTCGTTGAGCCGCCCGCGCCGCCTCACGGCCTTGGGCGTATCGCCGATCAGGATATCGTCGGCTTTCGCGCGGGCCTCGAGCGCCAACGCCAGCGCCGTCCCCCCGGTCTTGGGAATATGA
>JAURFB010000016.1 GCA_030827165.1 Marivivens sp.
CAAGAGTTGCACGCTACAAGGATCACCACAACGGCGGACTGCTCAAGATTTGCGACAAGACGGTTCCATCGCCCGTGCCGCCGGACTAGCTTTGGGAAAATCAATGGAGACCCGAGATGACCGGACGTATCGAATCGCGCCTTGCCGAGCTTGGCATCACCCTGCCGCAGGCGACCGCGCCTGTCGCCAACTATGTGCCATGGGCGCGGACAGGATCGCAGGTCTTTGTCTCGGGGCAGGTGTCCAATGGGCCGGACGGGTTCATCAAGGGCAGGCTTGGCGAGGGTATGAGCGTTGAAGAAGGCGCAGCCGCCGCGCGGGCCTGTGCGCTGAGCCTGATCTCCCAGCTCAAAGCCGCCTGTGACGGCGATCTCGACCGGCTGGTGCGGGTGGTCAAGCTGGTGGGCTTCGTCAACTCCACCGCCGATTTCACCGACCAACCCAAGGTCGTCAACGGCGCATCCGACCTGATGGTCGAGGTCTTTGGCGATGCGGGCCGTCATGCGCGTTCAGCGGTGAGCGCCGCGTCCCTGCCCCTTGGCGTTGCCGTCGAGGTTGAGGCGATCTTCGAGGTCAGATGATGCAGCTGCCGGCCGCTTTCCTTGACAGGCCCATCGCGCATCGCGCCCTGCACGACAAGGCAATGGGCCGGCCGGAAAACTCGCTGGCCGCGGTGCGGGCGGCGGTAGAAGCCGGTTTTGGCATCGAAATCGACGTTCAGCCTTCGCGCGACGGCGTGGCGATGGTGTTTCACGATTATGATCTCGAGCGCCTGACGGGAACGACGGGGGCGATTGCCACGCTCGACGCCACAGCCCTGCGGGCGATCCCGCTTCTTGGCGGCGACGAGGGCATCCCGACCTTGCGAGAGGTGCTGGAAACCGTGGCGGGCAAGGTTCCCCTCCTCATCGAGATCAAGGATCAAGACGGGCATATGGGCCCCAATCTCGGCCCGCTGGGCGCTGCGGTAGCGCGCGATCTTCACGGGTATCAGGGCCCCGTTGCTGTCATGTCGTTCAACCCCCACGCGGTGGCCGAAATGGGCCGGCTTGCCCCCAATACCCCGCGCGGCATCACCACCTCGGCCTATATCCCCGACGAGTGGGTGCCGCTTCCGGCCCGCATCTGCGCGCATCTGCGGGCGATCCCTGATTACGAGGCGACCGGGTCGTGCTTCATCAGCCACGAAGTGACCGACCTTCGCCGCCCCCGCGTCGCCGAGATACGCGCCCTTGGCGCAGCGATCCTGTGCTGGACCGTGACATCCCCCGAGCTTGAAGCCGAGGCACGGAAGGCGGCGGACAACATCACCTTCGAGGGCTATCTGGCGTGAGGGCCTTTCCGGCAGGAAACCGATGAGCACGCCGGTCACGATCACCATTCACGAAGGTGTCGCGGCGATTGATGCTGTCGACTGGGACCGCTGCGCCGATCCAGATGGCGCCCATGAGAACCCGTTTCTGAGCCATAGGTTTCTGAGTGCCCTCGAGGAAAGCGGATCGGTCGGTGGGCGCACCGACTGGACCCCGCGCCCGATCGTGGCGACCAGGGGCGGCGCGGTCATAGGCGTCGCGCCCCTCTACATCAAGCATCACAGCCAGGGCGAGTACGTCTTTGATCACAGTTGGGCCCACGCCTTCGAGCGGGCGGGCGGCAGCTATTATCCCAAGGCCCTGATCGCCGTGCCCTTCACCCCCGCTACCGGCCGCCGCCTCCTTGCCGCGCAAGGGCATGAGGCCGAGGCCACCGCCGCCCTTGCCCAAGGCGCAGTTCAAGTCGCAGCCGAGCATGACCTTTCCTCGCTTCACATCACGTTCTGCACCGAGGCCGAGGCCATCGCCGGCGAGGCCCTCGGCCTCATGCGCCGGACCAGCCAGCAGTATCATTGGGAAAACCCCGGCTACCGCGGTTTTGAAGATTTCCTCGCCGCCCTTTCCAGTCGCAAACGCAAGGCGATCCGGCGCGAAAGGACCGAGGCGCAGGACTTTGGCGGCGAAATCGTCCAGCTGCGCGGCGATGCAATCAAACCGCACCACTGGGACGCCTTCTGGCATTTCTACCAGGATACCGGCAGCCGCAAATGGGGCACCCCCTATCTGACCCGCAACTTCTTTGAGCTGATCGGCGCAAGTATGGCGGACGATCTTCTGCTTGTCCTTGCGCTGCGCGAGGGCCAGCCCGTCGCAGGAGCACTCAATTTCATCGGCAGCAAGACCCTCTACGGCCGCTATTGGGGCTGCCTTGAGCATCACCCCTTCCTGCATTTCGAACTGTGCTATTATCAGGCCATCGACTTTGCCATCGCCCACGGCCTCAGGGTCGAGGCCGGGGCGCAGGGCGAACACAAGCTGGCAAGAGGATATATGCCCGCAGAGACCCATTCGCTCCACTGGATCGGGCATCCCGACTTCCGCGAGGCGGTGGCGCAGTTCCTTTCAAAGGAACGCCGCGCCGTCGACCACGAGATCGAGGTTCTGACGAGCTATGGCCCGTTCCGGCGCGGCGAGGTGCCCGAGCAGGACTAGATCTGGTCGAGAAGGGTCTCGCCGCCCGAGATCGAACAGCCCCGGTCAACTTCGGGGTTGAACACCTTGACTACGCCATCCTCGACAAACATCGAATAGCGCCTGGAGCGGTCGAAGAAGCCGCTGGCAGGCACTGTGAATTCCATGCCGATTGCCTTGGTGAACTTGGCGGCGTGATCGGCCAGAAAGGTGATCCCGGCCGCCGCGCCGCCGCTGGTTTCGCCCCAGGCGCGCATGACATGGGGATCATTCACCGAAAGGCAGATAATCTCGTCGACACCCTTGGCATCGAACTGGGGCCTGGTCCGCATGAAGCTTGGCAGATGCGCGGAAGAACAGGTCGGTGTGAAGGCACCGGGCAAGCCGAAGATAATGACGCGGCGGCCCTTGAGACGGCCTGCAAGGTCCACCGGCATGACGCCTTCCGGTCCCATCATCGACAGCGTCGCGTTCGGCAGTTTCTGCCCGACTTCAATCATCCGTTATCCTCCCAAAATCGGTTGCCCGTGTTCTCGGCGACGATATAGGGTGACGTGCTGTAGAGACCAGAGGGCAAGTGATGGTTCATTTCGTTGTTGTAGGCGGCGGGCAAGCCGGCGCCAGCCTTGTCGCCAAGCTGCGTACGAGCGGCTTTGACGGCCGGATCACTTTGATCTGTGGCGAGGATGTTCCGCCCTATCAGCGCCCGCCCCTTTCGAAAGCCTATCTCCTTGGCGAGATGGAGCTTGAACGCCTGTTTCTGCGTTCGCCCGAATTTTATGCCGAACACGGCATCGACCTGCGGCTTTCGACCCATGTGACGGCCATTGATCCGGTCGCGAAAACTGTGACGCTCGAGGGAGGCGAAATACTCGCCTATGACCAGCTCGCCCTGACCACCGGATCGACCCCGCGCCGCCTGCCTGCGGCGATTGGCGGCGATCTTGACGGCGTTTTCACCATGCGCGACCTCAAAGATGCCGACCTGCTCGCGCCCGAGCTGAAGCCGGGCCGCAAGATGCTTATCATCGGTGGCGGCTATATCGGCCTTGAGGCTGCGGCTGTCGCGGCCAAGAGCGGCCTTGAGGTCACGCTGATCGAGATGGCCGACCGCATCCTTCAGCGCGTCGCCGCGCCGATCACCTCGGATTTCTTCCGCGATCTGCACCAGAGCCACGGCGTTGACATCCGCGAGGGCATTGGCCTTTCGCGCCTGACCGGCGAGGGACGCCTGACTGGCGCCGATCTGAGCGACGGCAGCCATATCGACGTCGACGTTGCGGTCGTCGGCATCGGCATCACGCCGAATACCCGACTTGCCGAGGCAGCGGGCCTGCAGATCGAGAACGGCATCTGGACCGACAGCCACGGCCGCACGAGCGATCCCAATATCTGGGCGGCGGGCGACTGCGCTTCGCTCGTCTACCACGGCCAGCGCATCCGCCTCGAAAGCGTTGGCAACGCCATTGATCAAGCCGAGGTTGCGGCGGAAAACATGATGGGGGGCGATGTTGCCTACGAGCCGCGCCCGTGGTTCTGGTCGGATCAATACGACTGCAAACTTCAGATCGCGGGCCTGAGCATGGGTCATGACGCGGTGCACCTGAGGAAAGGCGCGGGGGAAAGCCAGTCGCACTGGTATTATCGCGGCGACGAGTTGATCGCTGTCGATGCGATGAACGATCCGCGCGACTATATGGTCGGCAAGCGGCTCATCGAGGCCGGGAAATCGCCCAAGCCCGAGGTGATCCGCGATCCGGCGACCGACATGAAGGCTTTGCTCAAAGGGTGAGGATCATCGGCGGCCAGCATCGCGGGCTGACGCTCGCCTCGGTCGGCAAGGGCGATGCGGCGGCGCATCTGCGGCCTACGGCGGACCGGGTGCGCGAGAGCCTGTTCAATGTGCTTTTGAGTGGGCGGTTCGACGATCCGGTGAGCGATGCCCGTGTGCTCGACCTCTTCGCCGGAACCGGTGCGCTCGGCCTTGAGGCGCTGTCGCGCGGCGCGGCCTTGGCCACCTTTGTCGATGACGGGCGCGTGGCGCAATCGCTGATCCGCGAGAACATCGGCAAATGCCGGCGCGAAGCTGACAGTCGCCTTGTCACCCGCGATGCGACCCGTCTATCCGCCAATCCCGATGCGCCCTATGGCCTCGTCTTTCTCGACCCGCCCTATGGCAAGGGCATGGGCGAGAAAGCGTTCGCCGCCGCGTTTGCCGGAGGTTGGATCGCGCCGGGGGCGCTCATCGTCTGGGAGGAAAACACTCCGCAGGCCGCCGCGCCGGGCACGACACTTCTCGACCAGCGCCGCTACGGCGACACATGGATCACGATCCTGCGCGCCGATCAGTAGGTCGGGTGAAACTTGCCCTTCGGCGAGAGCGTGAAGATATCCGCGCCATCCGCCGTGATCCCCACCGAATGCTCGAACTGAGCCGAAAGGGATTTGTCGCGCGTCACGGCGGTCCAGTCGTCGGCCAGAACTTTGGTCTCGGGGCGGCCGAGGTTGACCATCGGCTCGATGGTAAAGAACATCCCCTCTTCCAGCATGGGGCCAGTGCCCGGGCGACCGTAGTGCAGAACATTGGGCGGCGCATGAAAAACCCGGCCAAGACCATGACCGCAGAAATCGCGCACAACACTCATCCGGTTGGCCTCGACATAGGTCTGGATCGCGTTGCCGATGTCGCCAAAGGTGTTGCCGGGTTTGGCCGCCTCGATTCCTTTCATCAACGCATCATGGGTGACCTGGATCAGCCGTTCGGCCTTGCGGGAAAGGTTGCCCGCCACATACATCCGGCTTGTATCGCCAAACCAGCCGTCGACAATCACGGTCACATCGACGTTGAGGATATCGCCATCCTTGAGGATCTTGGGGCTCGGGATCCCGTGACAGACCACATGGTTCACGCTGATGCAACTGGCGTGCTGATAGCCCTTGTAGCCAACGGTTGCCGAAACGGCGCCCGCCGCTTCGACCATTCGGGTGATCTCGGCGTCAATCTCTTCGGTGGTGCGGCCCGGCTCGATCATCGGGATGATGTCGTCGAGAATCTGCGCGGCGAGGCGGCCAGCCTTGTGCATTCCGGCAATATCCGCGTCTTCGTAGATGCGGATACCGTCTCTCGTCAGCCTGCCCTTGGAATTGTCCACGTCGCGTCCTTTCCATCTTTTCCGCCAAATAGGCGAAATCGCCGCGATGATCTAGACCTGCAGCGCGACCTTCTGGCCGAACGCGATCCCGCCGGGATCAATCGCGCAATCATAAGCGATCGCTTCGACGCCTGCGCGAATCGCGTCGTCGAAGGCGCGGCCGTAGGCGGGGTCGATATCAAGGGCGATGCCTGTGTGGGTGATGTCGGTCCGCATGACGAGGAACAGCATCACGGCGCGATGGCCCTCATTCACCTCATGGGCGAGATCATGCAGATGCCGTGCGCCGCGCGCCGTGACGGCATCAGGGAACTGGGCCAGCCCCGCAAGGCGCGAGAGCGTGACGCTCTTCACCTCGAGATAGCAGTCGCGGCGGCCCTCGCCAGCGAGCAGGAAATCGACGCGGCTGCGCTCGCCATAGCGCACTTCGGGCCGATGAACGTCATAGCCCGACATCTCGGGAATACGCCCCGCCGCCAGCGCCTCGGCGACAACGCGGTTGGCAAGCGAGGTATCGACGCAGGTGAAATGCCCGGTGCGGTGATCGACAAGCTGCCAGCTATAGCGAAGCTTGCGCTTGGGGTCGTCGTTGCGCTCGACCCAGATATGGGTTCCCGGTTCGGCCAGGCCGGTCATGGCACCGGGATTGGCGATATGGGCGGTCGCCTCGGTCCCGTCAGTGAACCGGATGTCGGCGAGGAACCGCTTGTAGCGGCGGATCAGCACCGCAGGCAGAAGAGGAGTGGAAAACCGCATGGGCCGGATCTATACCGAAACCAGCCCCAAAGGAGAAGCCGATGACCAATCCGACCGCCGCGATGCTTGTGATCGGCGACGAGATTCTCTCGGGCCGAACGCTTGACACCAACACCCAGCATCTCGCCGCGCGGCTCACGCAAATGGGGATACGGTTATCCGAGGTGCGGGTCGTGCCGGATGTGCATGAGGTGATCGTCGAGGCGGTCAATACGCTCCGCTCAACCTATACCCATGTGTTCACCTCGGGCGGCATCGGCCCGACCCATGACGATATCACCGCCGACTGCATCGCCGCGGCGTTTGGCGTGAAGATCGGCATCCGCGACGACGCGCGGGCGATCTTGCAAGCGCATTACGACCGCTCTGGCCTTGAGTTCAACGCCGCCCGCCAGCGCATGGCGCGCATCCCCGATGGCGCGGCCCTGATCGACAACCCGATCAGCGCGGCCCCTGGGTTTGCCATCGGCAATGTCCACGTCATGGCCGGCGTGCCTGATGTGTTCCACGCTATGGTCGCCGGCGTTCTGCCAACGATCACCGGCGGCGAGCCGCTTCTGTCGCAAACCCTGCGCGTGATGCGGGGGGAGGGCGAGGTTGCCGCCGAGCTTGGAGCGATTGCCGCCGACTTCCCCGAGCTTTCGATCGGCTCCTATCCGTTCCAGCACAACGGCGCCTATGGCACGAATATCGTGGTGCGCGGCACCGACGGCGGCATGATCGACCGTGCCATGATCCGCGTGGCGGCGCTGGCGGGGAAATGACCACTCCCACCGTTGAAAATCTCTATGCCCTGACAGAAACAACTTGGCCGCCTGCGGCGAAAGTGCGCGTTGGGCCTTGGCACATCCGCGAGGGGCGAGGGGCGGGCAGCCGTGTCAGCGCGGCCACTGCGGCAGGCGACGCCTCGTCGGACGATCTGCAACAAGCCGAACAAGAGATGCGCAATCTGGGGCAGACGCCGCTTTTCATGATCCGAAAAGGCGAGGATTGGCTCGACGAAAAGCTCGCAGCGCGCGGCTATGCGGTGAAGGATCCGGTTTTCCTGCGCGTTGCCCCGATCGAGGCTTTGACCGTGCTGCCCCTGGAACGGGCAAAGACTTTCCGGGTCTGGCCACCGCTCGAGACCCAGAAGGAAATCTGGGCGGAAGGCGGGATTGGCGCGGCGCGGCTTGCCGTCATGGAGCGGGCCGAGGGCCTGAGAACAACGATCCTCGGGCGCGATGGCAATTCGCCGGCGGGGACAGTCTTTGTGGCGCTTCAGGGCGACGTGGCCATGTTGCACGCGATGGAGGTTGCCGCCGCTTTCCGGCGCCGTGGCCTTGCCCGCAAGATGATTGCCGCCGTGGGCCACTGGGCCGCCGATCACGGCGCGAGCCATGTCGCCCTTCTCGTGACGAAAGCCAACACGGGCGCAAATGCGCTCTATGCTTCCCTGGGGTTTGAGGTTGTGGGAGAGTACCACTACCGCATCAAGACAGAGTAATTCCGCATGACCACCAACCGCCCGACCGCCCTTGACCTGCCGATGGTCGACCCGCTTCCCGAAGCGACGCAGAAGTATTTCGATATCTGTCAGGAAAAGCTTGGCCTCGTGCCCAATGTCCTGCGCGCCTATGCCTTCGATATCGACAAGCTCAACGCCTTCACCGCGCTTTACAACGATCTGATGCTCGCCCCTTCGGGGATATCCAAGCTTGAACGCGAGATGATCGCGGTATGCGTCTCGTCGATCAACAAGTGCTACTATTGCCTCGTCGCGCACGGCGCGGCTGTCCGCCAATATTCGGGCGATCCCGAACTGGGCGAGATGTTGGTGATGAACTGGCGCATGGCGCGGCTCGACGAGCGGCAGACCGCGATGCTCGAATTTGTCGAGCGGGTCACGACGGCGAGCGCGACCATCACCGAGACACATCGACAGGCGCTGCGCGATGTCGGCTTTGCCGACCGAGACATATGGGACATCGCCTCGGTCGCCGGCTTTTACAATATGTCCAACCGCGTTGCTTCGGCGACCGGGATGCGGCCCAACTCCGAGTATCACAACCAAAGCCGATGAGATTTCGCGCCGCCGCCCTTCTTCTGGCAATCCTGCCCGGCGCCGCCGGGGCTATTTCGCTTGATTTGCCGGCAAGCGCGTCCATGCAGACGGAAGAGCTGCGGCCCGCCGATAGCTTTGCATTGCCTGTCGGCGCTTTTGCCGAAGGCGTCATTCCGACCCAGAATGTTGAAGGCGATGTCTCGTTCCGCACATGGCGGATAGACTCGCCGGGGCTGACCACGCTCCAGATCCTCTCACCTCTGCGACAGCAGCTTTCACGCGAGGGATTTGAAACCCTTTTCGAATGTCGCTCGGATCAATGCGGCGGCTTCGATTTCCGCTTTGGAACCGAGGTTGTCCCGGCGCCGGCGATGTTCGTTGATCTGGCCGACTTCCGGTTTCTCTCGGCCCGCCACAAGACCGGCTCCGGCCCCGAATATATTGCCCTGATGATCAGCCGTAGCGCCCGCGCCGGTTTCCTTCAGGTCGTGCAAGTCGGCAGCGCGCCGGCCCCGGCTCGGCCCGCCGAGCTGCCGCCGCCCGCCGAGGCACCCGTGTCCTTCGCCGGATCAAAGACCGCCGCGCTCGCTGATCTGGCCGAGGTCGGACGGGTCGTGCTTGGAGACCTGACCTTTGCCTCGGGTTCAGCCGACCTTGACGATACGGTGTTTGCCTCTCTCAAGGCGCTTGCATCCCTGTTGGCAGACAACCAGAGCTGGCAGATCGCGCTCGTCGGCCATACCGACGCGACAGGATCGGCGGACGCAAACCTCCTGATCTCTCAGCGCAGGGCGGAGGCCGTAAAGGAGCGGCTCGTAATGTCCTACGAGACCGATGGCAGCCGGATCGAGGCCGCAGGCGCCGGCTATCTCGCGCCCATTGCATCCAACCTCACGCAAGAGGGGCGCGCGGAGAACAGGCGGGTCGAGGTTGTTCTTCTGGCCGCGGAATGAAAAAGCCGCCCCTGGGGGGCGGCTATTCGAGGTGATCTGTCCTTCGAGGTTTACCAGACGTCTGGGCCCTTCTCGGCGAAGGAATGGACGAGGAAATCGATGAAGGCCCGCACCTTGGGCTGGGTAAACCGGCCCGGCGGATAGACCGCATAGATACCTTGGGTTTCCACCGGAAGATCCGGGATCGCCTCTTGCACTAGACCCCTGGCCATGGCCTCTGCATAGAGAAACGAAGGCAGATAGGCGATGCCAAGACCCGAGATACAGGCGTTTAGCAGCGACTGGCCATCGTTCACGGTCAGCCAGCCAGCCGTGCGAACCTGACGCTTTTCACCCGACGGAGCGGTAAGCTTCCAGACAGCGCCGTTGGCTTGGTTGGAATAGTGCAGAAGCTTGTGCTCGTTGAGATCGTCGATCTTTTCGGGGCGTCCATATTGCTGAAAATAGCTGGGCGCGGCGATCATCTTCTTGGTCGTCTCGGTCAACTTGCGGGCGCGCAGCGTGCTGTCTTCCAGCTCGCCAATGCGGATCGCCATGTCAAAGCCTTCGGAGATCAGCTCGACATAGCGATTGTTGAGAACCATGTTCACCGTGATCTCGGGGAATTCCTGTAGGAACTGACCAAGAACCGGCGAGAGGTGATTGACCCCGAAATCGGTTGCGACAGATATCCGCAGAAGGCCCGAGGGCGCAGACTGCATCGAGGTCACAAGCGCATCGGCTTCGCCGGCGTCATTCAAGACGCGGCGGGCGCGGTCGTAATAGGCAAGCCCGATTTCGGTGGGGCTGACGCGGCGGGTCGTGCGGTTGAGAAGGCGCGCGCCGAGGCGTGCCTCCAAAGCCGAGACGTGCTTGGACACCGCCGATTTGGAGATACCCATTTTCTTGGCCGCGTCGGTGAAGCCACCTTGATCCACCACGGTGGCGAAGGCTTCCATTTCAGTGAGGCGATCCATGCCGATTCCTCTACAAGATGACGTTTCTTGACAGAGTTTGTGCCCGTGAAATCGGGCAGGACTGCGGCCCTAGCCTGACAATATCGGGGATTTGCAAAGACTGATCATGGCGCGGCAACAGTAGGAACAGCTTAAATCGCGGGTCTGTCTTTCGCAGATCGAAGCCAACCGCCAACGGCATCTTCAAAGGCAAGCGCCGCCCTAAAGACATCTCGGTCCGAATAGGTTCGGCCGACAATCTGGATGCCCGTCGGTATCCCGTTTGACGCGCGGCCCGACGGGACAGACAATACCGGACAGCGGCTAAGCATGTTGAACGGCGTTGTCATGCCCCAACCGAGGAAAGGATCCACTGGCCTGCCGTTGATGATCGGCTGGTCCTTCGTCTGATCAAACTCTGCCTCGACCGCAGGCAGCGCCATCGTCGGACAGATCAGCACGTTGTATTTTTCCAGTAACGGGCCGAGGGTTTGATACATCCTCCCCGCCATCTCGAGGCTTTTCACGAAATCAGTGGCAGTTGAGGCAATGCCGCGCTCGGCAAAGGCTCTGGCATAGGTCGTCATGTCCTCGGCACTTTCCTCCAGCACCGATCCGATCACCGCGCCAAAAATGTGCTCAAGGTAATGAATCGCTGCCGACAGCGCCTCTTTCGGCCAGCCGAGGTCCACCTCTTCGACGGTGGCTCCCAAGCTACGGAAGACGTCAAGCGCCGCGCGGGTATTGCGCTGCACTTCCTCATCGACCTCAAAGATCCCCAGATCCATCGAGACCGCGATCTTCCAGCCCGCAATCGGCTTCATCTCGGTCGGAAGCCGAAGGCGCGGGCGGACGGTTGCGATATCTTTGGGATGCGGCCCGGCCATCACATTTTGCAGCAGGATCGTATCCCGCACTTCGCGGGCCATCGGTCCGTTATGCGAATAGAAATCGAGGTTGAAGGGTGGCTCTTCCGGAACGCGGCCATAGGGCGGCTTGAACCCGACGATGCCGTTGACCGAAGACGGAATTCGGATCGAGCCCCCGATATCAGAGCCGGTTGCAAGCGTTGTCGATCCTGCCGCAAGAACCGCCCCTGCCCCGCCCGACGATCCGCCGGGCGTATAGACCGTGTTCCATGGATTGCGCGAAACGCCCCAAAGCCGCGACCAGCAGACGCCCGAGCAGGAGAATTCGGGCGTTGCGGTCCGGGCATGAACGATGCCGCCCGCCCGCAAAACGCGCTCGTTCACAGGCGACGTATGATCGGCGACATAGTCCTTGAGGATTAGCGAACCGTTCGAGGTTGGCCTGCCTTTGATATAGCTCTCGTCCTTGACGGCGATCGCAAGGCCCTCAAGCGGCCGGACCCTTGCGCCGCGGGCATATTTGGCTTCGGCCTTTCGCGCCTGATCCATCGCCTCGTCGAAATGGCGATAGGTGATGGCATTTATATGGGGTTCGGTGGCCTCGGCCCGGGCGATCACCGCCGACATGAGCTCGACTGGCGAGAGGCTCTTGTCGCGGAACCGGCGCAGCGCCTCGTGGGCAGACATATAGCAAAGATCCTGGTCGCTCATCTTGTTGTCCTCCTCTAGCGGCCAAGACTAGGGCGGGCTCGCGAACCGATCAATTGTTCGGTTGTCAAAGAGCGGCGGCGACCCTCGTCCCCTGATCGATGGCCCGTTTGGCATCCAGTTCGGCGGCAACATCCGCGCCACCGATAACGATTGGCTCGATCCCATCGGCAATCAGCGCATCGGCAAGGCTGCGCTCGGGAAGCTGGCCGGCGCAAAGGACGATCGTGTCGGCCTCGATCAGCGTCGGGTTCTCCCGCGCCTCGCCGAAGCTCACATGAAGGCCCGAGGCGTCGATCCGTTCATAATTGACCCCGCCGATCATCTTGACGCCCTTCATCTGAAGGGTCGCGCGGTGGATCCAGCCGGTGGTCTTGCCAAGGCGGCGGCCCGGCTTCTCGGCCTTGCGCTGCAACAGCGTGACCTGCCGCACTGGCGCTTCGGGCCGCGGCCCCTCGGGGCTGACACCACCGCGCGCGTCGGACGGATCGGCCACGCCCCATTCCTCGAGCCATTCGGCAAGGTTCTCGGTCGGGCTCTCGCCGGTGACGAGGAATTCGGCCACGTCAAATCCGATCCCGCCCGCGCCGATCACGGCGACCCGCTTGCCAACTGGCGCACCGCCACGCAAGACGTCGGTATAGGACAGGACATTCGGCCCCCCCTGCCCCTCGATGCCCGGATCGCGGGGGATGACGCCGGTGGCAATGATGACCTTGTCAAAGCCCTTGAGGGCCTGAGCGGTCGCTTCGACGCCAAGGCGGAGATCGACATCCCAGGCCGCCAGCGACGCTGCGAAATAATCAACAAGCCCGTCGAATTCTTCCTTGCCCGGGATCCGTCGCGCCATGTTGAGCTGGCCGCCAACTTCTTTCGCGCGGTCAAGTAGGGTGACGTTGTGGCCCCGTTCTGACGCCGTCAGCGCAGCGGCAAGTCCGGCCGGCCCTGCGCCGACGACAGCCACGCGCAGCGGCGCAGCGGCTTTGGTGACGACTAGCTCGGTCTCGAAACAGGCGCGGGGATTGACGAGGCAAGAGCTGATCTTGCCTTGAAAGGTATGATCCAGACAGGCTTGGTTGCAGGCGATGCAGGGGGCGATGAGGTCGGCCTGGCCCGCCTCGGCCTTGGCGACGAAATCGGGATCGGCGAGGAAGGGCCGCGCCATGCTGACCATATCCGCGCAACCGTCCGACAAGACATCTTCTGCCGTCTGTGGGTTGTTGATCCGGTTCGAGGTAATCACCGGGATCGAAACCTCGCCCATCAGCTTCTTGGTGACCCAAGCAAAAGCCCGGCGTGGTACGCTTGTGGCGATTGTCGGAATCCGGGCTTCATGCCAACCGATGCCGGTATTGATAATCGTGGTTCCGGCCTTTTCGACGGCCTTGGCGAGCATCACCACCTCGTCCCAAGTCGAGCCGTTCGGGACGAGGTCGATCATCGACAGGCGATAGATCAGGATGAACTCCGGCCCCACCGCCTCGCGCACGCGGCGGACAACCTCCACCGGAAGGCGCATCCGGTTCTCGTAGGAGCCGCCCCAGCGGTCGGTGCGCTTGTTGGTATGGGTGACGAGGAACTGATTGAGGAAATAGCCCTCGGACCCCATGATCTCGACCCCGTCATAGCCCGCCTCGCGGGCGCGTGCGGCGGATGTGACGATGTCGTTGATCTGCTTTTCGATCCCCTCTTCATCAAGCTCTTTCGGCGGGAAGGGCGAGATGGGGGATTTGATGGCAGAGGCTGAAACGCATTCGGGCCCATAGGCATATCGGCCGGCATGCAGGATCTGCATGCAGATCTTGCCTCCCGCTTCGTGGACGCGATCGGTCACGATCCTGTGGTTGGCAATGTCGGCCTCGGAAAAGAGCCCCGCCGCACCCGGAAACACGCCGCCCTCGCGGTTGGGCGCCATGCCGCCCGTGACCATGAGGCCCACGCCGCCCCGCGCCCGCGCCGCATAAAACTCGGCCACGCGGTTCCAATCCTTGGTTTCCTCAAGGTTGGTGTGCATCGATCCCATGAGCACGCGGTTCTTGAGCGTGGTGAAGCCCAGATCGAGCGGGGCAAGAAGGCGCGGATAGTTTGTCATCTGTGTCTCCGGTGAGTCGGCGCAAGTGTGCCGAAACCGGCGCGGCAGGTCACCCGAAACGCAGCGTAAACAGCGGCAATCCTAGGTGGTTTCCGCGCAATGCCGGCGAAAGGCGCGCTTGAGCATATCCAACTCGGCCCTGAGAAGGCTGATCTCGGCCCGCAGATCGTGATCGAGCACATCTCCGGCTAGAAGCGAGAATGTTGCAAGAACCTAGCCATTTGCTGTGTTGGAGATGACAAACGTCTGGACACCATCCGACACAAGCTCGGTCGGGATCGGAAACCGCAGGTGCCATTGCCCCGGCGCGTCACCGACCCGGATCTTGAGCCCCTCGACGGGCTTGTCCTGATGATGCACGGCAAGATCGGGCGAAGAGACGTCCGGCCTGGGTGCGTTGAGAACGGCCTCCCAGACACCTTCGATCAGGCGGGTTTCTGTCAGGGATAACTGAGGCATTTCGGTTCCTCGGATCAAAGGCCCGCACGGGGATGGCGGCAAAAGGTCAAATCATGGATCGTCACC
Source organism: Marivivens sp. (assembly GCA_030827165.1). Classification (GTDB taxonomy): domain Bacteria; phylum Pseudomonadota; class Alphaproteobacteria; order Rhodobacterales; family Rhodobacteraceae; genus RFZI01. Next base: position 14,539 of record JAURFB010000016.1, read on the forward strand.
TGGCTCATTCCAGGGTTATCGAAGATCAGGTCGAGCCAAATGCCTTCGACACGCTTTTCATTTATCTTCGAGAAGGCCAGATCGAACTCAACCATCGTTTCGCCATCCTTGATCGCCAGCTCGCGCACGAATTGCTCGGTGTTCGGCCCATGGCGCACGTTGAGGCGGGCGAAGATTTCGAGGGGCCTTTCGCATTCGATCCGCCCATCGACGCGCAGCAGGTGCTGCTTTTGAAGCCCCTGAGCGCCTATAGCCGGGAGCTCGATCGCCAGCGACAGAAACGAGCCATCGAACCCGAATACATCCATGTGCAGCCCATAGGGGGCCAGATCGCGTTCCCGCTGGTTGCGGACCTGTCGCAGCGTCAGCTCGCTTTCGCGGCAATCGTGAAATATCGTAACCTCGTCGCCGAACTTGGCCTTTGTCTCGATGGCGGCGATCCCGGAGACCGGTATCGGGCTGTTCCACAGGTTTGGCCGCCAGGACCAGTCGGTGCCGCTTGGCTTTGGGAAGGTCGCCGTGCCGATGCGGGGAAGCGCCAAGCGATTGTCCGCAATCGACAGCAATCGGTCGATCTGGACTCGAAGCTGCCGCGCGGTGTTGCGCATCCGGCGCAGCTCGGAAAGCTCGACCTCTTCCGCCCGCCTTGCCCAGGCGGTCCAGCGCGACAGGGTGAGCCGCTGCAAGAACTTGCCGTTCAAGCCAATCCGCTCCGCCTTCATGCCTCGTCCCTCGTCGACCGCGCCCTTGCGAGCCAATCAGGTTCGGGAGGCTATTGTTGTGCCACTATCAGAAACAGTTACCCAGTTTCGGGCGCCGCAACAACACTGTTGGCTTGGATCATAGCGTCGATCGCGGTCCGCAACAGGGCTTGCCCTTGCTCAAAACTGAGCGGCGCGCGATCGTAGCCGCGCAGCCGGATTGTCACGAGGCGATCCTTGAGATCGAAGAAAGCGCGCCACTCGACTGGCTGGAAACCTTCGAACTCGCCTTCCGGGACCGAATTCAGATACACCTCGACGACATGATTCCAGATACCGGTTTTGCCGACCGAGATTCCGCGCACCGGCCCGTCTCCGGCGAGAAGCTGTTTGCCCTCATCGCTCTTGAGGAAATTGCGAAGCGTATTCTCTTGGCCGGTTACGATGGCGCTGTCGCCGTCGCCGACCTGAACGGTGATGAGCCCATCATGGCGGGGCGCGGCACCCCCTCGCGCGACCAGCGCACAGCTTGCCTCGGCCGCAAAGCCCAAGTCGGCCCGCGTTGCATTCCTGTCGATGCAATACCCGGACGGGGTGGCGACGATAACCTCGCCATCCAGCAATTTGACCTGCGTGACGGCCGAAGCCGACGGCCCGGTCAGAAAGGAAAACCCGCCGCCGCTCGGCTCGCACCCGGCCAGCGCCAAAACGGCGCAGGCCAGAGCCAGTCGGCGACGGGTGATCACGTCAGAGATCCATATAGATATGGGTCTCGGCCTTGGCGCCCGGATGGGTCACCGCGCCGTCGACGGTCGGGCCGACGAGCTGAGCGTATTTCCAAAGGGCGCCGCTGGCATAATTGGTCGGGCGCGGGCCTTTCCAGTCGGCCTTGCGGGCGGCAAGCTCTTCGGCGGTCAGATCAACGTCGATCGCGCCGGTGATGGCGTTGATGGTAATCTTGTCGCCATCCTTGAGCAGCGCGATCGGGCCACATTTGGCTGCCTCGGGGCCGACGTGGCCCACGCAGAAGCCACGGGTCGCGCCCGAAAAGCGGCCGTCGGTGATGAGGGCGACCTTCTTGCCCATGCCTTGTCCGGAAATCGCGGCGGTGGTGGCGAGCATTTCGCGCATACCCGGGCCGCCCGAAGGGCCTTCGTTGCGGATGACGAGAACTTCGCCTTCCTTGTAGTTGCGCGCCTTGACGGCCTCGAATGCATCCTCTTCGCATTCGAAGACACGGGCGGTCCCGCTAAAGACCTGCTCGGCTTCCGACATGCCTGCGACCTTCACGATCGCGCCTTCGGGGGCAATGTTGCCCTTGAGACCGACAACGCCGCCGGTCTTGGTGATCGGGGTTGCGACAGGGTGGATCACGCGGCCATCGGCCTCGACGGTGATACGGTCCAGTTCTTCGCCCAAGCTGCGGCCCGAAGCGGTCATGCAATCTTCGTGCAAAAGCCCCGCCTTGCGCAGCTCTTTCATCACGACCGGAACACCGCCAACCTCGTAGAGATCCTTGGCGACGAACTGGCCGCCGGGCTTGAGATCGACGAAATAGGGCGTGTCGCGGAAGATGTCGCAGACGTCGAAGAGGTTGAAATCAATGCCCGCCTCGTGCGCAATCGCCGGCAGGTGCAGGCCGGCGTTCGTCGAACCTCCGGTGCAGGCGACGACGCGGGCCGCGTTTTCAAGGCTCTTGCGAGTAACAACATCGCGGGCGCGGATGTTCTTCTCGAGCAGGTTCATCACCGCTTCGCCCGAGGCGATGGCATATTGGTCGCGGCTCTCGTAGGGGGCCGGGGCGCCCGAGGAATTCAGCAACGCAAGGCCGACGGCTTCAGAGACGCATGCCATGGTGTTGGCGGTAAACTGGCCGCCACAGGCGCCCGCCGAAGGGCAGGCCACGCGTTCGAGGATTTCCAGCTCGGCATCCGAGAACGCGCCAGCCTGATGTTTGCCGACGGCTTCAAACACGTCTTGAACCGTCACGTCCTTGCCGTCGAGCCGGCCCGGCAGGATCGAGCCGCCATAGATGAACACAGACGGAACATTGAGGCGAACCATCGCCATCATCATCCCCGGCAACGACTTGTCGCAACCGGCAAGCCCCACGAGCGCATCGTAGCAATGGCCGCGCATGGTCAGCTCGACCGAGTCGGCGATCGCTTCGCGGCTAGCGAGCGAGGAGCGCATCCCCTCGTGGCCCATGGCGATGCCGTCGGTCACGGTGATGGTGGTGAACTCGCGCGGGGTGCCGCTGGCGGCCTTGACACCAAGCTTGACCGCCTGAGCCTGACGATTGAGCGCGATGTTGCAAGGTGCGGCCTCGTTCCAGCAGGTGCCAACTCCGATCAGCGGCTGGTGAATATCCGTTTCATCCAGCCCCATCGCGTAATAGTAGGACCGGTGAGGCGCACGGGCGGGGCCCTCGGTCACATGGCGGCTTGGAAGCTTGGATTTGTCGAAACGGCGGTTCATGAATTTTGTCCTTGTCGGAGATACATCGGCAAAGGTCTAAAAGACCGGATGCGCGCAGACAAGGCAGTTTAGCCTTGATTGCCAGCGCCAAGGCTGCGGCCTAGGGTCCTGTCATGCGAATTCTTTACGCTCCCGGTGATTACAGCGCCCACGCAGCCTTCGCCCGCCTTGCCGGAAGCGAAACCGGCTTGGGCAAGACCCTCTTGGGAATCATCACGGTCGTCTTCGGCTTTGCCCTGACACCGCTTGCCTTGTCGGCCGTCGTTCCGCCGTCATGGTCGCTGGCCACAGGAACAACCGCTGCGGGGCTGATCGCGCAGCTTGCCGGTTTTGCCCTGCCGCTCGGCCTCTTGGGCATCGTTGTCTGGAGCTTGCATGGGCGAAGCCTGGCAACGCTGTTTGGCCCCCGTGATCTGACCCGGAGCGGCTTTCGCAGCGTGTTTGTGAAGGTGTTGCTGGTCCTCGCCGTCTTGCAGGCTGCCCCGCCGTGGCCGAGCGACGAGGATATCGCCCTGATCCGGCCATTTGCGCTCTGGGTTGCCTACCTGCCGCTGGCCTTCCCGGCGGTGATCATCCAAGTCGCTGCGGAAGAGGCATTCTTCCGGGGTTACATCCAGCAACAACTTGCAGCCCGCTGGGCATCGCCAAGGGTTTGGATGATCGCGCCCGCGTTGGTGTTCGGCTCGATCCATTTCCTGAACGCCGAGACCCTGATCGAAGGGCTGGTTTGGTCCATTTGGGCAACTCTTTTTGCCCTCAGCGCGGCCGACATTACTGCCAGGCACGGGTCGCTTGGGCCTGCAATCGGCTTGCACCTTGCGAACAATCTTTTTGCCATTTTGCTTTTTGGCATCGACGGGCGGGCCTCGAATGGCCTTGCCTTGATCCTCGTCGCTCCGCCCGACATAGATCTATCGGCCCTCGGCCCCGAGGCTCTGCTCAGCGGATGGGGCCTGAGCCAGATGACCCTGACCATCCTTGGCGCGGGCATCCCGTGGCTTGCCGCGAGGATCGCGCTCAGGCGTTGATTGCAATTCCCAGGCGCTCGGATTATCTCGGTTCAACAGATTTCCAAGGCCGGTGCAATGAACTGGATCACCAACTATGTCCGCCCCAAGGTTAACTCGCTCTTTTCGCGCCGTGAGGTTCCCGAGAACCTCTGGACCAAATGCGATGAATGCGGGACCATGCTTTTCCACCGCGAACTTTCTGACAATCTGAATGTCTGCACCTCCTGCGGCCATCACATGGCGATCACGCCGCGCGCACGCTTTACCGCGCTGTTTGATGGCGGCGCGTTCTCCGAGGTGGCCGTTCCCGAGCCACTGACCGACCCACTGCACTTCCGCGACCAGAAGAAATACACCGACCGCATGAAGGCCGCCCAGAAATCGACGGGCGAGAAAGAGGCGATGCTGGTTGCCGAGGGCGGGATTTGCGGAACACCGGTCGTTGCCGCAGCGCAGGATTTCTCGTTCATGGGCGGATCGATGGGGATGTATGTCGGCAACGCCATTATCGCCGGCGCCGAGAAGGCGGTCGAACTGCAGCGCCCCTTCATCCTCTTTTCCGCCGCTGGTGGCGCGCGGATGCAAGAAGGCATCCTGTCGCTAATGCAGATGCCACGCACGACCGTGGCGGTCGAGATGCTGAAAGAGGCGGGCCTGCCCTATATCGTCGTGCTGACGCACCCGACAACTGGCGGCGTGACGGCCTCCTATGCGATGCTGGGCGATGTGCAGATTGCCGAGCCGAATGCGCTGATCTGTTTCGCGGGCCCCCGCGTCATCGAACAGACGATCCGCGAAAAGCTCCCCGAAGGGTTCCAGCGGGCCGAATATCTGCTCGACCACGGAATGCTCGACCGCGTGACACCGCGCACCAAGATGCGCGAAGAGCTGACCACGATTCTTCGGATGCTCCTGTCGCTTCCTGCTGCCGAGACGACCGCGCCGGCCAAGGCAGAGGCCACTGACAAGTGACAACCGGTTCCGATGTCGTCCTGCAAAGGATGATGGCGCTCCACCCAAAGATCATCGACCTGACCCTCGATCGTGTCTGGCGGCTTCTCGAGAAGGTCGGCAATCCGCAAGATCGCCTGCCTCCCGTCGTCCATGTGGCCGGAACCAACGGCAAAGGTTCGACCCAGGCGATGATCCGCGCGGGCCTCGAGGCCGAGGGCAAGCGCGTTCATGCCTATACTTCCCCGCATCTGGCGCGGTTTCACGAACGCATCCGCCTTGCGGGCGAGTTGATCACCGAGGCGGCGCTGACCGAGGTTCTCGACCGCGCCTATGCCGCGAATGGCGGCGAGCCGATCACCTATTTCGAGATCACCACCGTCGCCGCCCTGATGGCCTTTGCCGAGACGCCGGCCGAATACACCCTTCTCGAGGTGGGCCTTGGCGGGCGGCTTGATGCGACCAACGTAATCGCCAAGCCCGCGCTGACGATCATCACGCCGGTCGATCTCGATCACCAGCAATACCTTGGCGACACGCTGGCCGCGATTGCAGGCGAGAAGGCCGGGATCATCAAGCGGGGCGTGCCTTGCGTGGTGGGGCCGCAGCTCGACGAGGGGCTGGAGGTCATCGAAAAGGTCGCCGCGCGGCTCGGCGCACCGGTCTATGCCTATGGCCAGCAATATCACGTCGGAACCGAGCGGGGCCGCCTGATCTATCAAGACGAGCGCGGCTTGCTTGACCTGCCCTTGCCCAACCTGCCCGGCCCGCACCAGATCCGGAACGCAAGCGGAGCCATCGCCGCGCTTCGAGCGCTGGGGCTTGGCGAAGAGGCCTGCGAGGCGGCCGCGACAAAGGCCTTCTGGCCCGCGCGGATGCAGCACATGAAAGCGGGCCGTCTTGTCGATCTGGCGAAACCCGCCGAGCTATGGCTGGACGGCGGGCACAATCCCCATGCAGGACGCGCTTTGGCCGAGACACTGAAGGCTCTGCCGGATCGTCCGATCCACCTTCTCTGCGGGATGCTCAACACCAAGGATATCGGTGGCTATCTGCGCCCGCTTGCCAAGATCGCCAACAGCCTGACAGCCCTGTCGATCCCCGGCGAGATGAATACGCTTCCGGCCGACGTCACCGCAGAAGAGGCCCGCAAGGCGGGGTTCGAGGCTTCCACGGCCGGGTCGGTCGATGAGGCGATCACAGCCATCACCGCCAAAGATCCAAACGCGCGCATCCTCATTTGCGGATCGCTCTATCTTGCCGGTCACGTCCTGCGCGAAAACGGCGGGTGAAACGACAACGGGCGCCCGAGGGCGCCCGCGTTCTTTCAGTATTCAGGCCGATTAGGCAGCCTTCGCGGCCTCGACCGACGCCTCGAGAATATCGAGCGCCTCGTTGAAATGCGCATCCGGAATGGTGATCGGCGCGAGGAAGCGCACCACGTTGCCATAGACGCCGCAGGTCAGAAGGATCAGGCCACGCTTGAGCGCCTCGTCCTTCACGCGGTTGGTAAAGCCTGCGTCCGGCGCTTTGCCATCGGCGGTATTGAACTCGACCGCGACCATAAAGCCCGGCCCGCGCACGTCGGCGATCTGCGGCGTCGTGGACCGCAGCGCCTCGAGCCGCTGGCGCAGCTTCGAGCCAAGAACATTGGCGCGGTTGCAGAGGTCTTCCTCTTCTATCACGTCGAGCACGGCATGGGCCGCGGCGATGCCGATCGGATTGCCGCCATAGGTGCCGCCAAGGCCGCCGGGGTTGGCCGCGTCCATGATCGAGGCGCGCCCCGTGACCGCGGCAATCGGGAAGCCGCCACCAAGGCCCTTGGCCATAGTGGTCAGATCGGCGGCTACGTCATGGTGGTTCATCGCAAACATACGGCCCGTGCGGGCAAAGCCGGTCTGAACCTCGTCGGCGATCATGACGATGCCATGCTCGTCGCACAGCTTGCGCACCGCGCGCATCAGCTCGGTCTGGGCCGGATAGAAGCCACCTTCGCCCTGAACCGGCTCGATGATGATCGCAGCCACGCGCGAGGGATCGAGATCGGCTTTGAAGAGCTGGTTGATCGCGCTCATCGACGTCTCGACCGACCCGCCATGCAGTTCGACCGGGAAAGGAACGTGATAGACGTCGGGCATCATCGTGCCGAAACCGGCTTTGTAGGGCTGGACCTTGCCGGTCAGCGCCATGCCCATGAAGGTGCGGCCGTGGAAACCGCCGCCGAAGGCGATCACGGCATTCCGGCCGGTCGACACGCGGGCGATCTTGATCGCGTTCTCGACGGCCTCGGCGCCGGTGGTGACGAAGATCGTGCGCTTCTCGAAATCGCCCGGAACCGTAGCGTTCAGGCGCTCGGCGAGCTGGATGTAATTCTCGTAGGGCAGAACCTGGTGGCAGGTGTGGGTGAAGCTGTCGAGCTGCTTCTTCACCGCGTCGATCACCTTGGGGTGGCGGTGGCCGGTATTGACCACGGCGATACCGGCAGCGAAATCGATGTAACGGTTGCCCTCGACGTCCCAGACCTCGGCGTTTTCGGCACGCTCCACATAGATCTGGGTCATCATGCCAACGCCGCGGGCGATGGCAGTATTGCGGCGCTTGGCAATATCGGCGTTCTTCATCTCAGCTGTCCTTGACTATCTGGGCGCATCGCGCCCGAAAAACTCTCCGGCGCGGGCCTGCCGCAATAAGGCAGCGGCCGGAACGCACCAAGCATATAGCAATGGTTGCGGCACGCCATAAAAAAATGATCAAATTTTTCGCGGCAGTCCTGTTCGCAAAAAACTTGCCCGCCGCGAATCATGCCAGTTGACCGCGAATCAGCGATCCGATTAGATTCGGACAAGTGATTTGCGTCAGCGTGGCCCCAGATCGCGCGACTGAGCAGTTTGGCAGGGCGGAGAGGCGAGCAAGAGGCTCGTCTTTCTGTTTTCAGGGATGTGAAACGTGGCGCTGCTCAACGCCCCAGTCCACTGCCTGCATTTCGCGCAAGCGGCTGGCCGTCCGTTCGAATTCAAAGGTGCCCTCGCCCTCGACATAGAGCATCTCCGGTTCGGCCGCGGCAGAGCAGATGAGCCGCACGCGGGCCTCGTAAAGCGCGTCGATCAGGGTCACGAAACGGCGGGCCTCGTTGAAATTCTGGCGCGAGAGACGCGGGATATCTTCGAGGATCAGAACCCGCGCCGCATCGGCCAGCGCAAGATAATCCGCCGCGCCGAGGGGTTTGCCGCACAGATCATAGAAACTCGCCCGCGCCACGCCGTTGCAGAAATCGGGGATCTCGACATCGCGCCCGTTGACCCGCAGGCGCAAAGGCGCCGCCCTGTCGCCGGCAAAATCGATCCAGATCGCCCGGATCGCCTCGCGTGCGGCGGCGTTATTGGGCGTGAAATAGGTCTTCTCCCCCTCAAGCCGCCCCTGCCGGTAGTCGGTCTCGCTGGCCAGTTCGTGAATGACTAGACGCTCTTTCAGCATGGCAACAAAGGGCAGGAAAAGCTGGCGATTGAGGCCGTTCTTGTAGAGATCATCGGGATGGCGGTTGGATGTCGTCACCACGGTCACTCCGGCGGCGAAGAGCTTTTCGAAAAGCCGCCCGACAATCATCGCATCAGCGATATCGCTGATCTGCATCTCGTCGAAGGCGAGGAGCCTGACCTCTTTCGCCAAAGCCTCGGCCACCGGCGCGATGGCGTCATCCACGCCTCGCGCCCGCGCCTTGCCCATTTCGGCATGGACCCATTGCATGAAGGCGTGGAAATGCTCGCGCCTCTTGGGCGCATCGACGATGGCAAAGAGAAGGTCCATCAGCATCGACTTGCCGCGCCCGACCCCGCCCCAGAGATAGAGGCCCTTAACCGGCTCGGGCGTTTTGACAAACCAGCCGCGCTTGACCGGCTGCGCAAGGCCCTCGCGCACACTCTCAAGCTCGGGCAGAGCGGCAAGCTGCGCCGGATCCGAGATGACCCGTCCCGCGTCGATACACGCCTGATACGCTTCTTGAATGCCCATGCCCCGACATAGCCAGAGGCCGCTTGCTTGGGAATACCTTGCTCGGCCGGAAATTGATTTGACGGAATGATAGAAAGGGCGAATGTGGTGCCATGCAAAAGTCGGCGCCTCTCTTTACCCCTGTCCTCATCGTCGGCTCCATCATCGTGATGACGGGCTTTGCGATCCGCGCCTCATTTGGCGTGTTCCAGATCCCGATCGCCGAAGAATTCGGCTGGCTCCGCGCTGATTTTTCGCTCGCCATTGCGATCCAGAACCTCTTTTGGGGCATCGGCCAGCCGATCTTCGGCGCCATTGCCGAAAAGATCGGGGATCGGAAGGCGATCATTATCGGGGCGCTGTTCTATGCGGCGGGCCTTCTGCTTTCGGCTGGGGGCACAACGCCCCTCGCCCACCAGTTCTTTGAAACGCTCGTTGGCTTTGGCGTGGCGGGCACCGGCTTTGGCGTTGTCCTCGCGGTTGTCGGCCGCGCCAGTTCGGCCGAAAACCGTTCGATGAGCCTTGCCATCGCCACAGCCGCCGGTTCCGCCGGCCAGATGATTGGCGCACCCGTGGCCGAGATCCTCTTGGGTTATATGACCTGGCAGATGGTTTTCGTGACCTTCGCCGCCGCGATCCTTGGCGTTCTTCTGCTTTTGCCCTTCATGCGCGCGCCGCAGACCGCGACCAAGGCCGAACTTGAAGAGACGCTGGGCCAGATCCTTGTGCGGGCCTTCAAGGATCCGTCCTACAGCATGATCTTCTTCGGGTTCTTCTCCTGTGGCTATCAGCTGGCCTTCGTGACTGCCCACTTCCCGGCCTTCGTCACCGAGATGTGCAGCCCGATTGGCGAAACAGGCATTCTGTCGAATCTTGGCATTACCACCACTTCCGCCCTTGGCGCGGTGTCGATCTCGCTTATCGGTTTCGCCAATATCGCCGGGACCATCGCCGCAGGTTGGGCCGGAAAACGCTTTTCCAAGAAATACCTGCTCGCCGGTATCTACCTTGGCCGGACGCTCATTGCCGCGTGGTTCATCATGACGCCGATGACGCCGACGACCGTGATCCTCTTCTCGCTTTTGATGGGATCGCTCTGGCTCGCCACCGTGCCGCTCACAAGCGGCCTTGTCGCCCATATCTATGGCCTGCGCTACATGGGGACGCTCTACGGAATCGTCTTCTTCAGCCACCAGCTTGGCAGCTTCCTTGGCGTCTGGCTGGGCGGCAAGCTCTACGACCTCTACGGCACCTACACCTATGTCTGGTGGGTCGGTGTCGGCGTGGGCCTCTTCTCGGCGATCATCCACCTGCCGATCCGCGAAAAGCGGGCCGAGCTTGCGGCGGCCTGACGCTCAGGCCGTTTCCCTGACAAACTCTTCAAAGGTCGCGACGACCTCGTCCGAATGGGTATAGGGAAGGCCATGGCCAGCGTCATCGACAAGGACGTTGTGCGCCAAAGGGTTCCATTCCGACAGAACCGCCGATGTCTGTGGCGGGATCACGTCGTCCTGCCCACCCCAAATCCCCAGAACCGGAATACCGGCTTCGGCCACCTTGCGGTTGGCGTTCGCATTGTCGCCCCAGAAAACATCGCGGCTCATGGCCGAGGACACCGCATAGCGAAAGCCGCGTCGGTCAAGCTGGTCGAGCTGGATCTGGTGGATGCCCGGAACGTCGATCTTCTCGCCCATGCTCGAGCGTATGCCGATCTCAAGAATTCTCGAGCCGCGCACGGCATAGGTCCAGTCGGCCAGCAAAGGGCGGCGTGCGATAAGCAAGGTCCGGCGCGGAAAGGGGGTCCCCCACCAAATGCCGCCGGGAACAAGGAGCGCGATCCGCTCGACCCTTTCGGGATGCCGGCGTGCGTATTCCGGGCAGATGATGCCGCCCATCGAATAGCCCAGCAGGCTGAATTTTCCGGCGACCCCTTGATCGGCAAGCAAATCCTCAAGCTGCCGCACCAGGAAATCGCGGGTCTGGGGGCCGTCGCCGTCGCTCGAATAGCCGCGCCCGTAGATATCGTAGATCAGCACACGATAGCCCTTGGCCGCGAGTTTTTGCGCCACCGCAAGATAGGCATCGGAGGGGGTCGATTGCCCATGCACGCAGACCACCTGCGGCCCGCCTTCGGGCCCGAACCAGCGAAAATGGGTGATGCCTTGCGAGAGCCTGGCAAGCTGACCGGGCGCCTTGGATTGATCGACAGGCTTGCGAAGGCGTTCGCGGAGGAAGGGCGCGGCGAGGATCGCGGCAACGATCAGGGCGGCAATGGTCAGGTATTCCATAGGTCAGTCAGTCTTCTTTTTCCAAACGTCCATAATGTAGCGGCAGGTCATCAGGTCGAGATGCGCGCCGCCTCCGTTCTTGAAGAGGGTGATCTCGTCATCCGAGCGGTGGACAAACTTCTCGAGGCTGTAATAGTCGGCCAAGACGTGATCTTCGCCGAAGACGCCCCTGGCGATCGGCGTTTTCAGTTCGCCGATATGGCCGATGGTCGTATGCCGGTTGTCGACGAAAACCCGCGAGCGCAACAGCGCCCGGTCATCCGCCTCGCGCATATCGGGCCGATAGGCGCCTATGAGGTCGACGTGCTGGCCGGGGCGAAGCCAGTCGCCCAGAATGAGCGGCTCCGTGCTCATTGTTGCCGAGGTCACGATGTCCGCATCGCGCACGGCGGCTTCGAGGTCGCTCGCCACACGAACGCCGGGGCAATCCTTGGCAAATTGCTGCGCCCCTTCAGGGCTGCGGTTCCAAATGGTGAACTCGGCCCTCGGGAAGGCCGCAGCATAGGCCTCAACAAGGCTTCGCCCGACCGTGCCAGCGCCGACGATCAGGATCTTGCGGCTGTCTGGCCGCGCCAGGCGGCGGGCGGCAAGAAGGCTGTCTCCAGCGGTTTTCCACTTTGTCACCAGATGAAAGTCGATGACGGCTTCAAGGGCGCCATCTTCGTCGGAGAAAAGGCTCACTGCGCCGCCGACCATCGGCTTGCCCTTGGCGCGGTTGCCCGGAAAGACCGTCGCTGCCTTCACCGCAAGGCCCATGCCGTCGATCCAAGCCGAGCGGTTCAGGAGCGTATCCTTGTCGCGATAAAGGAACACATCCTCGACCTTGGCAGGCGGCCGCTTGTGCCCCGCGGCCAGAGCATCGGTGAGCGCGAGCCAATCGAGGCCCTTCTCGCCCTCGGCAAAGGGGATCACGTCAAAACTCATAGTGCCTCGCTTTCTTTCAAGAGCCCCTCTCGGACAAGCCGGGCAGACCAGCCCGAAGGGCCGTCAAACAGATGCGTTTGCCAGCCGCGGCGGGCGGCGGCCTCGATATTCTCAAGCCGGTCGTCGGCAAACAAGAGCCGCGCGGGATCAATCCCGCAATCGGCCTCGAGCATGGCATAGATCGCCGGGGCGGGCTTGGTCACGCCCATCTCGCCCGACAGATAGAGCCGGTCGAACGCGCCTAGAAAGGGATAGGCGCGCAGGCTCGTGTCATAGGCCTCGCGGCTGATGTTGCTGAGGGCGAAAACTTGAATGCCGTTCCTCCGCAGCGCCTCAAGGAGACGCGCCGAGCCTTCGATGGCGGGGCTCGCCATATCGAGCCAGTTATCGTGCCACATCCGGATTTCAGCGGCGAACTCAGGCTGCGCCTCGGCGGCCGCATGGATCGTTTCGCGGAAGGGGCTGCCGCTGTCGATGCGGTCATTGACGGTGTGCAGATCGACGGCGGAGAACACCGCCTCGCGCCTCTTGCGGCCGACGACGCGGTCATAGAACCGTTCGGGCTGCCACTCGATGAGCACGTTGCCGATGTCGAAGATCACTGCGTCGATAGGCATTCCATGTCTCGTCCTAGCGGCGGCCGCGCGGGCCCAGGCGGATCCCGCCCCGACGCGCCAAAGCCTCTCGAAGGATCAAATAGAGTCCGGACGCGAGGATCAAGGCGATACCGGTGAGACCGGTCGCATCGGGCCATTCCCCGAACACGACGATCCCCCAGATCATTGCTAGGGGCAAGGCGAGGTATTCGAAAGGCGCTACCAGCGCCGCCTCGGCCACGCGGTAGGCATGGCCGATGAAATAGCCCCCCAGCGAGATCACAGCGCCGGTCACGACCAAGAGCGCCCAGTCAGCCGCATCGGGCATGACCCAGGCCCGCAAGAGAAAGTCGAGAATAGCGCCATCGTCCGAGGCAAAGCGCCCATCGCCCAATACCGCACCCGCGGCACTGGCGACGATGATGAAGGCGATCTGGATATAGAAGCTCATGGTCGCCGCGCTCTCGGTGCGACCGATATAGCGGGTCATCATGTGCATCGCCGCATAGCCAACTGCCGAAGCGATCGGGAAAAGCGCGGCAAGGCGGAAGGTTTCGGCACCGGGGCGCAGCATGATCGTGACACCGGCAAGCCCGATCACCACCGCAAACCAGCGGTGTGGGCCGACGTGTTCGCGCAAGAAAACCACCGAGAAGATCGTGATGACGATGGGCGCGACGAAGAACAGAGCGACCCCCTCGGCCAGCGGCAAGACCGACAGGCCGAGAAAGAAGGTGATGTTGGAAAAGACGACAAAGCTTGCCCGCAGCATATGCAGCCAGAACCGATTGGTCCTTATCGCGGCAAAACCGCCGGTAAAGGGAAAGATCACCAGAAACAGAACCGCCATCGCCACGATCGACCGGATCAGGATCACCTGGTGCAGAGGATAGCCGCCGCTGAGGAACTTGATCGCCATGTCGTTGACGGAAAAGAACAGGACCGCGACCAACGCGCTGGCGGCACCGATCATCGAGGGATTGTCTTTGAAATTACCAAACATGACCGGACCCTAGGCTTGGCCCAAACCGCCGATCTGTCCTGTCCGCGACAGCCAAGCGCCCTAGCCGCCGCGTTTGACCCTCTGAATTTCGCGTTCCAGAGCATCCAGAAACCGGCTCCGGTCGGCCTTGCCGAACGCCTTGCCGCCGCCTTGCCGGAAGGGATCGGCGGCGCGCAGATCGGCCATCAGGTCGCGCATCCCCAGAACCTGCCCGATATTGGCTTCGGTCAGCGCCTCGCCGTTGTGCTTGAGAACCCGCGCGCCGGCGGCCACGCACTTCGCGGCAAGCGGAATGTCACCCGTCACCACAATGTCGCCTTTGCCCGCGCGCTCGGCGATCCACATATCGGCAATGTCGGGGCCATCGGGAACGGTCACCGTTTCAACCAGCGGATTGGCCGAGGGTCGGATGCCGCCGTTGGACACGATGAAAAGCCGGATGCCGTGACGCATCGCCACCCGTTCCGCCTCGGCCTTGACCGGGCAGGCATCGGCATCGACATAGATCACGCGAACAGCGCCTCGGCGTGGAAGGCCACGTGATCCTCGGCAAAGGTCGATACGAAGAAATAGCTGTGTTCATAGCCCTTTTGCAGCCGAACAGTCGCCTGCTGGCGACGGCGGGCAATTGCCTCGGCCAGAGCTTCGGTGCGCAGGTGTTCGGCAAAAGGATCGTCGGTGCCGGTGTCGATCAGGATCGGGCCGTCGAACCCGCCTGCCGCCATCATCGCGGTCGCGTCATGCCGCGCCCACTTGCTCTCGTCGGTTCCGAGATAGGCGGTCAGCTGCTTGCGGCCCCAGTCGGTCTTTGCCGGATTGCAGATCGGCGAGAAGGCCGAGACCGAGGCAAAACGGCCCGGCAGGTTCATCGCCAGGGTCAGCGCGCCGTGGCCGCCCATCGAGTGGCCCATGATCGACTGCCGACCTTCATCAATCGCGAAAGCCGCGGTCACGATCTTCGGCAACTCATCAGCCACATAATCCCACATCTGATAGTTTGCCGCCCAAGGAGCCTCGGTCGCGTTAACATAGAACCCAGCCCCCTGCCCCAGATCATAGGCAGGATCGTCCGCCACACCCTCGCCGCGGGGCGACGTGTCGGGGAAGATCACCGCGACCCCTTCGGCCGCAGCCCATTGCTGGAGCCCTGCCTTGACCATCGCGTTTTCGTGGGTGCAGGTCAGGCCCGAGAGATACCAGATCACCGGAACCGCGGCGTGCTCTGCCTCTTGTGGCAGAAACAGACCAAAGGTCATGTCGCAGCGACAGGCCGACGACCTGTGCCGATAGACACCCTGAACGCCGCCAAAGCAGCGGTTTTCTGAAATCTTTTCCATGTTCTACCCTCCAAGTCCCATCGACGGCGCGACCCAGGCGATGATCGCCGAGACGGTCAGGATGCTGGCCGCGGTCGAAATCAGGATCGACGCCGAGACACGCTGAGGCGCGACGCCATAGTGCTGCGCCAGAATATAGACATTGCCCGCGACCGGAAGTGCTGCGGCAGCCACCATGACACCGGCGGCAAAGGGTTCGACATCGAAAACGACGAAAGCGAAAAGCGCAACAAGGCCAGGATGCAGGATCAGCTTGGCAAAGGAGAGCCAGCCCGCCACAGCGACGCGCTCGGCCGATTTCGTCGCCAGCGAGGCACCGATTGCAAACAACGCGCCGGGCGTTGCTGCGGCTCCAAGGATCGAGACGAACTCGTTGACCGGCTGTGGCAGGCCGTAGCCAGAACTTGAGACGGCAAGCCCCAGGATGATCGAGACGATCATCGGGTTCTTTACAAGCCCGAGGCCGACCGTTCGCAAGATTCCGATCGACATCCGCCCATCGCGGCTGCCGGTGATGAGGATCACGATGAGCGAGCCGAAAACGATCAGGTCCACCGCCAGAACAAGCATGTTTGGCCCGATGGCCTCTTCTCCGAAGAGAAGCGTCAGCATCGGAATGCCAAGAAACCCCACGTTGCCGATCGCGCCGCATTGCGCCTCGACCGCCGCCTCTTCGATGCTCCGCCGCCGGACAAGGGCGACAGCGGTGACGATCAGATAGACCGCCATCGTTCCGGCGAGATAGGCCCAGACGAATTGCCAATCGAGGATTTCCGCCAGCGAGAGGTTGGCGGAAAAGCGGAAGAGCATCGCCGAAAGGGCAAAGTAGAAGACAAATTTGGTGAGGTATGCGGTCGCTTCCGGTGTAAAGAACCGGGTGCGCCCCGCGCCATAGCCCACGCCGATCAGCGCGAAGAATGGCAATGTCTTCAGAAAGATTTCCCACATGGGGCCGACCTAGCATGGCAAAGCGGCGGTGGGAATGTCGGGAATCGCCGTGCGGCGAATTGGCGGATCAGACGCGATGATACGGCGCGCCCGCGAGGATCGACGCGGCGCGATAGAGTTGCTCGGTCAGCATCACCCGCACCAGCATATGCGGCCAGACCATCTTGCCGAAGGAAAGGCGCACATCGGCCCGCTCGCGCAGCGCCGGATCAATCCCGTCCGCGCCGCCGATCACAAAGGCCACATCCTGCCGCCCGTTGTCGCGCCAACCAGAGAGTTGATCCGCGAAATCGGGAGAGGACATCACTTTGCCGCGCTCGTCGAGGCAGCAGATCAGCGAACCGTTGGGGATGGCCTTTTCCAGCAGGGCGGCCTCAGCGGCCATGCCGCCACCCTTCTTGTCTTCGACCTCGATCACCTGTGCGGGGCCAAGGCCCAGCGCGCGGCCGGTACGGTCGAAACGCGTGAGGTAATCCTTGATCAGGTCAAGCTCGGGCCCGGCCCGAAGGCGGCCGACCGCGACCAGATGCACCCGCATCTCAGTTGGCTTTCGCCGAAACTCCGCCCGGCAGCCACATTTTTTCGAGCTGATAGAACTCGCGAACCTCGGGGCGGAAAACGTGGACGATCACATCGCCTGCGTCGATCAGCACCCAATCGCCAACCTCGGCACCCTCGGTCTTGCACAAGACGCCGAGTTCCTGCTTGAGTCTGTCGGCCAGCTTTTCCGAGATCGCAGCAACCTGACGGGTCGAACGGCCCGAAGCGATGACCATGAAGTCGGCCATCTCGGACTTTCCGCGCAGAGGGATCTGCACGATGTCTTCTGCCTTGTCGTCGTCGAGAGAGGCGAGAACAGCCGCGAGGATCTGTTCGCTGGTGGCTTGCTCGGATGCCGTCATCTGGATGGCATCCCGGCGCGCGGCATCGGCCGCGGATAGTTCGAGAGACAGGTCATTGTCCTCCGGTGTGGCGCGCCCGTTTCGGGGCGGGCGCTTGTCATGCAAGAATCGTAGCAAGGCTCTTGTATCATTTCAATGAATCCGCCCTGCTGCGCGGTCAGCGCCCCCTTTCTCGCATTAATCGGGCGAGTTCAACGGCAAAACAGGGGATTTCAAGCAACAGTCAGCCGACTGTGGGTCGATCTTCGCCCACGATCCGCACTTCGCGCTGCGGGAAGGGGATCGAGATCCCGTTCCCATGGAAGGCGTCCCAGAGCGCGAGATAGACGTTGCCGCGAATATTGGTGAGCCCCTGCGTGGGATCGCGGATCCAGAAGCGCAGCACATAATCGATACTCGACTCGCCAAAGCCTGTGATGTGGCAGACGGTCTGCTTGCCGGTCAGAACCCGATCGACCGTCTTGGCGGCCTCGATCGCGATGCGCCGAACGTCATGCGGATTGTCGAGATAGGAGGTGCCGAAATGGATATCGAGGCGGACGAAATCGTCGGAGTGCGACCAGTTCACCACCTGCCCTGTAATCAGGTCTTCGTTCGGGATCAGATACTCCCGCCCGTCCCGCGTGGTGATCGAGACATAGCGGGCGCCAAGGCTGTTGATCCATCCGAAAGTGTCGCCAAGGCTGATCACGTCGCCGGGCTTGATCGACTTGTCGAGCAGGATGATCACGCCCGAAACCAGGTTGGAGACAACCTTCTGCAAGCCGAAGCCGAGGCCGACACCGATGGCACCGGAGAGGACGGCAAGGCCGGTCAGGTCCACCCCGACAGCCTTGAGGCCAACGAAAAGAGCGATGCCATATAGGATAAGCTGGACGAATTTGACCGTGAGAACACGCATCGACGGGCTTAGATCGGAATTGTCCTGAATGCGCGATGCGGTCGTGCGCGAAAGGAACCGCGCGGCGTAGAACAAAACGCCGATGATCAGAGCGGCCTGAAGAACCAGCCAGACGGAAATCCGCAGATCCCCGAAATGGATCGCCATGCTGTCAAGGATGGCCTCGGCCTCAGTGGTGATGTTGAGCACACTCAGCGTCACCCAGATCCAAGCGCCGTAGCGCACGACCGTCCGCAGCGGCCCATAGCTGATTAGCCGGGTTGCCACGGCGACGATGAGCCAGGCGAATGTCAGGTTGCCGACGATCGCGAGCAGATAAGAGCGCGAGGGCCAAGTGATCTCGCGCATCACCAGGACAGTGAACCAGACCAGGACGATAAAGAAGATCAGCGTCATGCGTTTGTGCAAGACAAGCGCCCATCGCATCCGCGACATGGGCCAGCCTTCGCGGGTTCGGAGCCAATCGTGATACTTGGGTGCGAGCCATCGGGTCAGGAGGTAGGCGATGGCGAAAATGCCCAGCAGGATCGCGACCTGGTAGGCATTCCACGGGCGAAACAGCGTTCCCAGAAAGCCCAGGAACTGCTCGATCAGGCCACGGCTTATTTCAACGGCGTCGGTCGTCGGCTGAGTTGCGGGGTTTTCACCTGCCATTCACGCTCCTCCTGGGGTCATACTGCTCTTCGAAGGTGCGGTTGCACAAGTCTTGTCGGGCTAGGTCTCGCCCTCGGCCTCGGCTTCGGTGATTTCGCCGGTATCCGATCGCTTCAGCCGCCCCGAACGCCAGAGGGCATCGCGCAGCAGGTATTCGATCTGGCCGTTGACGCTCCGCAGATCGTCGTCGGCCCATTTGCTGACGGCTTCGAGAATGTCTTCCCGAAGCCGCAAGGGATATGCCTTCCTGGCCGCCATGATCAGTAAAGGCTTCCCGCGTTGATCACCGGCGTAGGCTCGGCGCCGCTCGACAGGACAACCATCAGATTGGCCACCATCGCCGCCTTGAGTTCGGGGTCCAGTATCATCCCGTCGCTTTGCTCAAGTTCCTTGACCGCGGCAGCGACGATGCTGACCGTGCCTTTGACAATCGTCTCGCGGGCATCGAGCAAGGCACTGGCCTGCTGGCGCTTGAGCATCGCGGCCGCGATTTCGGTCGCATAGGCCAGGTGGTTGATCCGCGCCTCGACGATCTCGATCCCGGCCTCGGCCACGCGGGCCTGAATGGCCGCCAACATCTTTTCCGCCACGTCCGATGTGTCGCCCCGCAGCGAAAGGCCATCGTGACTGTCGTTCAGGCCAAAGTCATAGGGATAGGCGCTGGCGAGCGAGCGGACCGCGCTTTCGGTCTGGGTTTCCACATAGGCCGAGTAATCCTCGACCTCGAAGACCGCCCGATAGGGATCGACCACACGCCAGACAACGATCGCGCTGATCTCGATCGGATTTCCGACCGCATCGTTGACCTTGCTGCGGCTGCTTTCGAAATTGTGCAGCCGGGTCGAAACCTTCATGCGCGGAATATAGAACGGCAAGGTCCAACGCAGGCCGGCGGTCGCATCCGTGCCGCGATAGTCGCCAAACAGGGTCAGAACCCGCGCCTGCTTGGGTTGGTTGAGGAAGAAGCCGGGGACAAGGAACACCGTCAAAGCCGCCGAGGCAATCAAGATCACCACCGCACGGGCCTCGGCCCCGGCGCTGATATTGCGAATGAATCCTGTGATCGCGAGCACCTCGCCGGCGATCAGGAGAAGAAGAACGGCAACGCCGGAAACGACAAAGGCGCTTCGTGAGGCGCTGGAATTAGAACGGTTGGACATGGTGATGCTCCATTGTGATATCACTATGATATCTATTTAGGGCTGTCAGCGCAAGTTACTAGCCCAAGCTCGGCCCTTGCGAGACTCTTCGGGGGGGTGTATCTGCCCATGCCATGACGATGGTTTTCGATATGGATGATCGCTCGCGCTTGCCCTGGCGGTTTTTTGGCGCGACCCGCACCATTCTTGCGCGACTTTGACCGCGCCGCGCCGCCGTGCGCCCTATTCCGATAGTTTCAAATCAGCACATCAAGGGAGAGGACATATGTCCCCCAAAACGCTCTACGACAAAATCTGGGATGCCCACGTCGCCCATGAATCCGAGGATGGCACCTGCCTTCTCTACATCGACCGTCACCTTGTTCACGAAGTGACCAGCCCGCAGGCCTTCGAGGGGCTTCGCATGGCTGGCCGCAAGTTGCGCGCGCCGGAAAAGACGATCGCTGTTCCCGATCACAACGTGCCGACCACGCTTGACCGCGCCAACGCCAAGACCATGACCGAAGAGAGCCGTATTCAGGTCGAGGCGCTTGACACGAACGCCAAGGATTTCGGGATACATTACTATCCGGTATCCGACGTCCGTCAGGGCATTGTCCATATCGTCGGCCCCGAACAGGGCTGGACACTTCCTGGAATGACCGTTGTCTGTGGCGACAGCCACACCGCCACCCACGGTGCCTTTGGCGCGCTGGCGCATGGTATTGGCACGTCCGAGGTCGAGCATGTGTTGGCCACCCAGACGCTGATCCAGAAGAAATCCAGGAACATGAAGGTCGAGATCACCGGCAAGCTCCGCCCCGGCGTCACCGCCAAGGACATCACCCTGTCGGTGATCGGCGCGACCGGCACCGCCGGCGGCACAGGCTATGTCATCGAGTATTGCGGTGAAGCGATCCGCGATCTGTCGATGGAAGGCCGAATGACCGTTTGCAACATGGCCATCGAAGGCGGCGCGCGCGCCGGCCTGATCGCGCCGGACGAAAAGACCTTTGCCTATTGCATGGGCCGCCCGCATGCGCCGAAGGGCGCGGCCTGGGAAGCCGCCGTTGCCTGGTGGAAGACGCTCTATTCGGATGACGACGCGCACTGGGACAAGGTCATCACGCTCAAGGGCGAGGATATCGCCCCCGTCGTGACCTGGGGCACCTCGCCCGAGGATGTGCTGCCGATCACGGCGAACGTTCCCGATCCGGCCTCGTTCAAGGGCGGCAAGGTCGACGCGGCCCAGCGCTCGCTCGACTATATGGGCCTGACGGCTGGCCAGAAGCTCACCGACATCGAGATCGACACCGTTTTCATCGGCTCCTGCACCAACGGCCGGATCGAAGACCTCCGCGCCGCTGCGGCGATCCTCAAGGGCAAGAAGATCAAGGTCAAGCGGGCGATGGTCGTTCCCGGCTCGGGCCTTGTCCGCGCGCAGGCCGAGGAAGAGGGCCTTGCCGACATCTTCAAGGAGGCCGGCTTTGAATGGCGCCTTGCGGGCTGCTCCATGTGCCTTGCCATGAACCCCGACCAGCTTTCGGAGGGCGAGCGCTGTGCCTCGACCTCGAACCGCAACTTTGAAGGCCGTCAGGGCTACAAAGGCCGCACCCACCTCGTTTCCCCCGCCATGGCGGCAGCGGCAGCGATCACCGGGCATCTGACAGATGTAAGGGAGATGATGTAATGGAAAAATTCACCAAGATCAGCGGCGTTGCCGCACCTCTGCCGCTCGTCAACATCGACACGGACATGATCATCCCCAAACAGTTCCTCAAGACCATCAAACGGTCGGGGCTTGGGGTGAACCTGTTCGACGAGATGCGCTATGATCGTCAGGGCAACGAGATCGCCGATTTCGTCCTGAACAAGCCCGCCTACCGGCAGGCCCAGATCCTTGTGGCCGGCGACAATTTCGGCTGCGGCTCGTCACGCGAACACGCCCCTTGGGCGCTGGCCGATTTCGGCATCAAGTCGGTCATCTCGACCTCGTTCGCCGACATCTTCTACAACAACTGCTTCAAGAACGGCATCTTGCCGATCGTGCTGCCGCAAGAGGCAGTAGACGTGCTGATGAAAGACGCCGAGAAGGGCTCGAACGCGCGGATCGAGGTCGACCTTGAGGCCCAAACCGTGACCTCGTCGGACGGACAATCTTTCAAGTTCGATGTCGACGCCTTCAAAAAGCATTGCCTTCTTAACGGGTTGGACGATATCGGCCTGACAATGGAAAAGGCGAAATCGATCGACAACTTCGAGGCCAAGGCTGCGATGGAGCGTCCCTGGGTCTGATCCCGGCAGGCAGAATCATCATTGAAACCCGCCCTGCAAAGAGCGGGTTTCTTGGTTCTGGGCTGTCTGATGGTTGCAAGAAAGCCGCACCAATTCTCGGTCTGCCGCGCCCGCAGCCACGTCGGCGCTTGCCGAATAGGGCAATCTGGGCAAGCTTGTGTCAACAATGAGGCGGACTGGAATAGAGGCGCGGCATGTATCGCGCCCGGCCAGATCGAGAGGCAAGCAATGTTTATTCGTATTTCCGGAGCGTTGATCCGTGCGTTGGCAGTTATTCTGCTTGTGGCAACGCCGTCGATCATCCTGCCGTCAACAACCGGCGAGACTGGCCAGATCGTCATGTTTGTCGCGGTGATTGCAGCGATTGCCACATTCGTCGAATACGCCAGCAAAACCCCGACGCTGATCGAGTTCCGCGAGGCGCCGCCGATCAATCGCGTCCGATTTCTGGCGGTCTTGTCCTGCGTTTTCTTTTTGTCGTCGATTCTGCGGGGGCAGGTCGCCCCGACGACCTTTACCGTATTTCTCGACACAGCAGGCGAGCGCGTTGCCGAGATGATCGACTTTCCGCTCTCTCCGGTTCGCTTGATGGCCGGCCTTTTGCCCGAGTCCACGTCAGAAGCTACGGCTTCGATCTTCAGGACCGCGACCGGTGTCGCCTGTATGATTTCGCTTCTGTCCCTGGCCTTCATGGTGCTCACGCTGCGCTTTGGACGTTGGCCGCTGCCCGGTCAGCCCTTCAACATCTGGACCAACCTGCCGTTTTTTAGCCCTTCGGTGCATATGGACGTGGTTCAGAAGCTGCGCCGCGATGCAGCCGTTAACGGAATCTTTGGACTTACGCTCCCCTTCTTTGTGCCAGCGGTTCTGCAACTCGTGGTGCAATTTGTCGACCCAATCTCAATCACCAGCCCCCACATGCTCGTGTGGTCGGTAACAGCGTGGGCTTTCTTGCCGGCATCCCTCATCCTGCGGGGTCTGGCGCTGAGCCGGATCGCCAATATTCTCGAGAGCAAGAAGAAGCGCGCCCTCGCGAAGGCGCTCGAGGATGGTTGGGTTCCGTTGCAGCATTCGGCCTGAGCCTCTGGCTCGCTTCCCTTTCCGCAAGCGCCAATCCTCTTCGCATCGCCACATTTGCCGCTCCCCTGAGCCGCGATGGGCCGGCGCTTTTGCTTCGGGATATCCTCAAGGGGCAGGATCAGAGCATTATCACCATTGCCCGCGTGGTCGCCTCTGTGGATCCCGACATTCTTCTCCTGACCGACTTTGACCATGACGCCGGTCTGGCGGCGCTGAATGCCTTTGCAGAGCTTTTGGCCGAACAGGGGTCTTCCTATCCGGTCCGCTTTGCCCTTCCGACCAACGTAGGCCTTCCCACAGGGCATGACATGGACGGCAACGGCAGGTTGGGCTAAGCGCGGGACGCGATGGGCTATGGCCTGTTCCGAGGCAACGGCGGGATGGCGCTCTTGTCGAGGGTGCCGATCAATGTGGCCGGCGTGCAGGATTTCACCACGCTTCTCTGGCGCGATCTGCCAGAGGCGCGGTTGCCTCAGATTGATGGCCAGCCCTTTCCCTCGGCAGAGGCACAGGCTGCCCAGCGGCTCGCCTCTTCAGGCTTTTGGATCATACCGATGCGCCCCGAAAACGAGCCGCCATTCGCGCTTCTGGCCAGCGCCGCCACGACGCCCGCTTTCGACGGGCCCGAGGACCGCAACGGCCAGCGCAATCGCGACGAAATCCGCTTTTGGTCGCTTTATCTTGACGGGGTATTCGGGCCACTTCCCGAAACTTTCGTCATAGCGGCCAAGCTCAACGCCGATCCCGTGGATGGTGACAGCGATCACACGGCCATTCGCGCGCTTCTGTCCGATCCGCGTCTCTACGATCCCCTCCCCGCAAGTCTGGGCGGCGCTTTGGCCGCCGATGCCGGCCACCTCGGCGATCCCGCGCTCGATACCGCCGCCTGGCCCGGCAGCCCGCAGGGCAACCTGCGGGTCAGTTATGTCCTGCCGTCGTCGGCGGGATGGGACGTGGTCGGCTCTGGCGTCAATTGGCCGACTGACGGCACGCTTGGCCCCGATGGCCAGGCTGCCGGACCGCACCGGCTTGTCTGGGTCGACATTTCCAGCGCGGCGAAACGCCCCTGATCCCGCGCAATCCGCCTGTTTTCTTGACGCCCCTGAGGCAAACCGATAGGCGGGTCGGCGACCCTTGACCCCGAAGGAAAGACCCATGTCCAACCCCTCGCTCCTTATCCTCGCCGGCGACGGCATCGGCCCCGAAGTCATGGCCGAAGTGAAGAAGATCATCGCCTGGTATGGCGACAAGCGCGCCCTGCGTTTCGAAATCTCGGACGACCTCGTGGGCGGGTGCGCCTATGACGCTCACGGCACCCCCCTGACTGACGAGACGATGGCCAAGGCCCAAGCCGCAGACGCGGTTCTTCTGGGTGCGGTTGGCGGCCCGAAATACGACAACCTCGACTTCTCGGTCAAACCCGAGCGCGGCCTCTTGCGCCTGCGGAAGGAGATGGACCTCTACGCCAACCTCCGCCCCGCCCAGTGCTTTGACGCGCTTGCCGATTTCTCGTCGCTCAAGAAAGACGTGGTCGCCGGTCTCGACATCATGATCGTGCGCGAGCTGACTTCGGGCGTCTATTTCGGCGAGCCGCGCGGCATCTTTACCGAAGGCAACGAGCGCGTCGGCATCAACACCCAGCGCTATACCGAAAGCGAAATCGCCCGCGTTGCGCGCTCGGCGTTCGAGCTGGCCCGCAAGCGGGGCAACAAGGTTTGTTCGATGGAAAAGGCCAACGTGATGGAATCGGGGATTCTGTGGCGCGAGGTGGTTCAGAAGGTCCACGACGAGGAATATCACGACGTTCAGCTGAGCCATATGTATGCCGACGCCGGCGCCATGCAGCTCACCCGCTGGCCCAAGCAGTTTGACGTGATCGTCACCGACAATCTCTTTGGCGATCTTCTGTCCGACCTCGCCGCCATGCTGACCGGCTCGCTCGGGATGCTGCCCTCGGCTTCGCTTGGCGCACCGATGGCCAACGGCCGGCCCAAGGCCCTTTACGAGCCCGTCCACGGCTCGGCCCCCGACATCGCGGGCCAGGGCAAGGCCAACCCGATTGCCTGTATCCTGTCGTTCGCGATGGCGCTGCGCTACAGCTTCGATCAGGGCGCCGAAGCGGATCGCCTTGAGAAGGCCGTTGAAAAGGTCCTGGCCGATGGTCTGCGCACGGCCGACCTGATGGGCCCGGAAGGCGGCTCGCCGGTCTCGACCTCGGCGATGGGCGATGCCGTCATCGCCGCGCTTGACGCGAGCCTCTGAACCCGAAGATGATCGACAAGACCAGCCCCGCCTCGGCGGGGCTTTTCTTTTGGCCGCTCTCGCGTCTAAAAGGTGATAGCGCTAACCAACCGGAAGTCCGATGCACCACAACGCCAGAGGGGCCCTGCTCGCCCTCCTCGCCTTTGCCGTCTATGCGACCAACGACGTGATCGTGAAGGTTCTCGGCGGCGATTATTCCCCGGTGCAGACGATCTTCTTCTCGACGCTCTTCAGCTTTCCGCTCGCGGTTCTGATGATCATGCGCGAACAGACACCCGGAACGCTTCGCCCCGTGCACCCCGGCTGGATGGCAGCGCGCACCGTGGCGACGCTGATCACCGGCGTGACGGCCTTCTATGCTTTTGCCGTCCTGCCTTTGGCGCAAACCTATACGATCCTGTTCGCGTCACCCTTGTTGATCACGCTTCTGGCGATCCCGATCCTTGGCGAACGCATCCATATCCGCAGGGGCATCGCCATCGTCGTTGGCCTCATTGGCGTCGTGGTGGCGCTTCGCCCCGGTGAAACCCATCTGGGTCTTGGCCATCTGGCCGCTGTCGTCGCGGCCATTGGCGGATCTTTCGCTTCGGTCGTGGTGCGCCGGATCGGGGCCGACGAGCGCCCCATCGTCATCATGCTCTATCCGATGATGGCCAACTTCTTCGTCATGGGCGCGGCGCTGGGCTTTGTCTACGAACCGATGCCGGCCGCCCATATCGGGCTTGTCGCCATCATGGCGATCCTGGGTTCTGCGGCAGGCCTCATCATCATCGGCGCCTACAAATCGGGCGAGGCGATCATTGTGGCGCCGATGCAGTATTCCCAGATCATCTGGGCGGCAATCTTCGGCTATTTCATTTTCGCCGAGTCGGTCGATCTCTATACCGGCTTCGGCGCCTCGATCATTATCGCCAGCGGCCTTTATATCGTCCTGCGAGAGGGGAAATCCGGCGCTTCCGCGAACCGCCCCGTTCTCAAGACGCGCAGCCGGACCGAGACCGGAACCAGCCTCAGGGTCGGCGCCTTCCTTGATCGCGTCAGAGTCGCGGATTCCGACAAATAACGCCTTGTCAATTCCGCCGGTTCGGTTTACCCCGCACGCCACGGTCGGAGCGTAGCGCAGCCTGGTAGCGCACCTGCTTCGGGAGCAGGGGGCCGGAGGTTCGAATCCTCTCGCTCCGACCAATTTCCCGAAAACTCAGAAATCAGCGGCCCTTGCGATCTTGCGCAGGCTCATCGTCATAGTCCGTCCGCAAGATCCGCTCG
>JAURFB010000018.1 GCA_030827165.1 Marivivens sp.
GAAGAAATCAAAGAGAAACGACGTCAATTCGCACTTGAGATGCGAGAAACCCATAGCTTCGACCAACGGGCGAGGCAGATCGTCGACAAAGCGCAATCTCTGTTGAAGATTGCCGATGTTGAAAAGGAAAAAACATGGTCCAACTGACGCTTCCCAAGAACAGCCGCATGACGGTTGGCAAAACCTGGCCCAAACCCGCCGGGGCGACCAATGTCCGCAAATTCCAGATCTATCGCTGGAATCCCGATGACGGGAAGAACCCGCAAGTTGATACCTATTTCGTCGATATGGACAGTTGCGGGCCGATGGTTCTGGACGCGCTGATCAAAATCAAGAATGAGATCGACCCGACGCTGACCTTCCGCCGATCGTGCCGCGAGGGGATCTGCGGATCGTGTGCGATGAACATCGACGGGCGCAACACGCTCGCGTGCATCTTCGGCATGGACGAGATCAAGGGCGACGTGAAGATCTATCCGCTGCCGCATATGCCGGTGATCAAGGACCTGATCCCCGACCTGACGCATTTCTATGCCCAGCACGCCTCGATCATGCCCTGGCTCGAGACCAAGACCAACCGGCCCGCCAAGGAATGGCGCCAGTCGATCGAGGACCGCAAGAAGCTTGATGGTCTTTATGAATGTGTCATGTGCGCCTCGTGCAGCACGTCTTGCCCAAGCTATTGGTGGAACGGCGACAAGTATCTCGGCCCGGCGGCCCTTCTTCATGCCTATCGCTGGATCATCGACAGCCGTGACGAGGCGACGGGCGAGCGGCTGGATGCGCTGGAAGATCCCTTCAAGCTCTATCGCTGCCACACGATCATGAACTGTGCCAAGACCTGCCCAAAGGGGCTCAACCCGGCCGAGGCCATCGCGCATATCAAGAAGATGATGCTCGAGCGGGTTGTCTGAGAGCCTGTTCCTGCCGTTCCAAGAAGCCGGCCAATCGAGGCCGGCTTTTTCGTTTGCCACGGCTGGAGCCGGCAACCGAGGCTAGCCCCAGCGAATTTTCGCTATGAAATGCCGCGCTCTCTGATAGCTTTTCTCAAGGATTGTTTGGAGTGGCGTCAATCCTGTTTCGGTCGTGTTGGTCGGCACCACCAAGGGTGCATTTGTTCTTAGAAGCGATGATCGGAAAAAGTGGACAGTGAGCGGCCCGCATTGTGATGGCTGGCCGATCAATCACGTTGTCGGCGATCCAGAAACGGGGCGGCTTTACGCAGGAGGCGGGGGCGACTGGTCAGGCGCGGGTATTTGGCGATCCGAAGATGGCGGTGAAACCTGGGAATTGGCCAAGCTCACAAGCGGGATGATGGATGATTGGGCGTCGCGAGATCCCGATTTCGCGGCGAACATTGGCTGGAACGGGGAAGAGCCGCCGTTCGGCAAGGAATTTTCGCAGGTCTGGTCGATGGGCGTCACAAGGGATGCCGTTTATGCCGGAACCAAGCCTGCGCAATTGCTCAAGAGCACGGATGGCGGAGTATCCTGGAGCAGGGTCGAGGGGCTGACCAATCATCCCTCGGCCGGAAGCTGGAATCCCGGCGCTGCGGGATTGGTTCTGCATACGATCCTGTCTGATCCGGATGACCCCCGGAAAATGTGGATAGGGATTTCGGCCGCGGGCGTTTTCGCGACGGAAGACGGGGGCGATACATGGGAGCGCCGCAACAGGCTTTCCAATACCGAGGCCTTCGGGCATCACGATCACCCCGCTGCGCCGCGTGACGGAGAGACGGGGCCCTGTGTGCACAACATCATGCGCGCGCCGGGGCTGGGGATATTCTCTATCAGCAAAACCATCACGGGGTCTGGCGATCGGCGGATGGGGGGCGGAGCTGGGATGATATCTCCGCGGGCCTGCCTTCGATGTTCGGGTTTCCGATCCGCGTTCATCCCCGTGACGGGAATACCATCTGGACCATTCCGCTCAATGGCGACAGCCAGGGCCGGTTCCCGCCGGGCGCGGCGGCAGCGGTCTGGAAATCCATGGACGCGGGGCAGACATGGAGTGCGAAGCGCGAAGGGCTGCCGCAGGAGAACTGTTTTTTCACGGTGCTCCGGCAGGCGATGGCCGGCGATACCGCAGAGCCCGCGGGGCTTTATTTCGGGACAAATTCGGGGTCAGTCTTTGCCAGCTCCGATGAAGGAGAAAGCTGGCAGGAGATTGCCCGCCATTTGCCCACGGTTCTGGCCGTCGAGGCGTTGGGATAAGAGGGGGCGCTTGCGCCCCCCCGAAGCCGGTAGGGCGGCCGATCCTAGGCGAAAGCGGCGCGCAGCGCGATTTCGACCATATCCCCAAAGGAACGTTCCCGATCTTCGCTTGGGAGCGCTTCGTGCGTCTTTAGGTGGTCGGAAACAGTCAGGACAGCCAGCGCGCGGCGTTTGTAACGAGCGGCGAGGATATAAAGCTCGGCCGCTTCCATCTCGACGCCCAGAACGCCGTGGCGCTCCATCTCGGCAGTGAGGTCGGGGCGCTCGTCGTAGAACACGTCCGAGGAATAGATCCCGCCCACATGGGTGCGCACACCCATATCCTT
This sequence comes from Marivivens sp., assembly GCA_030827165.1. GTDB lineage: Bacteria > Pseudomonadota > Alphaproteobacteria > Rhodobacterales > Rhodobacteraceae > RFZI01. The sequence continues at coordinate 2,543 of JAURFB010000018.1, forward strand.
TGCAGCAACGGCCGCGGCGGCGAGAAGGCCGTAATCGGCGCAAGGCGCAAAGCTCAGTTCGCGGAAGATACCGCGCGAGGGGGTCGAGACCGTGCTTGCGGTCATCGCGAGGATCACGTCGCGCACGGCCACATCATCTTGCATTCCGCCACATGATCCGATGCGGATCAGCGTCTGGGCGCCGTAATCGCGAATAAGCTCGTTGGCATAGATCGACAACGACGGCATTCCCATGCCTGAGCCCTGAATGGTCACGCGGTGGCCTTTCCATGTGCCGGTAAAGCCGAGCATTCCGCGCACCTGATTGACGCAAACGGCATCCTTGAGAAAGGTCTCGGCGGCCCATTTGGCGCGATAGGGATCGCCGGGCATGAGAACGGTGTCTGCGACGTCGCCGGGTTTGGCGCCGATATGAACTGTCATCGATTTGGTCCTTAAAACGAAAGGCCGGACTTGCAATATCCGGCAGAGATATCCGAGGGTGGTAGCTTGAAGGCCCGTGCGGCTTCAACGAAAAAGCGACGGGAAAGGGCAGGCAAGATGCGGCGATGGGGCCTTTTGGTTGGCAAACTGTGCGTCATGGCGTCTGTTGCAACGGCACAAGACGCCGCCGAGGTCGCGCTGGCCAGAGAGACGCTTTCGGCGTTGCAGGCCCTGTCCTTCGCGAAGGGCCGCGAGTTTTGTGGCTTTATTGGCTATGATGCGGGCGGCGTCTTGCAGGCAACCCACGCGGTTCAGGGGGATGAATCGACCTGTTCGGCGGATCTGCCGGATGATTTGGCGGTGACGGCCTCGTACCATACCCACGGCGGCTTCGATCCCGACTACTTTGGCGAAATCCCCAGCGATATCGACATTGAGGGCGATGCCGCGCTCTGGATCAACGGCTATGTTTCAACCCCCGGCGGGCGGTTTTGGTATGTGGACAGCCGGGCGATGGAGGTGCGGCTGCTGTGCGGCCTTTCATGCCTGCCGACGGCGCCGGGATATCGCAAAGGCGCAAACGGACCAATCGCGTCGAAGTATTCCTACGACGCGCTGGTTCGCAAATTGCAGGGCCGGAATTAGATCGCCATAGATGATGGATCGGCGCCGGCGGACACGGCGTCTTTGAACCAGACGGGCTGACGGCCCTTGCCTGTCCATGTCTGCGAGGCGTCAGCCGGATTCTTGTAGCGCGGCGCGCCGGCCTTCCTGGGCTTGGCTGCCTTCGGGCCGGGCTTGCGGCCGCGTTTCTTGGGGGCCGGCTTTTCGCTGCCGGTCAATTGGGCAAGGCTGAATCCATAAGCGGCCGCCGCCTTTTCGGCAGACTTGATCGCCAGCTCCATTTCACGGGAGGAAACCTGTTCCAGCGCTTTGTCGACATCAGCGCGCAGCTTTTCCAGCTCTTTGCGCGACATGGTTTTCAGATTGAATTTCATAGGTGTCCCCTTTTGGCTCCGGCAGAAGTCTGGAATCGAATAAATCGCTTTATAACCTATTCCATTTGGAAAAGGTTAACTCTCTTTTAGGACAGGACTATTTCTATTCCGCCGCGATTTTCGAAGGGTCCGCCAGCGCAACGATGTCCGCCATGATGCGATTGAGATCGAAATCCTTGGGCGTATAGATCTCGGCCACACCAAATGCCTTGAGGGCCGCAGCATCTTCGTCGGGAATGATTCCCCCCGCCACAACCGGAATATGATCCAGCCCGTTTTCCTTCAATTTCAACATCACTTCGGAAATCAGCGGAATATGAGAGCCGGAAAGAATTGAAAGGCCGATAACGTGCGGCGCCTTTTCCTTGGCGGCGGCAACGATCTCGTCGGGCGTCAGGCGAATGCCGTCATAGGTAATGTCCATGCCGCAATCGCGGGCGCGGGTGGCGATTTGCTCGGCCCCGTTGGAATGGCCGTCAAGACCGGGCTTGGCGACGAGGAATGACAGGCGGCGGCCGAGAGAGCGGCTGACGCTGTCGACACGGCCGCGGATCTCTTCAAGGCCCTGCGTCTGGTTCGAAGGGTTGCGCGAAACACCGGTCGGAGCGCGGTATTGCCCAAAGGCCCTGCGGATCTCTTCGGCCCATTCGCCTGTCGTGACGCCCGCCTTGGCACAAACGATCGACGCCTCCATGATATTGGCGCCCGACAGGGCAGCATTGCGCAGCTGTGCCAGTGCGGCCGCCACTGTGTCGCGATCGCGGGCCGCGCGCCAATCTTCCAGTCGGGCGATCTGATCGGCCTCGGAGGCGGGATCGACGACCATGATCGAGCCATCACCAGCGGTCAGCGGCGAGGCTTCGCCACTGGTCCATTTGTTCACCCCGACAACAGTTGTCTCGCCGCTTTCAATTCGCCCGATCCGCGCCGCGTTCGATTCCACCAGCCGGCTCTTCATGTATTCGATGGCGTTCACCGCGCCGCCCATCCCGTCGATCTGGCGCAATTCGGCGCGGGCGCTTTCCTTGAGCGCCTCGACCTTTCTCGCAATTGCGGGATTGCCGTCAAACAAATCGCCGAATTCCAGCAGGTCTGTCTCATAGGCCAGAATCTGCTGCATCCTGAGCGACCATTGCTGATCCCACGGGCGGGGCAGGCCGAGCGCCTCGTTCCAGGCCGGCAATTGCACGGCGCGGGCGCGGGCATTCCTGGAAAGCGTCACCGCGAGGGTTTCAAGGAGAATGCGATAGACGTTGTTCTCGGGCTGCTGTTCGGTGAGACCAAGGGAATTGACCTGAACGCCATAGCGGAAACGGCGGTATTTCTCGTCTTCGATGCCATACCGGTCGCGGCATATTTCATCCCACAATTCGACAAAGGCCCGCATCTTGCACAATTCGGTGACAAATCGGATGCCGGCATTCACGAAAAACGAAATACGCCCGACCATTTCCGGGAATTTCCCGGCCGGAACTTTCTTTTGCAGATCGTCGAGAACCGCGGTTGCGGTCGCCAGCGCAAAGGCCAATTCCTCTTCCGGCGTCGCGCCGGCCTCTTGCAGGTGATAGGAACACACATTCATCGGGTTCCATTTCGGAAGATTTGCGCGGGTATAGGCGGCCACGTCGGTGATCATCCGCAAGGACGGCTCGGGCGGGCAGATATAGGTGCCGCGGCTGAGGTATTCCTTGATTATGTCGTTCTGGACAGTGCCCTGAAGCTGCGCAACGTCTGCGCCCTGCTCCTCGGCCACGGCGATATAAAGCGCGAGGAGCCATGGGGCGGTGGCGTTGATCGTCATCGAGGTATTCATCTGCTCGAGCGGAATCTCGGCAAAAAGCGCGCGCATATCGCCCATATGGCAGACCGGCACGCCAACCTTGCCGACCTCGCCGCGCGAGAGACGGTGATCGCTGTCATAGCCGGTCTGGGTTGGCAGATCGAACGCCACGGAAAGACCCGTCTGACCCTTCGCTAGATTCGCGCGGTAAAGCGCATTGGAGGCGCTTGCGGTCGAGTGGCCCGCATAGGTTCTGAAAAGCCACGGGCGATCTTTCTGCGGTTGCGACATAACCGGCCTCCTTTGGGTCGGGTGGGCAATATTATTCCGCGACAGGCTCACTATCGGAAGTTTTCTGGCGGTGTCAATTCGCTGCGTTGCGGCATCGGAGGATTTACCTCGCCTCCGAAGCCTGTCACGGTCGCGTCATGTCGCAGACTATTGAAGTGCCGCTCTGGCTTCTGATCCTGATCTTGCTGTTTGGGGCAGTGACGTTCGCGTCGCATTTCCTCTTTCCTTCGGTGCGCTGGTTTTTTCGCAAGCTGGCGGAAAGGGTCATCGCGCGGGTCAACCAGCGCCTGACCCGACCGATCGAGCCGTTCAAACTCGCCCGCCGCTACGACATGATCCAGCGGCTGATCTATGATCCCGAGGTCGCCAAGGCGATTGCCGAACAGGCCGCGCTTGAAGGGATTCCCGAAAACGTCGCCTTCGAGGAAGCCCGCCGCTATGCGCGCGAGATCGTTCCGTCGTTCAGCGCCTCGTTTTATTTCGTGATCGCCGGACGGTTGGCCCAATGGGTCTCGCGGTCGATGTTCCGCATCCGGCTTGGCGCTTTCGACCGGGATCAGCTCGAGGCGCTCGATCCCAATGCGACGGTGATCTTCATCATCAATCACCGCTCGAACATGGATTATTTCCTTGTCACCTACCTGATGTCCCGGGCCTCGGCGCTGTCTTATGCGGTGGGGGAATGGGCGCGGATCTGGCCCTTGTCGGCGATCATCAAATCGATGGGGGCCTTCTTCATCCGGCGCCGGTCGCGCGGGGTTCTTTATCGGCGCGTCCTTGCCCGCTATGTGCAGATGGCCACGCAAGGCGGGGTGACGCAGGTGATCTTTCCTGAAGGGGGGCTGACCCTGACGGGCCGCCTGGCGCCACCGAAGCTGGGGCTTTTGAGCTATATCGTCTCGGATTGGGAGCTGGGCAACCGTTCGGTGATTTTTGTGCCGGTGGCGATCAACTATGATCGGGTGTTGGAAGATTTCTATCTTATCGCGGCCCACAAAGCCGGGGTACGCAAGTTCAAACCGCCGCTGCGCGAGGTTCTGTCGATCGTCGTCAAGCATGTCTGGCAGCGCATCTCGTTTCGCCTCAAGCCTTTTGGCACCGCCTCGGTCGCTTTTGGCGAGCCTCTGGAGCTTGCCGATTTCATGATCGGGCGGACCGGCGATCAGGTTGAGGCCGTTGCGTCAGAGATGATGCGCCGAATCGAGAATGTCATGCCGGTGCTTCCGGTTCCGCTTGTGGCGCGTGCGCTTCTTGCAGGGATCGCGACCCGCGACGACATCGAGGCCGAAGTGGCCGCGAACCTGGCGTATCTGGCCGGGCGCGGGGTGACGTTGCCGCGCCGCGATGCGACCAAGATCACCGACGACGCGCTGGAAAACCTCAGACGTCGAAAGCTGGTTCGAGAATCGGGAGGGCGCTTTGCCCTCGAGCCGGCCTCGGAGGACACTCTGGCCTTCTACGCCGCCTCGATCACCCATCATTTTGATGCAGATGCAGCGAAAAACTGCTGAAATGCCGCGTTTGCAAAGTAATATAATTACAAAATGAGCTTCGCAGGGGTTGCAAAGTTGCTCTGCCGTTAATAGCCATAGGGTAACGCGCGATTCTGCAGCGCGGCGTAAACAGGACATGCCCGATGGAGACCCCGATGGCCCTTGATCAGACACCCTCCGCCGAAACGGCCACCGCGCCCAAGAAAGACCTCTACGAAGTGGGCGAGATCCCGCCTCTGGGGCATGTCCCCGACAAGATGTATGCTTGGGCGATCCGCCGCGAGCGGCATGGCGAGCCGGAGCAGGCGTTTCAGGTCGAGGTCGTGGATTGCCCCAAGCCTGATAGCCACGAGGTCCTCGTCATGGTCATGGCGGCAGGCGTGAACTACAACGGCGTCTGGGCTGGCCTTGGCATTCCGATTTCGCCCTTCGACGTCCACGGTGCGCCCTATCACATCGCGGGCTCGGATGCCTCGGGGATCGTCTGGGCGGTGGGCGACAAGGTCAAACGCTGGAAGGTTGGCGACGAGGTGGTGATCCACTGCAATCAAGACGACGGCGATGACGAGGAATGCAACGGCGGCGATCCGATGTTCTCGCCCAGCCAGCGGATCTGGGGTTATGAGACGCCGGACGGCTCTTTCGCTCAATTTACCTGCGTGCAATCCCAGCAACTCATGCACCGGCCCAAGCACCTGACCTGGGAAGAAAGTGCCTGCTACACGCTGACGTTGGCGACCGCCTATCGGATGCTGTTCGGCCACAAGCCGCACGAGCTGAAACCCGGCATGAACGTGCTGGTTTGGGGCGCCTCGGGGGGGCTTGGGTCTTATGCGATCCAGCTGATCAACACCGCCGGCGCCAATGCGATTGGCGTGATTTCCGAAGAGGACAAGCGCGAATTTGTCATGTCGCTTGGCGCCAAGGGTGTGATCAATCGCAAGGATTTCAACTGTTGGGGCCAGATGCCCAAGGTGAACACGCCCGAATACAAGGACTGGTTCAACGAGACCCGCAAATTCGGCAAGGCGATCTGGGAGATCACCGGCAAGGGCAACAACGTTGACATGGTGTTCGAGCATCCGGGCGAGGCTACGTTCCCGGTTTCCGTCTTTGTTGTGAAGCGCGGCGGGATGGTGGTGATCTGTGCCGGCACCACCGGCTATAACCTGACCTTCGACGTGCGCTATTTGTGGATGCACCAAAAGCGCGTGCAAGGCAGCCATTTCGCCAACCTCAAGCAGGCCAGCCAAGCCAACCAGCTGATGATCGAACGCCGGCTTGATCCTTGTATGTCTGAAGTTTTCGGCTGGGACGAGATCCCGCTTGCCCACACCAAGATGCGCCGCAACGAACACAAGCCGGGCAATATGGCGGTTCTCGTCCAGAGCCCGCAAACCGGCCTTCGGACCCTTGAAGACGTGATCGCCGAAAGCAAATCCTGACATTCTTGCCCGAGTGACGGTCAAGGGCGCGCGCCGGCAACGGCCGCGCCCATTTCCTATTGCGCTGAGCTTCACCATTTCTGGGGGGGGCAAATAGGCGAGTAAATCGTTAACCGGGCCTGTGCTACCATAGGTTGTTAACTTCTTATTAACCATTCACGGGGAGGGTGATCATGGAGAATACGTGGAACATCGACGTGATCGCCGACCTCAAGACCTTTGCGGATCAGAACGAATTGCCGCTTCTTTCGCGGCAATTGTCCGAAACTGCCAAGGTTGCCGTGGCCGAGATCACTTCGACTGTGGGAGAAATTCCCGCGCGTCCGCAAGGGGAGGACGGTTATGTTGGAGTTGGCGGCTGGACAGCTGGAGGCAGCGGTCAGCCTCAGTGATCTTCAGGACATTGTCGTCGGATTGCGCGACAGTCTTGAAATAGATCATATCGTCTATCACTGGGTCAGCGCGGATGGCGAGCAATATGGCTGCGGAACATACGATCCCGTCTGGGTTCAGCGCTATGTCGATCAGGATTACCTTCGGATAGATCCCGTTATCCTTGCCTGCTTTCAGCGCTATCACCCTGTCGACTGGCGGCGTCTTGACTGGTCGTCGCGCGTGGCCAGGGCCTTTCGCAAGGACGCGCTCGACCATGGGGTCGGAAATCAAGGCTATTCCGTGCCGATCCACGGGCCAAGCGGCCAGTTTGCGCTTCTCACCCTTTCGCACACGGCAAGTGACGAAGACTGGGACGCAGTCGTTGGCGCGCATCAGCGGGAAATCATTCTGATCGCGCATTACCTTAACAGAAAAGCGCTCGAGATCGCCTCGAACCGCGCTCCGAAGCCCTCAAAGACATTATCGCCCCGCGAAGTCGATGCCTTGACCTATCTCGCCATGGGATACGCTCGGGGGCAGGTTGCCGAGATGCTGGCGATCTCGGAGCACACGCTCAGGGCCGATATCGAAAGTGCCCGGCTCAAGCTCAACGCCCAAAACACAATCAGCGCCGTCGCGCAGGCCTTGCTTCACGGCCATATCGTGATCGGCGGGACAGATCGCGCCGCGCCGGGCGACTGGCCAGGCAAAGAGCGCGCGGCTTTGGCCAGCTAGCGGCAACGTTCGGGCAAGACAGAGACCTTTAGGCTTGATCTGCAAACCTTGGCCCCTTGCATCCAGGGGGGCTCCATGCTGCGCTATCTTCAAGGCTTCGAACTGGGCCGATATCCCGCGCTTCAATCCTCGATGTTCCTCGATCGGGCCGCACAATTTCGGGATCGACTGGGCTGGGAGGTGAGTGTCGACAGCAACGGCTGGGAACGGGATCAGTATGACGATCTCGATCCGCTCTATGTCGTCTGGCAGCTCCCGGACGGGACGCACGGCGGCTCGATGCGGTTTCTGCCGACCACGGGTCGCACGATGACCAACGAACATTTCCTCGGCCTTCTCGGCGGCGAGCAGCTTCATGATACGATGACTTGGGAATGCACGCGCTTCTGCCTCAGCCCGCAAGCGAGCGGGCAGGTGGCGGCGGCCTTGATGCTGGGCGGGGGCGAGGTGATGCGGCACTTTGCGATCCGGCATTTTCTGGGTGTCTTTGACGCGCGAATGGTGCGGATCTATCGCCAGATCGGGGCGTCGCCCAAACTTCTCGGAACGGACAAATCCGGCCCTTCCCCGATCAGCGCTGGCCTGTGGACCTATGATCCGCTCGATCGGTTGCGCATCCTGCACCGGGTCGGGATTTCTTCGGCGATTTCGGAACGGTGGGTTGACCGCTCGCTTGGCACACTGCTTCTCCGGCTTTCCGCCTGATCGCCTCTGGCTCTGCCCCACGTTGCTGGGTAGGGTCGCGCCATGACCGCGCTTGCCCCGACCTTTTCTGCCGATCAGGCCGCCGCCTGGGATGAGATCGCCGAGGCGCTGCGCGGGGCGGGGATCAACCTTGACGACAGTCTTCTGATGCCGCCCGAGGCGGGTGATACCCGCGTTCTGGCGGTGATCGGCAAGGCGGGCTCGGGCAAGACGATGCTCTTGTCGGAACTCACCAAGGCGCTGTCCGAGGCGGGCGTCGATCTGGTCTCGGGCGATTGGGAGGGCAAGCGGCGGAAAGACAGGCGCACGCTGGCGGTCCTTGCGCCCACCAACAAGGCGGCAAGCGTCTTGCGCAATCTCGGCGTGCCGGCGACGACGATCCACCGCATCCTCTATACCCCCGTCTATGATCCCGAATACGAGAGGATCGCCGAATGGCTCGCGGGGCAAGGCGAGAGGCCGCAGATCGAGGGGCTGACCGAGCTGGCGCTCGATCGCGCCTTTGGCTCCTACCAGATCAACAAATCGGTCCCGGCGGCGCTTGCGGCGGCGGGGCTGCGCGGCTCGGATTTCATCATCGGCTGGAAACGGCGCGAGGATCCGCTCGACATCGGGTTTGTCGACGAAAGCTCGATGCTTGACGAACGTCAGTTTGAAGATTTGCAGGAGATCTTTCCGACCCTCGTCCTTTTCGGCGATCCCGCGCAGCTGCCGCCGGTCCAGAGCACAGGGGGCATGGTTTTCGACAGCTTGCCAGACGCGCGCAAGCTGGTCTTGCACCGCATCCACCGGCAAGAGGCCGACAACCCGATCCTCGATCTTGCGCACGCGCTGGCCGATCCGTCGCTGGATTTCCAAGGGTTCGAAGACATGATCAGCGAGGCTGCCCGCCGCGACGAGCGCGTGGTCTGGGCCGAGCGGGTCGGATCCGACCTGATGGCCCGATCGCCGGTTCTGGTCTGGCGCAACGCGACGCGCATCCGCTTGATCCATGCGTTCCGCGCGGCTTATGGCGTGCCCGCGGGAGAGCTGATCGTAGGCGAGCCACTGATCTGCGACGGGATCGAACTGCCGCTCAAGCACCGCAAGAAGCGCCTCGATCTCGAGGCGCGGGGGCTGATCAAGGGCGCGCAGGTGATCTATCTCGGGCCGGGCCGCCGCCCCGGCTTTTCGCGGCTGCACATCATCGGCGCGGAAGACCCGCAGGCCAACGCCGCCAGCATCATCAAGATCGAGATGGAGGGCGATGACGAGCCGTTCATCCCCTTCGCCGCGCGGATGGGCGCGACCTTTCTGCACGGCGCGGCGGTGACGATCCACAAGGCGCAGGGCTCGCAGTGGGATACGGTTCAGGTCTTTGGTCCTGATATCTATGCCGCTGCGCGGATGGGTCGCGTCGAGGCGGGCCAGCCACTTTGGAAACGGCTTGCCTATGTGGCGATCACGCGGGCAGAAACGCAGATCAGATGGGTCGTGCGCAACCGTCTTGGCAAACCGAGCGGGCCACTGAGGGTCGATGACCTGCCCGCCGCGCCGGCGAGCTTTGCGCTGGAACGAGAGGACACGGAATGAAGACGATCATTGTCACGGGCGCGAGCGCGGGGATCGGGCGGGCGGTGGCCGAGCGGTTTCTCGTGGATGGCTGGCAGGTGGGGCTGATCGCCCGCCGCGCCGAGATGCTTGAAACGGTGGCCGCAAGGCGTGGCAATGCCGTGATCCTGCCGTGCGATGTGGCCGATGCCGATCAGGTCGCGCGGGCCTTTGCCGATTTCACAGCCAAGGCGGGCCGGCTCGATGTGCTTTTCAACAACGCCGGTATATTCACGCCCGCCGCGCCCATCGACGAGGTGCCGGTCGAAGACTGGCTGCGCGCCGTGTCGGTCAATCTGACGGGGATGTTCCTTTGCGCCCGCGCCGCCTTTGGCCTGATGCGGCGGCAAACGCCGCAGGGCGGGCGGATCATCAACAACGGCTCGATCTCGGCCCATGCGCCGCGCGAGGGGGCGGTGACCTATACGACGACCAAGCACGGCGTCACGGGCCTGACCCGCCAGCTTGCTCTTGACGGACGCCCTTTCGAAATAGCCTGCGGCCAGATCGACATCGGCAATGCCATGACCGATCTTCTGGAAGGTATCGTCGATCGGGCGCGCGCCGAAGGCAAACCCGTGCCGCCGCATATCGACGTGGGGCTGGTGGCCGAGGCCGTCGCGCAGATGGCGGCGCTGCCGCTTTCGGCCAACACGCTTTTCCAGACGCTTATGGCGACGCAGATGCCCTTTGTGGGACGCGGCTAGCGGCGGAGCGCGGCGAAGGCGGCCGAAGCGCCCCAGCCGGCGGCGACGGCGATCGCCAGCGACATGAGGCCATAGAGAACCGCATTGTCCTGCGCCATGCGATAGAGCCAGCGTTCGATGCCCACCTTTTCGACCGGGATGACCGTATCGTATTCATCGATGACCACGCCGCCGCGGGTCAGGAAGATGCGCGCCTCATAGTTACCCTCGGTGATGTTCGACGGCAGGTTGATGGCCGTTCGAAACAGCGTGTCTTCCTCAAGATCGACGGTGCCGACAAAGGTCGAATAGAGACGGGCATCGCTGCGGATGCGGATCAGCGCCTCGGTGAAGGCCTCTGAATCCTCGACCGTGGCTCCTACCGAGCGGATCGCATGAGGGATCGTGATGGAATAACGCAGGTCTTCTACGCCTTTCAGGACGGATTCAAACGGACCGGATGTCGACACGGAGTAATAGCTCGGCGCAGAATCGACCTCGACCGCATCGGCGTTGATCCAGATGCCGTAGCGGCGTTCCTTGCGGCGGACAGTGATCGGCGCTTTGGGCCCCGAGACCGTGATGATCACGCCAAGATCACCCTCGGCGGTTTCGGTGCCGTCACGTTTGACCGCGCCGAAAATGAGGATGCGCGATCCCTCGAAGGTCGCGGTGATAGCGACCTCGTCCTGGCTGAGGCCAAGGACGATTTCCTCGGCGCGGGCCGGCATTGTCAGGCAGAGTAGCGCGAGGGCGATATAGACAAAGCGCATCAGTGGCCCCCCGCCGTGCCGAGAACGAAAAGCTCTCTCGGGGTGAGAAGGAGATCGAAGCTCAGCTTGACGCACACGCCAAGCACCATCACCGCAAGAAGGATGCGGAGCTGTTCGGCCTTGAGCTTGACGCCGATCCGCGTGCCGATCTGCGCGCCGATCACGCCCCCGATCAGAAGAAGCAGGGCGAGGGCGATGTCGACCGTGTGGTTGGTGGTGGCATGGAGCATCGTCGTGAAGGCGGTCACGAAAATGATCTGGAAGAGCGAGGTGCCGACCACGACCTTGGTTGGCATCCCCAAGAGATAGATCATCGCGGGGACCATGATGAACCCGCCGCCGACGCCCATGATGGCCGCCAGAACACCGACAACCATCCCCACCAGCAGGGGCGGGATGACCGAGATATAAAGGCCCGAGACCCGGAATTTCATCTTGAAGGGCAGATTGTGCACCCAGTTGTGCTTGCGCCGTTTGGGTGCGGCCCTGCCTTTGCCGGTGCGTCGAAGGGTATTGATGCTCTCGACGAACATCAGGCTGCCGATGGCGCCCAGAAAGACAACGTAGAAGATCTTGACCAGAAGATCGACCTGACCCATCGACTTGAGATAATTGAAGACGAAGATGCCGAGGCCCGAACCGACGAGGCCGCCCGCCTGCAAGACAAGGCCCATCTTGATGTCGACCGTCTTGCGCCGAAGATGTGCCAGAACGCCGGAAAAGGACGAGGCGACGATCTGGTTTGCTTCGGTCGCCACGGCCACCGCCGGCGGGATACCGATGAAGAACAGAAGCGGTGTCATCAGGAAACCGCCACCCACGCCAAACATCCCCGAAAGAATCCCGACGATCCCGCCGAGTCCGAGGAGCAGAAAGGCATTCACCGATACCTCGGCGATGGGGAGATAGATCAACATATTCTGATCCGAGCGCGAATGGTGTTGACCAAAGAACGCCTTTCCATTGGACCTGTCAAACCCCCCGGTGGGGGCCAGCTTCTTTTTGACGCGGATTGAGTCGAAAAGACCCAGAAAGACACGCCGATTTGACCGTCAGAGACCCTTGAGAAACTGCCTCAGAATCTTTTCGAGCTTGGCCGCGCCCAGCGGGGCCATCGCCTTGGTGTGATCGTGGCTGATGGATTCCGCGCTCATCCCTGCGGCCATATTGGTGATGACCGAGGCGGCGGCCACACGCAGGCCGAGGAAGCGGGCGAGGATCACCTCGGGCACGGTCGACATCCCTACCGCATCGGCGCACATGCCGCGGATGGCGCGGATTTCGGCGGGTGTCTCGAAGGAGGGGCCGGAATACCAGGCATAGATGCCTTCCGCCATCTCGACCCCCGCAGCCTTTGCGGCGACGGCGAGGCTGGCGCGCAGCGCGGGGTCATAGGCCGCGGTCATCGGCACGAAGCGCGCGTCCGTAGGCTCGCCGATCAGCGGATTGAGGCCCGAGAAGTTGATGTGATCGTTCAGTGCCATGACCGATCCGGTCGGCATGTCGGGGCGCATCGAGCCTGCGGCGTTGGTGGCGAACATGATTTCGGCGCCGAGGTGCTTGAGGACTTCCAGCGGCAGGCGCATGGCGTCGGGCTTGCCTTGCTCGTAGTAGTGCGCCCGCCCGCCGAAGACTGCCACGCGCACCCCTTCGAGCGAGCCGATCACCAGCTGGGGCACATGGCCCGAGACCCCGGCGTGAGGAAAGCCGGGAAGCTCGGAATAGGGAATGGCGATTCCGTCGACCGCTCCGGCGAGGTGGCCGAGGCCCGAGCCGAGGATCAGGCCCACCCTCACAGGGGCCGCGCCTGTCCGTTCGCGGATCAGATCGGCGAGATCACCGCTCTTTGACATAGGGCTCCCCTCCCGCGCGCGGCGGGATGGCCTTGCCGACGAAACCGGCGAGGATCACGACCGTCATGATATAGGGAAGGGCGCTCAGGAGCTGGCCCTGCACCTTGATGCCGATCACGTTGGTGATGAGGTCGGGGCGCAATTCGAGCGCTTGAAGGAAGCCGAACAGAAGGCAGGCCATCAGCGCATACCATGGCCGCCATTTGGCAAAGATCAGCGCGGCGAGCGCGATATAGCCGCGGCCGGCGGTCATGTCCTTGATAAAGCCGGCGGCGGGTTCGGCAGTGGCAAGCTGAGCGCCCGCGATGCCGCACAGAACGCCGCAGATCAGCACCGCCGAATAGCGCAGGCGGACAACCGAGATGCCGGCCGTATCAACCGCGGCCGGGTTTTCGCCCACCGCCCGCAGGCGCAAGCCAAACCGGGTGCGATAAAGAACCCACCACGTCAGCGGCACGATCAGCATCGCCATATAAACAAGGATCGAGTGACCCGAGATCAGCTCTTTATAGATCGGCCCCAGGAGGGGGACGCCCGAGAGGCTTTCGGCGAAGGGCAGGGTGATCGACTGGAACCGCGCCCCATCGCTGAGCTGCGGAGTGCGGCCGCCTTGGCCGAACCAGCTTTGTGCCACGACGACGGTTATGCCGGCCGCGAAAAAATTGATCGCCACGCCCGAGATCAGCTGATTTCCGCGGAAGGTGATCGAGGCAAGCCCGTGGACTATTGCCAGCACAAGCGACGCGCCGATGCCGGCAACAAGGCCGATCCAGGCCGAGCCGGTGACCGAGGCAATGGCAGCAGCAAGGAAGGCGGCGGCGAGCATCTTGCCCTCAAGCCCGATGTCAAAGATGCCCGCGCGCTCCGAGAAGAGACCCGCCAGGCAGGCCAGCAGCAGCGGGGTCGCCATGCGGACGGTCGAGTCAAGAACCTGAAGTAGTGTCAGAAGATCCATGTGATTACTCCGCCGCGGCTGGTTTGGCCGCGGGCTTGCGCCGCAGCCCGAGGAACAGTCTTTCAAGCGGCATCCGCACCATATTGTCGAGCGCTCCGGTAAAGAGGATCACCAGCGCCTGAATGACGACGATCATCTCGCGCGGGATCGAGGTCCATAATGCAAGCTCTGCGCCGCCCTGATAAAGGAAGCCGAACAGGAGCGCGGCAAGGAAGACGCCGAAGGGGTGGCTGCGGCCCATGAGCGCCACGGCGATGCCGATGAAGCCTGCGCCCTCGACAGCGTTCAAGACAAGGCGTTCGGCCTCGCCCATGACGTTGTTGATCGCCATCATGCCCGCAAGCCCGCCCGAGATGAGCATCGAGACCATGATGATCTTGGTGGGGTTGATGCCCGCATACTTGGCCGCCGATTCCGAATGGCCGAAGGCGCGCAACTCATAGCCGAGCCGCGTGCGCCAGATCAGAAGCCAGACCGCAACACAAGCGGCGACCGCGACGAAGAAGGTGATATTCGCCGGCGCGCCGCGGAACATGATCGTGTCGGCTGTCGAGAACATGTCTCGGAAGGATGGCAGCTGGATCAGCTTGGGGAACTTGGAGGTTGCCGGTTCCATCATGCCGACGGGCTTGAGCACGTTGACAAGCAGATAGACCAAAAGCGCATTGGCGATGAAGTTGAACATGATCGTGGTGATCACGATATGGCTGCCGCGCTTGGCCTGAAGGAAGGCGGGGATGGCGGTCCAGGCCGCGCCGAAAAGCGCCGCGCCGACCGAGGCCCCGATCAGGGCAAGCGACCAGTGGGGCCACGGGATGTAGAGGCAGACAAGCGCCACGCCAAGGCCGCCAAGCATGGCTTGGCCTTCGCCGCCGATGTTGAACATCCGCGCATGGAACGCCACGGCAACCGCGAGGCCGGTGAAGATGAAGTTGGTCGCGTAGTAAAGCGTATAGCCCCAGGCATAGGTCGACCCAAGCGCACCTTTGACCATGAGCTTGACCGCGGCCCAAGGGTCCTCGCCGATGGCGAGAATGACAATCGCCGAAAAGATCGCAGCCAGGACCAGCGAGACCAGCGGGATCAGGAAGATATCGGCCCATTTCGGCATTTTTTCCATCATGCGGCCTCCCCTGCCACGCCGGCCATTAACAGGCCGAGCTCTTTCACGTTGGTCTTCTCCGGCAGGCGTTCGCCCATGATCTTTCCGTCAAACATGACGGCGATCCGGTCGGAGAGCGACATGATCTCGTCGAGCTCGACCGAGACCAGAAGGATCGCCTTGCCCTGATCGCGCAGCGCCACGATCTGCTTGTGGATGAATTCAATTGCGCCGATATCGACGCCACGGGTCGGCTGGCCGACGAGGAGAAGATCGGGGTTGCGCTCGATCTCGCGGGCGACGACGATCTTTTGCTGGTTGCCCCCCGAAAAGCTTTTGGCCTGCAACATCGGGTTGGGCGGCCGTACGTCGAAGCGCTGCATCTTGTCGGCGGTGTCGTCACGGATCGCGGCGTTGTCCATGAAGAGGCGGTTTTTCTGGTATTTCGGATCGTGGTGATAGCCGAAGGCGATGTTTTCCCAGGCCATGAAATCCATGATCAGGCCCTCGCGCTGGCGGTCCTCGGGCACATGGGCGATGCCGCGCTCGCGCCGCGTTTGGCCGTTGGAATGGCGGCCTGTCAGGTCGATCGACTGGCCGTTGATCAAGACCTCGCCTTTGCCGAATTCATAGCCCCCCAGAACCTCGAGAAGCTCGGACTGGCCGTTGCCGGCAACGCCGGCGATACCGAGGATTTCGCCGGCGCGAATGGTGAACGACACATCCTTAACCCGGTGCACACCGCCGCTGTCGGTGACGTTGAGGTTCTTGACCTCGAGCACCATTGCGCCGGGCTTGGCGGGAACCTTGTCCACCTGCAACAGGACTTTGCGGCCCACCATCAGCTCGGCGAGCTCGGGCGGGCTTGTGTCTTGGGTCTTGACCGTTGCTGTCATCTCTCCGCGGCGCATGACGCTCACCGTGTCGGTGATCTCCATGATCTCGCGCAGTTTGTGGGTGATGAGGATGATCGTCTTGCCCTCTTCCTTGAGCCGGCCAAGGATGCGGAACAACTGATCGGCCTCGGCCGGTGTCAGAACGCCGGTCGGCTCGTCGAGGATCAGGATATCGGCCTGACGATAAAGCGCCTTGAGGATCTCGACCCGCTGCTGCATGCCCACGCCGATTTCTTCGATCACCGCATCGGGATCGACGTTCAGCTCGTATTCCTCGGCCAGTTGCTTGAGCTGGCTGCGGGCCTTGGCAAGCGAAGGGCGCAGCATGGCGCCGTCCTCGGCGCCGAGCACCACGTTTTCCAGAACGGTGAAATTCTCGACCAGCTTGAAATGCTGGAACACCATGCCGATGCCCGCGGCGATCGCGTGCTGGCTGTCGGGAATCTCGGTCTTTTTGCCGTTGATGAAGATCTCGCCGGCATCGGCTTTGTAAAACCCGTAGAGGATCGACATGAGCGTGGATTTTCCCGCGCCGTTTTCGCCGATGATGCCGTGGATCGTGCCGGGCATGACCCGGATCGAAATATCCTTGTTGGCCTGAACGGGGCCGAAGGCTTTTGAAATGCCTCTGAGTTCAATGGCGGGTGTTGTCACGCGTCAGGCTCCTGTCCCCGTAAAACCGACCACTTGCGCAAGCTGACCGCCGTGCGCAAACCGGCCAAAATATTGTCCCTGCATCATGGTCTTGCCGTTCTTAAGGAAATTGACGGTCGCCCGCGCGTGGCCGTGATGTTCGGTGAAACTGGCCACCTCGGCGGTGGCGCCGGGCATCATCTGGCCGAACATGGCCACATGGGCGTCGAGGGCAGCGAAATCCTTCAGATGGCCGGGCGCATTCGGGTCGACATAGCTGAATTCGGGCGACAGCGCCCGCTCCAGCTTGGCCCGCCTGCTTTCGGGATCGGGATCCCCCCAGGCGGAAAAGAAGACTTCCATCGCGTCGTCCATTCCGGCCCCCCCGGCGCAGAGTTGGAAAAAGGGCCGCGCCGATGGATCAGCGCGGCCCCGATGGTTTGCCGTGGCCGACCTTAGAAGGTCAGGGCCGGGCAGCTTTCGTCGCTGGTGTAGTCATGCACTGCGAGGGCGCCCGAAGCGATATCGGCAGCCGCCGCATCGACCGCGGCCTGCATTTCGGCGCTGATGAGCGCGGCGTTGTTCTCGTCGAGGGCATAGCCCACGCCGCCGTTGCCAACGCCCATGACGTTGAAGCCCGTCTCCAGATCCGCGCCCGCCGTGAAGGCGTCATAGACGGCATTGTCCACGCGCTTGAGCATCGAGGTCAGGACCTGACCGGGGTGCATATAGTTCTGGTTGCTGTCCACGCCGATCGACAGGATGCCGTTGTCGGCCGCGGTCTGCAGAACGCCAACACCGGTGCCGCCAGCGGCCGCATAGACCACGTCAGCGCCCTGGCTGATCTGGGCGAGGGTCAGCTCCGAGCCCTTCACCGGGTCGTTCCAGGCGGTGGGGGTGGTGCCGGTCATGTTGGCGATGACGGTCGCATCGGGGTTCACTGCGAGAACGCCCTGGGCATAGCCGCAGCCGAACTTGCGGATCAGCGGGATGTCCATGCCGCCGATGAAGCCGACGGTGCCCGAGGTCGAGGCCATCGCGGCAAGCATACCGACGAGATAGGAGCCTTCATGCTCGTTGAAGACAACCGAGCGGACGTTGGGCTGACCGACGACCGCGTCGATGATCGCGAACTTGGTGTCGGGGTAATCGGCAGCCACTTCCTCAAGCGCGGTGGCAAACGAGAAGCCGGCCATCACGATCGGGTTGTTGCCGGCCTCGGCAAAGCGGCGGAGCGCTTGCTCGCGCTGGGCATCGGACTGAAGCTCGACCTCGGCAAAGCTGCCGCCGGTCTCTGTTGCCCACCGCTGGGCGCCGTTGAAGGCAGCTTCGTTGAACGATTTGTCGAACTTGCCACCAAGATCGAAAATCAGCGCCGGGTCGGCGAACGCGGCGCCCGCCGAAAGGGCGAGGGCGGCGGATGCGCCAAGGAATTTCGTCATAAGGGTCATTTCATACTCCCAATACATGTTGTTAACCTGGTCTGGCCAGTTGAGGCCCCAAGTTACTGACATCTCTTGTGTCAGAGTCAATTTAGCGCGTGAAGGTTCCTTGTGGTCAACTGAAATTTGCTGAGGAAACAACAATTTTTGACCGATTGATAAAAGTGATTTTGGATTCAATTGGCCGCAATCCGGCGCGGTTGCGGCTTGATTGGTTCGGAAATCAAACCACCTGCGATTCGCGATTCGAAACTGACCCCGAGTGGATCAGAGATCTCGGCGCAGGATCACCGCGTCGACCTGCGTTCCTTCGCTCTTGCGGTAGTATTTCCGGCGGCGCGCGACCTCGGTGAAACCGGCGCCGCGATAGAGCGACAGGGCGGCCTCGTTATCGGCGGCGACCTCGAGAAATGCGGTAGATGCTCCGCGCGTGGCAGCCTCTTGGGCGAAGCCCTCAAGGGCGACGCGGGCGCGCCCTTGGCGGCGGCGGTCAGGATGGGTGGCGAGGGTCAGCACCTCGGCCTCGTCGACAACGACGCGGCCAAGCACGAAACAGGCGGCGTCACCGACCAGAAAGACCGATGGATCGACAAGAAGGCCGCGAAACTCATCGGCGCTCCAGCCGCGGGTGTCGCTGAAGGCGAGGGCATGGGTGGCGGCGAGGGCCTCGGCGGGGCCGGTCACGGCAGGATCACTGGCGGCGCATCGCGCGAGGGCGCGGCATCGGCGGCGCGGACATAGAGCGGCGCGGGGCGGGCTGACACGGTCTCGAAACGCTCGGCGGCGATGCGGGCGATATGGGCAATCATCCGCTCGGCCGGTTGCAGGGGGATCGCGGGGTCGGGGCGCGGGTCGTGGGGGGCGAGAAGCATGGGTGTTTCGCCGCCGTTCCCTGTGAGGCGCTGGGAATAGGCCTGATCGCGCGGCGCGGGTATCAGCACGTCGACCGGACGTGGCACCCCGTAGGCGGCGGCCTCGAAGTTGCTGACGCCCACCGCCGGTATGCCAAGGCCCAGCGCCAGCCCCCGCGCGGCGGCAACAGAGATGCGGATGCCTGTGAAATTGCCGGGGCCAGTGCCGACGCCGATCGCGGCGAGATCGCTCCACGAAAGATTATGCGCGGCCAGAACCTCTTCGAGCATCGGCATCAGGTGCATGGCCTGTCCGCGCGCCATCATGTCGATCCGCACATGGACCTTGCCCGCGCACAGCAAAGCGGCGGCGCAATGCGCCGCCGATGTATCAAACGCCAAAAAGGTGGGTTCAGGCGGCAACCGGCCGGACCTCGGTCACTTCGGGGATGTAATGGCGCAGGAGATTCTCGATTCCCATCTTCAGGGTCAAGGTCGAGGAGGGGCAACCGGCGCAGGCGCCTTGCATATGCAGATAGACGATGCCGCGGTCGAAGCCGTGGAAGGTGATGTCGCCGCCGTCTTGGGCCACAGCAGGGCGGACCCGGGTGTCCAGAAGCTCTTTGATCTGGTTGACGATCTCGGAATCCTCGCCGCTGTGATCGGCATGGCCCACATCGCCGCGCCCGCCCACGAGCACGGGCTGGCCCGACTGATAATGCTCCATGATCGCGCCAAGGACCGCGGGTTTGATGTGATCCCACTCGACAGCCTCTGCCTTCGTCACGGTGACGAAATCATTGCCAAGAAAGACGCCGGTTACGCCCGAGTTCGCAAAAATCCGCTGTGCCAGTGGCGAGGCGCTGGCCACATCAGCCGAGGGAAAATCGGCCGTGCCCACTTCCAGCACGGTCTGGCCGGGCAGGAACTTGAGCGTCGCGGGGTTCGGCGTGGATTCGGTCTGGATAAACATGGGAGCCAACCTTTTTTGTCAGGTTTAAGATATGCGCTCCGACAGGAGCCCAGTCAAGGTTTGGAACGATTCTAAATCGTTCAGGTGATCGATTCCAGCCGTTCTTTCGACATTTCGCCGGGAACCAGCGTGATCGGGATCGGCAAACTGCCTGACTGGCGGGTGAGCTGGGTGACAAGGGGGCCGGGGCCCTTGTTGTCGGTTCCGGCGCCAAGGACCAGAACGCCGATCTCGGAATCCTCACGGATCTGGGCAAGGATTTCCGGCACCGGCTCGCCCTCGCGGATCACCAGCTCGGGGTCGACGCCTTGCTTGTCCCGCATCCATTTGGCAAAGACTTCAAAGTGCGCGTGGATGCGTTCGCGGGCTTCCTCGCGCATGATCTCGCCGACGCCGATCCAGTGGTTGAACTCGTCAGGCGGGATGATCGATAGAATCTCGACGCCGCCTCCGGTCCTGGCGGCGCGCATCGCGGCAAAGCGCATGGCGTTAAGGCATTCGCGGCTGTCATCGAGCACGACCAGAAACTTGCGCATGGTGGGTCTCCTCTTCGGCAGGGATATTGGCCGAAGCCCGTGAGGCTGGCAACGGCAGTTCGCTGCGCGCTTTTCCCGCAGGCGGCAGGCCGCCGGATCATTTGCCCGAGTGCGCCCAATCCCAATAAAGCTCGCGCACCTTCCGCGTGATCGGGCCAACCTGATACTGGCGGTCGTCGAAGGCGGTGACGGGCGTGACCTTGGAATAGTTGCCGCTGAGGAAAACCTCGTCGGCGTTGCGGAAATCGTCATAGGTCAGGACAGTCTCGCGCACGGCCATGCCTTCGCCAGCGAGGTTCACCATATGGCGGGCGCGGGTGATCCCGGCAAGGAAAGTGCCGTTGGCGATCGGCGTCAGGATTTCGCCGTCGCGCACCATGAAGACATTGGCGGTCGCCGTTTCGGCGACGTTGCCCATCACGTCGGTGACGAGCGCATTGCCAAAGCCCTTGGCATTGGCCTCGGCCAGCATTCGGGCGTTGTTGGGGTAGAGGCAGCCGGCCTTGGCATTGACCACGGCCGAATCGAGCGTCGGGCGGCGGAAACGGGTCGTGGTCAGGGTGGTCGTCCGGTCGGGCGAGGCCATTGGTGCCTCTTCAAGGCAGATGGCAAAGCCGGTCACCGACTCTTGCGGGATAATCGCAGTCGCATCGCCATGAATGCCCCAATACATCGGACGGATATAGGCGGCAGAGCCGGGGGAGAACATCTTCAGTCCCTCGCGGACGATTTCGACCATTTCTTCGGTCGAAACGGTCGGCTTAATCATCAAAGCGGCGGCTGAACGATTGACGCGGGCGCAATGCGCTTCAAGATCGGGCGACACCCCTTCGAACCAGCGTGCGCCGTCGAACACGGTCGAGCCAAGCCACGAGCCGTGGTCGGCAGCACGCATCACCGGGATGTTGCCGTCGTGCCAGGTGCCGTTGAAATAGGTTTTGACGTTGTCGCTGATGCTCATCTGGGCCTCCTTGTCGGGCAGACCCTAGGCAAGAGGCGAGGCAAGGTCCAGCGCTCGAAAGGAAGACGCGCCCGAGGGACGGACGGGCGCGTCTGAATGCCTGGAGGGACTGAAGCAGGCACACGGGGGATGATCGTTTCCCTGAATGCGAGGGTCCGCCGATTCTGAATCGGTTTCGTGACAGGCGTTCTCTCAGGAGCGCAACAGGCCGACGATATCGTAGGTTTGCTTGAGGATCGGCGCGGCGATCTCGCGGGCGCGCACGGCGCCGCGGCCAAGGACGCGGTCGATCTCGGCGGGGTCGTTCATCAGCCGCTCCATCTCGGTCGAGATCGGCGCGAGCTTGTCCACGGCAAGGTCGGCCAGCGCGGGCTTGAACCGGCCCCAGCCAGCGCCTGCATATTCGGCGATCACGGCCTCGGGGGTCATGTCGTTCAGGGCCGAATAGATATCGACAAGGTTGCGCGCCTCGGGGCGATCCTTGAGGCCATCGAGCGTTTCGGGCAGGGGCTCGGGGTCGGTCCTGGCCTTCTTGAACTTCTTGGCGATCGCGTCGGCATCGTCGGTCATGTTGATGCGTTCCATGTCGCTCTCGCCCGACTTGGACATCTTCTTGGTCCCGTCCCGCAGGTTCATCACGCGCATGGCGGGGCCTTCGATCACCGGCGAGGTGAGCGGAAAGAAATCGACCTTGAAGTCATGGTTGAACTTGGCGGCGATATCGCGCGTCAATTCGACGTGCTGTTTCTGGTCTTCGCCCACGGGAACGTGGGTGGCGTGATAGAGCAGAATGTCGGCGGCCATGAGCGAGGGATAGGCGTAAAGGCCGAGGCTGACCTTTTCCGCGTTCGACCCGGCCTTGTCCTTGAACTGGGTCATCCGGTTCATCCAGCCGACACGGGCGACGCAATTGAAGATCCAGCCAAGCTCGGCGTGTTCGTGGACCTGCGCCTGATTGAAGAGGATGGATTTCTCGGGATCAATGCCCGAGGCGAGATAGCCGGCGGCCACCTCGCGGGTCGCGGTCTTGAGCTCGGCCGGGTCTTGCCAGACGGTGATCGCGTGCAGATCGACGACGCAATAGATCGTCTCGAAGCCCGCGCCCTGCATCCCGACGAAACGCTTGATCGCGCCAAGATAGTTGCCAAGCGTCAGGCCGCCGGACGGCTTGATGCCGGAAAACACACGCGGGGTGAACTTGGTCTCGGTCATCGTGAAGGGTCCGGGGCTGGATTTCGGTTTCGGGCTGGCTTACCCATGCAGGCTATGCCCGTCAACATCTGGCGGACTGGAGGCACCATGCAAAGCGAAAGCCCGTTCAACAATATCCCGCCCGTGATCGTGATCATCGTGTTGGCCATAGCCGGGATCGAGGCGGTTCTGACGCTGGCCGATCTGGGGATCGCCGGAGGCGGCGATGCGATAGGCTGGCGGATCGCCACGCTTGACAAATACGCCTTCTCGCCTGCCGTCCTGGATTGGATCGTGGCGCGGGGGGATACGTCTTTCGGGATGCTGCGGCGGTTCGTGACCTATGCCTTCATCCACAGCAGCTTTGTCCATGCCCTCTTTGCCGTCGTGATCCTGCTGGCACTGGGCAAGTTCGTGGGGGATGCGTGGAAACCCGTCTCCCTGATCCTTGTACTTCTGGCCTCGACCATCTTCGGTGCGGTCATCCACGGGCTTCTCGATACCGGCAATACGCCGCTCTACGGTGCCTATCCGCCGATTTACGGGCTGATCGGGGCCTATACCTATGTGATGTGGCTGCGCTTCAAACGCGAGGGCGGCAACAAGTGGTGGGCGTTCCGCCTGATCGGGGTCTTGCTGGCGGTGCAGCTTTTCTTCGGCGTGACGCTCGGCGGTGCGCCGCATTGGATGGCGGATGTGTCGGGCTTTGTAATCGGCCTTGGCCTGTCGCCGATCCTTGGCCCCGGCGGCTGGACAGGGTTCGTCGAGCGGATGCGCCGCCGCAGAACCTAGCGGCGCAGCGCGGCCCGGATGTCGGACAGCTGGAAGGCTCCGACGATCTGGCCGATACCGAAATAACCGGCGAGCCCGGTCCCGACGAGCACCGCCAGCGCGCCATAGCGCAGGGTCGGCAGATCGAGGAACGGCCCAAGCGCCTGGGCCGCGACCCACAAGAGCGCGCCCATCAATGCCGAGGCCAGGAGGATGCGCCAGACCCGCGCACGAAAGCGGCGGTCGGTGGTGGCGGCAACACCCATCCGGCGAGACGCGACCCAAAGAAGCGCAACGCTGGCCCAGCCGGACATCGTAGTGCCGATCGCGGCAGCGATGAAGCCAAGGTAGGGCATCAATCCCACGGCAATGACGGCATTCACCGCAAGCGAGGCCAGCGCGAAATAAAACGGGCGGCGCGTGTCTTCGCGGGCGAAAAAGAGGGGCTGAAGCGCCTTTTGCAGCACAAAGCTGGGCAGACCGAGGCCATAGACGGCCACGGCGAGGGCGGTGGCTTTGGTGTCGTCGGCCCCGAAGGCGCCGCGCTCGAACAAGACGCTGACAAGCTGGATCGGGATCACGCAGAGCGCCACGGCGGCGGGTATGGTCAGGGCCAGCGAGATTTCGGCGGCACGGTTGAAGGCGTTGCGGCCGCCTGCGGTATCTCCGGCGCGAAGGCGGCGGGAAAGGTCGGGCAAGAGGACCACGCCAACCGCAATGCCGACAACGCCAAGGGGTAGCTGATAAAGACGGTCGGCATAGGACAGCCAAGCCACCGCGCCTTCGTAGAAGCTGGCGACCTGGCGGCCGACGAGCAGGTTGATCTGCACGACGCCACCCGCCATTGCTGCCGGCCCGGCGATGAGGGCCAGGCGTTTCAGCTCCGGCGTCAACTTCGGGCGGCGGGGCGTGAGGTTGAACCCCGCCCGTTTGGCCGCCTGCCAGACAAGGGCAAACTGGGCCAGGCCCGCCACGGGAACCGTCCAGGCCAAAGCATCGCCCACCGGCCAGCCCGCCTTGGTGGCAACGATCATCGCTGTGATGAAAAGAACGTTGAGCAAGACGGGCGCGGCGGCCGCGGCCATGAACCGGCCCGCGGCATTGAGAACGCCCGAGAGGAGCGCCGCGAGCGAGATGAAGAGGATATAGGGAAAGGCAATCCGGCCAAAGCCGACCGCCAGATCGAACCGCTCGTCGCCGGCAAAGCCGCTTGCCATCGCCAAGACAAGCCACGGCATCGCCAAAATGGCGACCACCGAAACGACGATGACGACCGCGGCGAGCCCGGCAAAGGCATCGCGCGCAAACCCTTCGGCATCGTCTCCGGCCTCGAGCTTTTTCGAGAACATCGGCACAAAGGCCATGTTGAACGCGCCTTCGGCAAAGAAGCGGCGGAACATATTGGGCAGGGCAAAGGCGACGAGGAAGGCCTCGGCCACCGGCCCCGTGCCAAGATAGGCCGCGATCAGGATGTCGCGGGCAAAGCCGAGCAAGCGCGACACAAGAGTCCACAGACCGACCGTCAGAAACCCTGAGACAAGTCGGATCGGCTTCATTCGCGTGCCCTTTCGGCGCCCTGTTCGATGGCGTCCTTCAGTTTCTTCTCAAGCGCCAGCCTCCGGTTTTCGGCGTGGAACTTCAGCCCGAACATATCCTTCACGTAGAAGGTATCGACGGCCTGTTCGCCGAATGTCGCGATCACGGCGGAAGCAATATAGACGTTGTTGGCCGCAAGCGTGCGCGTGAGGTCGAAGAGAAGGCCGGGCCGGTCTCGGGTATCGACCTCGATGATCGTGTAGATCTCGGAGCCTTCGTTGTCGAAGGTGATCGAGGTGGGCACGCGAAAGGCCTGCTCGCGCTTCTTGATCTTGTCGCGTTCCTTAAGCGCCTCGCGGGCCACGACCTCGCCCTTGAGCGTGCGGTGGATCATCTGCCGCAGGCGCGGCAGGCGAACCTCTTCATAGGGATGCCCGTCGGCGTCCTGAATCCAGAAGATCGCGGTCGCGAAGCCGTCTTTCGAGGTATAGGTCCGCGCATCGACGATATTGGCGCCGACAAGCGCCAACGCGCCGGTCATCCGCGAGAAAAGGCCCGGATGGTCGGCCATGGCGAAACAGGCGCGGGTGGCGTCGCGGTCGGCGTCGAGCATGAGGTCGATGCGGATCTCGTCATTCGGCAGATCGCGCAGGAGATTGGCGAAAATGACCTGGGCCGCCGTCGAGAGCCCCTGCCAATAGGGGCCGTAATGGCGGGCGGTTTCGGTCCGCAGATCCTTGGCATCCCAACCGGCTAGCGCCTCGCGCAGCGATTTCTTGGCCTCGGCCTCGCGTTTTTCGCGGTTGAGGTCTTCCAGCCCGTTTTCAAGCGCATCGCGCGTGGCCTTGTAGAGCCCGCGCAAAAGCATGGCCTTCCAGTTGTTCCATGTGCCGGGGCCGACGCCGCGGATATCGCAGACCGTCAGCACCGTCAGAAGATCTAGCCGCTCGACCGTTTTCACCGCCTTGGCGAAATCGCGCACGGTGCGCGGTTCGGCGATGTCGCGCTTCTGGGCGGTGTCCGACATGAGCAGGTGATAGCGCACCAGCCATTCGACCGTTTCGCAGTCTTTCTTGGTCAGCCCCAGCCGCGGCGCCACCTTGCGAGCGATCTGGGCGCCGAGGACCGAGTGATCAATATCGCGGCCCTTGCCGATATCGTGCAGGAGGAGCGCCACAAACAGGACCTTGCGGTTCACCCCCGCCTTGAGGATCGACGAGGCGACAGGCAGCTCTTCGATCAGCTCCTCGCGTTCGATCATCGCAAGGTTCGAGATGCATTGGATCGTGTGCTCGTCGACCGTGTAGGCGTGATACATATTGAACTGCATCATCGCCACGATCGGCGCAAATTCGGGGATGAACGCGTCGAGAACGCCCAGCTCGTTCATCCGGCGCAGCGCCCGCTCGGGGTTGCCGTGTTTCAGGAGCAGATCAAGGAAGATACGGACCGCCTCGGGATCGTCGCGCAGCTTGCCGTCGATCAAATGCAGATTGGCCGCCAGAAGCCGCATTGCGTCGGGGTGGAGGAGCGTGCCGGTGCGCAGCGCCTCCTCGAAGATGCCGAGCATGTTGATCGGATGTTTGAAAAACGCCTTTTCATCCGCCACGGTCAGCCGGTTCTGCCGGATCGCATAGGGCGCGCGCGCCCGTTTGCGGCGGGCAAGGAGACGGGTGAGCATGGGCTCGGCCTTGGTGTGATCGGCCTCGAGCGAGGTGAGGAAGATGCGCGTCAACTCGCCCACGCGGGTCGCATGGCGGAAATAGTCCTGCATGAAGAACTCGACCGCCCGGCGCCCGTCATGATCGGTATAGCCCATCCGCTCGGCCACCTGCACCTGCATGTCGAAGTTTAGTTGGTCCATCGCGCGGTTTGCGATCATGTGAAGGTGGCATCGAACCGCCCAGAGGAAATCCTCGGCCTTGATGAAGGTGGCAAACTCTTCGGGCGTAAAGACGCCACGGCCAACAAGTTCGCGTGTGTCCTGAACGCCGTTCACATATTTGGCGATCCAGAACATCGATTGCAGGTCGCGCAGGCCGCCCTTGCCCTCCTTCACGTTGGGTTCCACGACATACCTTTGGCCGCCCTGCTTGCGGTGCCGCTCGGCGCGCTCGGTCAGCTTGGCCTCGACGAACTCGGCCGCGGTCGATTTGAAAAGGTCGGTCCAGAGGCGCTTGCGCAGGGTCTCGGCCAGATCCCGATCGCCGGTCAGAAAGCGGAACTCTACAAGGCTGGTGCGGATCGTGTAATCCTCGCGGCCAAGGCGCAGGCAATCCTTGATCGTTCGGCTGGCATGGCCGACCTTCAGCTTGAGATCCCACATGATGTAGAGGGCGGATTCGATCAGGCTCTCGGCCCAGGGCGTGATCTTGTAGGGCGTGAGGAACAGGAGATCGACATCCGAAAAGGGCGCCATCTCGCCCCGGCCATAGCCGCCCACCGCGATGACGGCGAGCCGCTCGCCCTCGGTCGGCGTGGCCAGCGGATGAAGGCGCGTCCGGCAAATTTCGAGTATGGTCGTGACGATCTGATCGGTCAGCCAGCAATAGGCGCGGGTCGTCGGTCGTGCCGCAAAGGGATCGGCGCGAAACGCTGCCTCGATGGCCGCCGCGCCGCGCGTGCGGGCCTTGCCCAGCACCTCGACGGCGGCCCTGCGAACAGCCATCGCATCCGGCGCGTCTTCGAGTGCCGCCGCGAGGTCGCTGGCGACGGCAGTCGGGTCGAAGATCGCGCTCGCTAGACAGACAAGATCGTCCGGCAGGGCGGCGTGCGCCTCAGAACGGGGTTCTGGCGAAGCTGCGAGGGGCTGGATCAACGATGACCACCTGATTGTTCTGGATTTGCGCCACGGCGAGGCCGCGCTCGTTGGTGCCGTCGGGCAGAAGGCGGAAGATACCGGCCGTGCCTTGGAAGCCCTGCGGCTGTGTCAGGGCGCGAGCCGTCAACGCATCGCGGTTGCCTGCCGCGATCAGCGCACCGATGGCGGCGATGCCGTCATAGGCAAGCCCCGCGAGCGGGTGCGGCAGGCCGCCGAAAGTGGCGGCATAGCGGGAATCGAACTGGGTCGAGACCGAGGTGTCGGGCATGGCGAAGATACCGCCCTGAAGCCCTGGCAGCGAAAGCGCCTGCGGCGTCACATCCCAGCGGGTGAGGCCTATGTAGCGAACCGTGGCGGGGTTGATCCCGTGTTCGGGAAGAACGGTTGCCACGATCGGCAGGTCGGCGTTGACGCCCGCCGTCAGGAACAAGGCGTTGGCGCTGTTGGCGGTCGCGTTCTCGGCAATCAGCGAAGACGCGTCGAGGATGCCCTGCTGCGAGAGCGGATAGGATTCGACACCCGCGAGGGTTGCCCCAGAACGAACGATGGCCTGCACGATCGCGTCGCGTCCGACCGCGCCCGGCACGTCGTCGCCATGGACGACCATGATCCGGTCAAAGCCGGTCGAGGCGGCATAGGTGGCAAGCCGTTTGGCGGTGTTTTCAAAGGTCGCGCCCAGGACGAAGACGTTGCCGCCGGCGATCGACGGGTTGTTGGAGAAGGCCAGAACATTGACGCCGCGGCTGCGGACCGCAATGCCCGCGGCATTGGCGGCCTCGGCATAGAGCGGGCCGAGGATGATCCTGGCGCCCTCGTCGACCGCGCGAGACGCCGCGGCGGCGGCCTGCGCCGCGTCGGCGCCGGTATCATAGACCCGCAGGTCGATGGTCACGCCTTGCAGATCGGCAATGGCCATCCGCGCGGCGTTTTCGAGGGTGCCGGCCAAGAATCCGTCGGTCGCATCGCCGGTGCCGATGGGCACAAGCAGCGCAACCTGCACCGGGGCCGAGGTGTTGATGGTCGGCCCCGAAACGGTTGTCGGTGTGCAGGAAGCGATCCAGACAAGGGCACCGAGGGCAAAAACCGAAAGGATCGCCTTGCGGGCGGTCGACAAAAGGGCAAACATCAGACAGCAACTCCTCATAGGCCGGGCCGGCGGCGGGCTCTTGCGCGGGGCCCGGTTCGGCTTTCGGCTATCATACGGCGAGGGCCGGAAGGGTCTAGGCATGAATTTCGACCGAAAGCCTCTCTCGGCAGGTCTTTACTTTGTTTCAACTCCGATCGGAACCGCCCGCGACATGACGTTGCGTGGGCTCGATATTCTGGCCACGGCCGACATCATCGCGGCCGAGGATACACGGACGGCCCGCAAGCTGATGGAGATTCACGGCGTTTCGCTGGCCGGGCGACCGGTGGTGTCCTATCACGACCATTCCGGCCCCGGCGCCCAGACGCGGCTGGTCGACGCGATCCGCGAGGGCAAGTCGGTGGCCTGCGTCTCGGAGGCCGGAACGCCGCTGATCGCCGATCCGGGCTATGAGCTTGGTCGTGCGGCGATCGACGCGGGGCTTATGGTGACGGCGGCGCCGGGGGCCTCGGCGGTACTTGTCGCGCTTGCGGTCTCGGGCCTGCCGAGCGACCGGTTTCTCTTTGTCGGCTTCCTCCCTTCGGGCAAGACCCAACGCGAGACCGAGATCGCCCTTTTGCGCGATCTGCCCTTTACCCTGATCTTCTATGAATCGCCGAAACGCGTTGGGGAAATGTTAGCTTCTTTGAGGGATATTCTGGGAAGCGGCAGGGAAGCGGTCGTCTGTCGCGAGCTGACAAAACGGTTTGAAGAGGTGCGGCGCGGCACGCTTGGCGATCTCGCTGCCGAATTCTCGGAGCGCTCTGTCAAGGGCGAGATCGTTGTTCTTGTCGGTCGGGCCGGGGCGGAGACGGTCGAGGATGCCGATGTGGAGGGCGCGTTGCGAGAGGCGATGAAAACGATGCGGCTCAAGGATGCGGCGACGGCGGTAGCCGGGGCGTTGGGCCTGCCACGGCGGCAGGTCTATCAGATTGCTCTTGGGTTGGAGAAAAAGGGATGAGCGGATCGGTCAACTATCATGCGGGGCTTGCGGCGGAAGAGATTGTCGCCGCGGATTACGCGCGGCGTGGCTTGCGGCTTGAACGCCGGCGCTGGCGCGGCAAACGCGGCGAAATTGACCTAATCCTGCGCGAGCAGGACCGTGTGGTCTTTGTCGAGGTGAAGAAGAGCCGCGATTTTGCCCGCGCCGCCGAAAGCCTGTCGCAACGGCAAGTGCAGCGGATATTGGGCGCGGCCGAAGAATTCGTGGCCGGCGAGCCAAAGGGCCTGTTGACCGAGATGCGCTTTGATCTGGCGATGGTCGATGGGATGGGGCGGATCGAAATTCTGGAGAATGCCTGTCTCGCCGCCTGATGCCGGACCATTGAACCTTGGGGGGCGATGCGCCATGTATCGGTCAAACGTGACGCAGGAGTTCCGATGCCGCTCAAGGTCGCCATCCAGATGGACCCGATCGCGCCGATCAATATCGACGCAGACAGCACTTTCCGCATTGCCGAAGAAGCGCAAAAGCGCGGCCATTCGCTGTTTTACTACACGCCCGACCGGCTCGCCTATCAGGAAGGGCGGATCACCGCGCGGGGCTGGCCGCTTAGGGTGCGGCGGGTCAAGGGCGATCACTTCGAACTTGGCGCGGAACAGGAGGTCGATCTTTCGACTTTTGACGTGGTCTGGCTGCGGCAGGACCCGCCCTTCGACATGGGCTATATCACGACGACCCATCTTCTTGACCGGATCCATCCGAAAACCTTCGTGGTCAACGATCCGTTCTGGGTACGGAATTATCCCGAAAAGCTATTGGTTCTGGAGTTTCCCGATCTCACACCTCCCACCGCCATCGCCCGCGACCTGCAGACGCTGCGCGCCTTCCGCGCGCGTCACGGGGATATCATCCTCAAACCGCTCTACGGCAATGGCGGCGCGGGGGTTTTCAAGCTGACCTCGGGCGACGGCAACCTGGCGTCGCTCCACGAGATGTTCACCGGCATCAGCCGCGAGCCGCTCATCGTGCAGAAATTCCTGCCGGCGGTTGCCAAGGGCGACAAGCGGGTGATCCTTGTCGACGGCGAGCCGGTCGGCGCGATCAACCGCGTGCCGGTGCAGGGCGAGACCCGTTCGAATATGCACGTTGGCGGCAGGCCCGAGCCCGTGGGTCTGACCGACCGCGACCGCGAGATCTGTGCCCGGATCGGCCCCCTACTGCGCGAGAAGGGGCAGATCTTTGTCGGGATCGACGTGATCGGCGACTGGCTGACCGAGATCAACGTGACCTCGCCGACGGGCATCCAGGAACTGGAGCGGTTCGAGGGCACGAACGTGGCCGAAAAGATCTGGCTCGCCATCGAAAAACGGCGGGCCTGATGCCGTCACTGCGTCTCAGGGCCTTCGGGCTTGTCGCGCGGGCGACGATCTGGCCGATACTGGCCTATCTGGGGAAAACGGAATCGACGCGGAAGCTGCTGGATCTCGCTGCCGCGATGAGCGGGCGCGCGCCCAGGGGCATATCTCGAACCGAGATCCGGATTGGCGGGCGCGACGGGCTCAGGTTTGACGCGTCGGGCCTTGAACGTGACCGGGTCATCTTGTTCTTCCACGGCGGCGCCTATTTCTCGGGCTCGCCGAAAACCCATGGCCCGATGTTGTCGCAGCTGGCGCTGGACGCAGGCGTTCCGGTGATTGCGCAAGATTACCGCCTCGTTCTCGAGGCGCCTTTTCCGGCAGCTTTCGACGATGCCGTGGCCGCGTGGGACGACGTGCGCGGGCAGGGCTATGGGGCGGAGCGGATCGTCTTGGCGGGCGATAGCGCGGGCGGCGGCCTCGCCCTGGCGCTTCTCGCGCGTCTGCTTGCCCGTGGCGAGCGGCCCGCGGGCCTTCTGGCCTTTTCCCCCTGGACCGACCTGACCCATTCGGGCGAAAGCATCCGCGCCAACGCGCGACGCGATGCCATGCTCCCGGCGCGACGCATCGAGGAGGCGGCCCAAAGCTATTTGGCCGGCGCCGACCCGACCGATCCCCGCGCCTCGCCGCATTTTGCCGGGTTCAGTGATCCGCCGCCGGTGATGATCCAGGTGGGGGATCAAGAGATCCTGCTGGATGATGCGCGGCGCATTGCGGCCAGGCTGGACGCGGCGGGGGGCGAGGTCAGGCTCGATGTTTGGGAGGGCGCGCAGCACGTCTGGCAGCTGGCGTTCGGCTTTGTCCCCGAGGCGCGGGCGGCGCTGCGCGACGCGGGGGCTTGGGTTCAGGCGGCTTTCGAAAAGGCGATGCGATAGCTTGCGGCTTCGGCCACATGGGGGCGGCGCACATCGGGCGAGCCCTCAAGATCGGCAATCGTCCGCGCAACCCGCAAGACGCGGTGATAACCGCGTGCAGTAAGCCCGAATTTCTCGGCGATCCGCAAAAGAAGCTCGCGCCCTTCACCGTCGGGGGTGGCATATCTCTCCAAAACCGCCCCTTCGGCATCCGAGTTTGAACGGATTTCGGGCTGGTGCGCATAGCGCGCGGCCTGAACCGCGCGAGCGGCCGAGACACGGCCGGCGACCGTGGCCGAGCTGTCGCCCGAAGGCGGCAGGTCGAGGTCGGTAAAGGCCACAGGGGGGACTTCGATCCGTAGGTCGAACCGGTCCATCAGCGGGCCAGAAATGCGCCCTAGGTAATCCTCGCCACATTGGGGCACGCGGGCGCAGGCGCGGGTGGGGTCAGCCATATGGCCACAGCGGCAGGGGTTGGCGGCGGCCACAAGAAGGAATTTGCAGGGATAGCGCACATGGGCGTTGGCTCGCGCGACGACGACCTCGCCGGTTTCGATCGGCTGTCGGAGGGTCTCTAGGACGGGGCGGGAGAATTCCGGCAATTCGTCAAGAAACAGAACGCCGTTGTGAGCCAGGCTGATCTCGCCGGGTTTGGCCCCGCGGCCGCCGCCGATGATCGCTGCCATCGAGGCGGTGTGGTGCGGCTCTCGAAAGGGGCGCTGGCGGCTGATCCCGCCCTCGGTCAGAAGCCCCGCGAGCGAGTGGATCATCGAGGTTTCAAGCGCCTCGGTGGGCGAGAGGGGCGGCAGAATGCCGGGCAGGCGGGTCGCCAGCATGGATTTGCCCGAGCCGGGCGCGCCGATCAGCATCACATGATGCCGCCCGGCCGCCGCGATCTCAAGCGCGCGCTTGGCGCGTTCCTGTCCCTTCACGTCGCGCAGATCGCGCTGGCCGGTGCTTGGGGCAACCTCGCCGGGCTCGGAGGGCGAAAGGGGTTTTTGGCCGGTCAGATGCCGGATGACTTCGCCGAGTGAACGGGCGGCAATGACAGTGGCCGAGGCGACCCAGGCGGCTTCGCCCCCGCAGGCCTTGGGGCAGACAAGGCCCCGCTTGTCGGTCGCGGCGGCCATCGCGGCGGGAAGGGCGCCCGCAACAGGCACCAACTCGCCCTCAAGCGACCATTCGCCAATGGAGACAAGGGAATCGAGCTCGTCCCTTGGCACGATCTCCAGCGCGCCAAGGAGCGCGAGCGCGATCGGCAGGTCGAAATGCGAGCCTTCCTTCGGCAGGTCGGCAGGCGAGAGGTTGATGGTGATTCGCTTGGGAGGCAGGGCGATGGCGAGGGCGGAGAGTGCGGCCCGCACTCTTTCGCGGGCTTCCGAAACCGCCTTGTCGGGCAGGCCGACGATGGCAAAGGCTGGTAGTCCGGGCGAGACAGCGCACTGAACCTCGACCGTCCGCGCCTCCACGCCTTCGAAGGCCACTGTGTAGGCGATTGCTCCCAAGCCCGTTCCCCTTCCCCGTTGGAAAAGGGTTAACGGCAGCATGGTTTACGAAAGATTAATCGCTATGCGGTCGGCCAGGGGCGGTGGGGCAGGTCCATCGCATAGGGCACCGGATCGTAGCTGCGCTCAAGCCCCATCGCCCGCCAGCGGCGGAACTCGGGGTCGTTGAGGGTTTGGGCAACATAATCGGCGGCGACCTTGCCGACCTTGAGGTCATAACCCGCGATCCGTGCGGCGACGGGTGCATAGAAGGCATCGGCGATGGAATAGGCGCCAAAGAGCCAAGGACCCTCCGCGCCGTGGCGGCTGCGGGCCATGCCCCAAAGCTCTTCAAGCCGCGCGAGGTCGGCGAGAAGGGCGTCGGTGATCGTCAGCCCCTCATAGACATGAAGAAGCTGCATCGGGCAGGCCGAGCGCAGGGCGCCAAAGCCCGAGTGCATTTCGGCGGCAATCCAGCGGGCGAGGCCCCGCGCGGCGGGGTCGGCGGGCCACAGGCCCTTGTCGGGGTGCCGCTCGGCGAGGGTTTCGGCCATGGCCAGTGTATCGCCGATCAGGGTGCCCTCGGGAGTTCGCATCAACGGCATCAAGCGGGCCGGGGCAAGATCCTTGAGCGTGGCCTTCATCGTGCCGTCATAGATGCTGATCATATGGGGCCGGTAGGGAATGCCGAATTTCTCGAACATCAGCCAACCGCGAAGCGACCAGCTCGAAAAGCTCGGATCGCCGATATAGAGGTCGTAGGTCATGTCAATCTCCCTGAGATTGGCGCAGAAATGCCGGTCGGGTCACTCAGGGGCAAGTGCCGATGTCGCCCAGATACCAGCCCGCCGCGGAATATCCGGTTTGGGTTACAGAAAGAGGCTCGATCTGGTGGCCAAGGGCGGCTTCGGCAGTCAGGCCACCGGCCTTTTGAATTCGCGTCAAGATCACCCCGAAATGCGCCACAGCGACAATATCGCGCCCCGCATGATCAGCGAGCATCCGCGCGACAAAGCCATCGACGCGGGCGGAGACGGCGTTCCAGCTTTCGCCCTCGGGCGGGGCGATATCGCCGGGGTTTTCCCAGAATGCGCGGGTCAGCTCGGGATCGCGGGCCGAGGCCTGGGACCAGTGGAGGCCATCCCAAGCGCCGAAATTGATCTCGCGCAGCGCCGGATCGGCGGGCAGAGCCTTGCGGCCCTCCGCCAGCACGGCCGCGGTGGCCGAAGCGCGGACAAGATCGGACGAGACGATGAGCGCCCCTTTGGGCAGATGCGCGTCGAGGCGCGCGAGGCGGGCGGTGTCGGACAGATCGGCCGGCACATCCCGCCAGCCGACAAAGGCTTTCTCATGTGTCGGGCCGTGCCGCACCCACCAAAAGCGGGTCATTCCGGCAGCCGCCCTTTGAGCACCATCGGCAGGCCCGCCATAACGGCGATCACCAGATCCGCCTTTGCGGCCAGCTCTTGGTTGAGCCGCCCTTGGGCATTGCGAAACCGGCGACCAAGCGAGGTATCGGGCACAACGCCCATGCCGGCCTCGTTCGAGACAACCACCACCGGCACGGGGCAGGCATCGAGCGCCGCCAACAGCTTTTCTGTCTCGGCGGCAAGGTCACTGTCTTCCAGAAGGTGGTTGGACAGCCAGAGCGTCACGCAATCAAGAAGCACGGCCTCGCCCTTGCGCGCACCTTCAAGCGCCGCGGAGATGTCGAGCGGTTCTTCCACCGTGCGCCAATCGGGGCCGCGCATTTCCTGATGGCGCAGGATCTTGTCTGCCATCTCGTCGTCGAAGGCCTGCGCCGTGGCGATATAGACGCGCGACAGGCCGCTTGCGACAACAAGCGCCTCGGCGCGGGCCGATTTGCCCGATGCCGCACCGCCCAAAACGAGTGTGAGTTTGCCAAGGCCCATGGGCGCTCCTTTCAGGTCCGTGCCGACTATCCAAAGCCTTGCGGCGAATGACAAGCGGCCTTGCATATCTCGGGGCTGGCCTCGGGGGCGTATTCCCCATAGTTTCACCCATGAACCCGAGGGGCCGATCATGCTGAATGGCAAACATATCCTGCTGATCATTTCGGGCGGCATTGCCGCCTATAAATCGCTCGACCTGATCCGCCGCCTGCGCGAGCGGGGCTGCAAGGTCACGCCGGTGCTGACCAAGGGGGGCGCGGCATTTGTGACGCCGCTGTCGGTCTCGGCGCTGGCGGGGGCGAAGGTGCATGAGCATCTCTTGGACCTGACCGCCGAGGCCGAGATGGGGCATATCGAACTCAGCCGCGCCGCCGACCTGATGGTCGTCGCCCCAGCGACCGCCGATCTGATTGCCAAGATGGCGGGCGGTCAGGCGGATGATCTGGCCTCGACGCTTCTATTGGCGACCGACAAGCGGGCGCTGATCGCTCCGGCGATGAACGTGCGGATGTGGACCCATGCCGCGACCCAGCGCAATATCGCGCGGCTGAAGGATGACGGCATCCTTTTCGTCGGCCCCAATGAGGGCGACATGGCCTGCGGCGAATATGGGCCGGGCCGGATGGCCGAGCCTTTGGAGATCGTCGCCGCGATTGAAAAGGTTCTGGCCGAGGGGCCGCTCAAGGGGCGGCACGTCCTTGTGACCTCGGGGCCGACCCATGAACCTATTGATCCTGTGCGCTATATCACCAACCGCTCGTCGGGCGCGCAGGGCGCGGCAATCGCGGCGGCGCTGGTGCAACTTGGCGCGGATGTGACATTCGTCACCGGCCCGGCAACGTTTCCTGCGCCTTCCGGCGTGCGCGCCGTGCGGGTCGAGACGGCGCAAGAGATGCATGATGCGGTGATGGCCGCGCTTCCGGCTGACGCGGCGGTGATGGCGGCGGCGGTGGCGGATTGGCGCGTGGCCTCGCGGTCGGATCAGAAGATCAAGAAAGACGGCAAGGGCTTGCCGAACCTGAGCTTTGCCGAGAACCCCGATATTCTGGCCAAGGTGTCAAAGCTCAATTCAGGCCGGCCCGCGCTGGTCGTGGGCTTTGCCGCCGAAACCGAGAATGTCGCCGCCAACGCGACCGCCAAGCGCAAGCGCAAGGGCTGCGACTGGATCGTGGCGAACGATGTCTCGCCCGCGACGGGGATCATGGGTGGATCGGAAAACGCCGTTACCCTGATCACAGAAGGCGGTGCCGAGGACTGGCGGCGCATGGGCAAGGGCGACGTGGCGCGCAAGCTTGCCGCGCGGATCGCCGAGACCTTGCTCAAAGGCTGAGGCTGGAGGCCCGATGACCCCGACCGTGATCCTTGCCTGGCTCCCCGAGGCCGACCCGAGCCTGCCGCTTCCGGCCTATCAGACCGACGGCGCCGCCGGTGCCGATGTCTGCGCCAACTTCCCGCCCGACAATCGCGAGGGTATCACCCTCGCCCCCGGAGGCCGCGCCCTTTTGCCGACCGGCCTGCGCATGGCGATCCCGGCGGGGTTCGAGGTGCAGGTGCGGCCGCGTTCGGGGCTGGCGCTCAAACATGGCGTGACGGTCGCCAACGCGCCGGGCACGATCGACAGTGATTATCGCGGTCCGCTGGGCGTGATCCTTGTGAACCTCGGGGCCGAGCCCTTCCACATCGCCCACGGTGACCGGATCGCGCAGCTGATCGTGGCGCCCGTGGTGCAGGCGGGGTTCGACCTTGCCCAGAGCCTTGATGACACCGCGCGCGGCGCGCGCGGCTTCGGCTCGACAGGGGTTGGCCGATGATCCTCGTTTTCGCCATTGCCGCCGTCTTGTGGGGGATCGGCATGGCAATGGGTGCGCCACATCGCGCCCGGTGGACGATGATCGGTA
>JAURFB010000108.1 GCA_030827165.1 Marivivens sp.
AGGCGCTCGCCTATGTGGCCTGGCTTTTCACGGCCGAAATATTTGTGGCCGCCTATCTGCTAGGAACCCGGCACCGGCGCCTCCGCGCGATGAGCGGCCGCACCGTGATCATCGGACTTGCCGGCGGTGTGATCTCGGGCGTGGCCTATGCGCTGGCGCTTTATGCCAAGACCATCGCGCCGATCGGCATGGTCTCGGCGATGCGCGAGACATCGGTGATCTTTGCCGCGCTGTTTGGGGTGATCTGGTTCGGCGAGGGGCCGAAGCGCCAGCGCCTTGTCGCGGCGGCGGTCGTCTGCGCCGGCGTGATCCTCATCGGCCTCTCCTAAAACCCACATAATCCCATAAATTCGCGTATAATTTCGCGGCTATCTCTGGACATTCGTGGGGTTTGGGTGTGTCTTGGCAGGGAAGGAGCGCCGAATGGTCAAGATCGCAGAGCCGCATTCCACCCATCGCGAGGTCGAACTGCTCGAGACATTGCGCAGCCTCGGCGGCTCGGCACGCACTGCCGCATTGGCCGAAGCCCTCGACGTGTCGGAAGAAACCATCCGCAGAACCGTCAAGGCGCTGGCCAAGTCGGGGCTTCTCCAGCGTGTGCACGGCGGGGTCTACCTAACTAACAAGGACGCGCTTTCGCCCTTCGCCGCGCGCCTGGGAAAACATTCCGAAGAGAAAAGCCGGATTGCCACACGGGCGGCAGCGATGATCCCCAACGGCTCGTCGGTCTTTCTCGATGTCGGCTCGACGACGGCCTTCGTGGCCGAACGGCTCAAGGATCACCGCGATCTGACGGTGATCACCAACGCGCTTACGCCCGCCCAGGCGCTTGTCGGGCGAAACGGCAACAAGGTGTATCTGGCGGGAGGCGAACTGCGCGAGGTCGAGGCGGGCGCCTTCGGAACGCCGACCATCGACTATGTCGAACAGTTCCACATCGACACCGCGATCCTGAGCGTGGATGGCATCGACGCCAGCAGCGGCTTTCTTCTGGCCGGTGCGGCCGAGGCCGACCTTGCCCGCACTGTCGTTGCTCGCGCCAAACGGCGGATCGTTGTCGCCGACCACAGCAAGTTCGGCCAGCCCGCCCCCTTCGTTGCCTGCCCCGCCGGCAGCATCGACGTATTGGTCACGGATCGGACCCCAAGACATATGTTCGAAAAGCGCCTCGTCGACTGGGACATCGAAGTCGTCGTCGCTGGCACCAGAGAGCGGAAGTAGTCCACGATGGCGATCTTGACCTTTCTTGTGCAGCTTGCAGGGGCGACGATGCTTCTGTTGTTCGCTGTCAGGATGGTCCGCACGGGGATCGAACGTGCGTTTGGATCGGCCTTCCGCGATATGGTGACATCGCCGCGTTCGCGCATTCAATCGGCGGCGCTTGGTCTCTTGCTGGCCATCATCTTACAAAGCTCGGCTGCGGTCGCCCTTCTGGTCGCGGGCTTTGCCGGCGCGGGCGGGCTGGCGTTTGGCACGGGCCTTTCCGCGGCGCTGGGGGCTGATCTTGGTTCGGCGCTTCTGATCCAGATCCTGTCGCTGCGCCTTGACGGCTTGGCGCCTCTCCTGATCGCGGTTGGCGGCTTTCTGTTTCTCAAGACCGAGAAACGCAACCTCAAGCAGGCGGGCCGGATCATCCTTGGCATCGCCTTTATCCTCGTGGCGCTGCGCTTTTTGCGCGAAACGATGGAGCCGATCCGCGACAGCGGGGTCTTGCCGGCCGTTTCGGCCTATCTGGAAAAGGACTTTGTGACCGCGTTCATCGCCGGTTCAGCACTGGCCTTCATCATGCACTCGTCGGTGGCCGCGATCTTGATGTGCGTCACGGTTGTCGCGGTCGGCGCCCTGCCACTTGGCGCGGGCATCTCGCTTCTTCTGGGGGCCAATCTGGGCTCGGCGCTGATCCCGGTCTGGCTTTCGCGCGATATGGAGCCGGCGGGGCGGCGCATTCCGATCGCCAACCTAGCCTTGCGCGGCACGGCGGCGATCCTTGCGGTCTTGATCCTCAACCTCGTGGCGATCGATCTTTTCCCTCAAGTCCTGCCACCGGCCCAGGAGCTGATCCTGGTCCATATCGGCTTCAATCTGGTTGTCCTGGTGGTTGGCCTTCCGTTGGGATCGGCGCTTGAAGCCCCGCTCAAATCGCTGCTCCCTGACCCACCAGAAGAAAGCCCGACCGCGCCGACCCATCATCGCAGTTTCCTCGATCCTGCCGTTCAACACCGCCCCCCCGCCGCGCTGGCCGCGCTGAGGCGCGAAGTCTTGCGGATGGAGCAGGTTGTCGAGGAAATGGTGGCTCCGGTGATGCAGCTCTATTCCGACTATGACAAGCGCCGGATGCAAGCGATCCGCGCCAAGGATATGGTCGTCAACGACGCCTTTGACGGCGTCCGGCGCTATGCCTCGGGGATCGGCGTCGAGAAAATGTCGAAGGCCGAGGAAAAAGAGCTGCGCGAACTCTTGGAGTTTGCCATCGCCCTTGAGGCGGCGGGCGATATCGTTGCCAAGGGCCTGACCGCGCTGGCCGCCGAGAAAAGCGACAAGAACATCACGTTTTCGGACGAGGGCCTGAAGGAACTTGGCGTCATGCACGCCCGGGTCATGCACAATCTCGATCTGGCCGCGCGCGTGCTCGTTTCCAACGACCCCGAAAGCGCCCGCCTGCTTCTGGCCGAGAAAGACGAGATGCGCGCGCTGCATAGGGCGACGCGCAAGAAACACCTGCGCCGCCTCAGTTCGGGCGAGCAGGTCAGTCTTGAATCAAGCGATTTGCATCTCGAAACGGCGCATTCGCTCAAGGAGATCAACGCCCAGATCACGTCGATTGCCTACCCGATCCTGTTCCGTGAAGGGCAGCTTCTCGATACGCGCCTGATCACGCGGATGGACGAAAACGGCTCCGAGACCTGATCGCCATCCAAACGTGATCCTGGCGGGTTGAGCGCCTTCAGGGGATCGAGGCGACGCGACATTTCGTTGAATTCGTGCTGCCGACCGTCGCGACTTTTCAAACCGCGCCGGTTTGCAGTTGTCCGAGGCGAGATTGCCTCGACGCTATCTCTCTTTGGCGATGAGTTCGCTGACGCGGCGGCCAATGAGAAAGCTCGACATTCTCGACGGATGAATGAGGTCGAATGAGAAATATCCTTGACCGCGCGGCGGGACCAGATCTTCCAGTGAAATGAAGTGCGTTCTCGAGGTGGTGCTGGCGAGTTTCCTGATCCGGCTTTCCAGCTCGTCCCCGTCCTTCTTGCAGTGTTCGATCGGGGTCATAATCTCGGGGCTCCGCAGATAGCCCACATAGGCAACGCGGGCACCGGTCGCGAGGATCTGTGTGACAAGGTCGGGAATCCTGCCTGATTTGCCGTCTTGTGAAATCATCGTTGTCAGGCTGGCTTCGCAGGCCTGGCATCCACAACCGAGCCAAAGATCATTTCCACCGCCATTCATGACGACCCAATCCCAGTCTCCCGCCATGAATTGCCGCTCGATCCCGCCTGTCAGGACAAAGCCGGCCACTCTCGAACGATCGACAACCTCTGCGCCGGTTTGCAGGGCGATGGAATCCGACACCGCGCCATTTGCCAAACGGTTCCAGGCAAAAAGTGAATCTCCGATCACCAAGACCTTGGGAGGCCGAGGCTGAGCGGCGACCTGACCTGAAACCAGGAGCATTGCCGCAATGACTATGATCGAACGCAGAATACCCATTAGAGTTCCGCCGAAGGCCAGAATGCAACTTGCCCAAAAGGTAAAACCGAATGACGGCCCGAGTATGTCGTCTCAGCCGATTTTGGCGGGCAACAGTCAGGAAATTGCCTTGATCAGCCCCATGTGACTGGTCCAATTTGAATGTTAGTGCATGATTGGCTTGGGTTCCATCGGGATGATGGATTCGGGGGCCGGTGGGCGGTAGCCCAGAGCACTGTGGGGTCGCTTTGTGTTGTAGTGTTTCCTCCATTGTTCAATCAGGATTTGTGCCTCGCGAAGGCTGTA
>JAURFB010000073.1 GCA_030827165.1 Marivivens sp.
CACGCAGCATACCCTGTCCGCACAGCACCTCAACATGCCGCAACTTCGTGACAATCTCTTCCGGCTTGTGTCGTTTGATTCCCATCTTCGATCCTCCAATTCCTAACTATAGGGGCGGACCAAATCAGTGGGGGAGGATCAAGGTAGAACGGCACCATCGGCAAGACACAAGGCGTGAAGAACGACAGAATCCCGGCCAGAGCGGCTCCGAGATAGCTCATGTCGAGCATGACATGTGTCCTTGTAAAATTCACATATTCAAATTATGATGTATGAAATGCGTTTCGGCAATTGCTACGCGGTCCCGTCATGCGGCTATTCGTTCTCGTCTTCGAGCTTCTTTGAGCTGGCTTCGCCGCCTCTGCGGAGACGCGTCTGGTGATGGCTGAAGCCGAAGGCTGTATGTGGTGTGAGAAATGGGAAGCCCAGATCGGCCCCATCTATCCCAAGACTGCTGAAGGTCAGGCCGCGCCTTTGATGATGATAAATGCGAGAGCCCCTCTTCCTGAGGGTCTCTCGTTGAAACGCCCGATCGTCTACACGCCTTCCTTTATTCTGACGGTCGATGGACTAGAGATTGAGCGTATCGAGGGCTACCCGGGCGAAGACTTTTTCTGGGGGCTTTTGGCAATGATGTTGGATCAAGCCGGGATCCTTGCCCGCGTCATGCCAAGTAGTTGAATAATGGAGATTATTCCCCTGTTAAATAAGTATGGTGGTTTGAATTTCCGGGTGAATGTGCCAAAAGCACAATAAATGTTTGATTTTGACTGAGCAGAGACTCCGATGGGTATTCCGATTATTGATGACAAGATTTGCGCGGCCGATCTCGACCGGATGATGGACAGCGCAACCGATGCGTCCAATTTCCTCAAGGCGATCAGCCACGAAGGGCGCCTGATGATCCTGTGCCACCTCGCCACGGGCGAGAAATCTGTGACCGAACTTGAAGAACTTCTGGCAGCTCGCCAGGCGGCCGTGTCGCAACAGCTGGCGCGTCTGCGCCTTGAGGGCCTCGTCACGCCACGACGTGACGGCAAAGCCATCTACTATCGGTTGACGGATCAAAAGCCACGTCAGATCATTGACCTAATTTACGATATGTTCTGCCGGGTGGCCTGAGCTTTCGCTCCGCCCCTATGGCGGAGCGAGCGAAGGGGCGCCCATGCTTGATGTTCTTGGTGACGGCAATGCAGCTGCAATTGTCGGGGTTTTGAGAGGTTTGCTTCTCGGACTGGCGTCGCGTCTTGGCCGCCTTTGCACCCTCGGCGCCATTGAAGACTATCTCTACGCCGAATCAGATATGCGCCTGCGAATGTGGGGCATCGCCATTGGCGTGGCCGTGACCGGCAGCTTTGCGCTCATCGGCGCGGGGCTTTTGAGCGCGGAAGAGACTATCTATCTCGGTTTTGCTTTTGCCCTGATTGCCAGCATCATCGGGGGTCTTGTTTTTGGCTATGGGATGGCGCTGGCAGGCAACTGCGGTTTCGGCGCTCTTGCCCGCCTTGGCGGCGGCGACCTGCGAAATTTCGTGATCGTTCTGGTGATGGGGATCACGGCTTACGCGACGATTTCCGGCCCGCTCGCCTATTCCCGCATCTGGGCCTTCCCGCAAAACGAGGCCGCGGGCACCCCGCCGGGGATCGCGCATTGGCTGTCGTCAGTATCCGGCCTTTCTCCGAGCCTGATCGGCATCGTGATCGGAATTGCGATCCTTCTATTCGTTGCGGCGCCTGCGCGGGTGCGTCAGTCGCCCACGACCCTGTTCTGGGGGGCGATGGTCGGCCTCTCGGCCGTCTGTGCTTGGGCCGGAACCCAATGGATCGCGACCAACGGCTTTGACGGCAGACAGGTCGCCTCACACACCTTCTCTTCGCCGCTCGGCGAGACCCTCCTCTGGACAATGACCGCCTCGGGCCAGACGCTTTCTTTCGCCATTGGCTCGGTCGCCGGCGTCTGGCTGGGCGCTTTTGCCGGCTCGCTGATCAAAGGGCACTTCCGCTGGGAGGCTTGCGAAGACCCGCGCGAGCTGCGCCGGCAGATTTTCGGAGCGGGGCTCATGGGCTTTGGCGCCGTGGTGGCCTTGTGGTGTAGCGTCGGTCAGGGGCTTTCGGCTTTTTCGGTGCTGGCATGGTCC
This sequence comes from Marivivens sp., assembly GCA_030827165.1. Taxonomy (GTDB): domain Bacteria; phylum Pseudomonadota; class Alphaproteobacteria; order Rhodobacterales; family Rhodobacteraceae; genus RFZI01. Next base: position 2,138 of record JAURFB010000073.1, read on the forward strand.
GCGCCACTCACAGTGGCGGCGATTCTGGCCGGGGCCGCGATCGGCCTGCGGCACATGATCGCCGGATTCCAGCCGGACTAATTCTCAGCGCAGATTTCGGTCGAGGAAAGAAAGCCAGTTCTCTCTGGCGATCTTTGCCACCAGATCGCGGCCAAAGCCATGTGCAAGCATCGCCTCGCACAGCGCGGGCAAACCCGCCACATCGCCAATTCCCTCCGGCATCGTCGCTCCGTCAAAGTCGGAGCCAAAGCCAACGCGGCTCTCGCCCAGCATCGACACCAGATGATCGAGGTGCCGCATGATCGGACCCCAATCCATCATCGGGTCTTTGCGGCCATCAGGGCGCAGGAAGATGGTCGCGAAATTCAGGCCGACGATGCCGTCGGATTCCGCGATCACCTTTAGCTGGCGGTCGGTCAGATTGCGGGTCGAGGGGCAATGGGCATAGGCATTGGAGTGGGTCGCGACCATCGGGCGGCTCGAAATGCGGGCCACATCGTCAAACCCCTTTTCGTTAAGGTGCGAGAGGTCAATCTGGATGCCAAGCCTGTCGCAGGCCCGCACAAGGCGCTTGCCAGCATCGGTCAGGCCATCGCCGGTATCGGGCGTGCCGGGAAAGCGGAACGGGACACCGTGGCCGAAGATGGTTGGGCGGCTCCAGACAGGGCCGATCGAGCACAGGCCGGCGGCGTGCCAGAGGTAGAGCCCTTCAAGATCAGGATCGATCGCCTCGGCTCCTTCCATGTGCAGGATGCCTGCCACCGCGTCGTCGGCTATAGCGGCGCGCACATCGGCTCCCGTGCGGCAGATGCGGAAGGCGCCCAGCGCGGCGCGTTCCATCCACTGGAAATGGCAGGCCTCCGACCAAGCGAAGGGCTGGCCCGCGACATGATCGATTAGGGGATCGAGCGGGAAATCGTAGGTCGGCTCGTTCATCAGCGCCTCGCGGTCGATCTTGGGATCGGCCTCGGGCGAGGGAATATAGATAGCAAAAAAGCCGCCGACAAAGCCGCCCTTGCGCATCCGTGGCAGATCGAGGTGGCCCGAGCCGTCGCCTTTCGGCCAAAGAGCGTAGCGGCGCTCGGGGTTGGTCTGAAGGCGATAGAGGAAATCGTTATGGCCGTCGAAGACCTGAAAGTCGGGCATGGGGCACCTCTCGGTTCTGATGCCGACCATAGTTTTGCGACAGGCGCTGGCAAGGGGTGATCCTGGCATGCCCCCGTCGGGCGGGCAATCAAACATCGGAAATTGAAATATCTCAACAATACCCCGGAAATGGGCCACCGTGATGTCAGAAGGATTGCCCGCCGTATGTTGAATTGCAGGGCAGTCCATTCGGCCGCCGAGATCATCGCCGGGATCGCGCCCGCCCATATGATCGACAAAGCTCAAATCTCTGCCAGAGGCACCAACGTCATCCAGAACTTCGCGGCTCTTGCGGTATAGGCGTGTCCGCCGGTCAGTTCCGCTGGCCACATGTGAGGTTTGTCAAAAGACCCCGGAAGAGAGGCGTCGGGCCTTGTCATTCGAGGCAATCCCAGGTCCTATTCCGCGAAGAAAAGATGCGCCCGCGTGGGATCAAAGGACAAACTGACGTTGCGACCTCGGTCGAAGATTGCGTCCTCACCCAGCGCTGCGATCAGCGCGCTGTCGTCGGTCAATCGCAGGTTGACCACGGTCTCGCTGCCAAGCCGCTCGGTCAACGTCACTGTCCCATGCAATTTGCCCGCTTGCGTGTCGGTCGAGGGACGCAGGTATTGCGGACGGATGCCAAGTTTGAGCCTGGTACCGGTTGTAGCCTCGAGCGTTGACGGCACTCCAACCGGGTCGAGCGCCCCGTTGCTGACCACCAGTGCATCGCCGTCGCGGCCCTTGACCTCGACATCGAGAAAATTCATTGACGGCGAGCCGATGAAGCCCGCCACAAAGAGGTTGGCCGGATGATGATAAAGGTCCATCGGCGCGCCGATCTGCTGCACGATCCCGTCGCGCAACACGACAATCTTGTCGGCAAGGGTCATCGCCTCGACCTGATCATGGGTCACATAGATCATCGTCGCGCGAAGGTCCTTGTGCAGCTTGCCGATCTCCATTCGCATGTCCATGCGCAGGGATGCGTCGAGGTTTGAAAGCGGTTCGTCGAACAGGAAGACTTCCGGTTTGCGGACAATGGCACGGCCGATCGCGACGCGCTGACGCTGACCTCCTGACAATTGGCTGGGGCGACGATCCAGCAGATGTTCCATTTGCAGAATCCGCGCGGCCTCGGCCACTTTGGCCTCCTTCTCGGCCTTCGTTGCCTTGGCAATGGTCAATCCGAACTCCACGTTCTCACGCACTGTCATATGCGGGAAGATCGCATAGGACTGGAACACCATTGCGACGCCACGATCCTTGGGCTGTACCTCGTTGACGACCTTGTCCCCGATGGCGAGGGAGCCGCCAGTGATGTCCTCCAGCCCCGCAATCATCCGTAGAAGGGTGGACTTGCCGCAGCCCGAGGGGCCGACAAAAACGCAGAACTCGCCGTCATTGATCGTGAGGTCGACGCCCTTTATCACATCGACGTTGCCATAGCTCTTGCGCAGGTCTTTCAGAACGACGTTTGCCATTATTCTGCAGCCTTTCTGGCCGGCACAACGTGCAGCAGGCCCTTGTCATCCACTTCTACTGGCTCGGGGTCCATCACATAGCCGCCAAACTGGTCCTTGCCGCCATCCGCGAAGCCGAGGATGACCAGACCCGCGCCGGTATCTACGATCCGGGCCGCATAGCGGCGGCAAGGCAGATCGCCGTCGAGGAAACCCGGCGCTACCGCCCAGGGCCCACGCGGATCTTCCGCGATCAGGTAATGGTTGCCGGTGACAGGCGCGACGCCAGCGTTGGCGATGCGCTCTTTCGACCAATGTTCGGCGGCAGTGCAGAAGAGGCAATACCACCTGCCATCCACCGCAAAGACTTGCGGCACTTCAAGCTGGCCGTAGCCCCCGACAAACACCGGTGGCTGCAACTCCCAGCGGATCAGGTCTTTCGACGTGGCAAATCCAATCGCGCCACCGGCGTTTGGCTCGGCAATTCCGGGCGCACGGGCGGTAAAATACATGATCCAGCCGTCGCCGGCGGGGTCACGCATCACCCAAGGGTCACGCATCGCGCGATCATGCCAGTGGCCTGCCATGTATTCGGACTCGTAGTACCGCACGTTTGGCCCGCTCATGTCGAGGCAGAGACCGTCGCCCACACGTTCCCAATTGTGCAAGTCGGTCGAGGTGGCGTGACCGATACGCTGATGCATTGCGGACTCGGACTTCCGAGTGCCGGTATAAAAGAGGTGCCAGAGACCTGTGTCGTCCTTCACGACAGAACCGGTCCATGTCGTCTTGTCATCCCAGGCCGGGCCGTCGCGCCATGGCGTGAGGCAGGTGCCGAGGTGTTCCCAGTTCACCAGATCGTCGCTGACAGCGTGGCCTTGCGTGACATTCATGTGCCGCAGGTCGGGGTCGATCAGGCTCTTGTCTGCCTTGAGAAAGAACCCGTGCCAGCGCTGGCCGTCATGGGCATACCAGCTGTCCCAGATCCATTGATCCTTGAGTTCGATAACCATCGTGATGTCCGTTTCTTAGCCCTTTACGCCGGTCGATGCGATCGAGGCGATGAAGGCGCGTTGCAGAAGAAGGTAGAAGGCGAGGACCGGAACCGTGATCAGGCTCAGATAGGCCATGATCTCGCCCCAGGCGATGTTGAGCTGGAAGAAGTACTGAAGGCCGACCATCACTGGACGGTATTGCTCTTTTTGTACGACCATCAGCGGCCAAAGGTACGAATTATACATGGCGAGGAACTTCAGGATCGCGGCGGTTGCCATAACCGGCCCGGAGAGCGGCATGACTATCCGGCGGTAGATCTGCGGCCAGCTGGCGCCCTCGACCCGAGCAGCCTCGATCAGTTCGCCGGGCAGATCCTTGAAGTACTGCACGAAGAGAAAGATCGTCAGGCCATCGGCCACGAAAGGTATGATTTGCACTCGGTAAGAGTTGAGCCAGCCCCATTCGATGCCATGCAGGCCAAGCCAGGGCAGCTTCGAGGCGAGAAGTAGCAGCGGGATGACGATCGTCTCGAAGGGTACGATCAGGGTGGCCAGAATGATCGAGAGAACCAATCCACGTCCGCGCCACTTCAGATAGACGAACGAGAAAGCCGTCATCGAACAGATCAGCAGCGTCAGGATGACGGTGGTCCCGGTCACGAACATCGAGTTGAAGACAAAGAGCCCGATGGGCGCGCGCGCGAACGCCTCGATGTAATTGTCGAAGCTGAGATCCCCCACCGGAAGGAATGCCCGAAGGCTGCCGGTATCGGTCAGAAGTTGCTGCGACGGCTTGAAGGAGGACATGATCATGAAGACCAGCGGGAAGCAGAAGATCACCGCGATGATGGTCAGGACCGTGTAGCGGACGACAAGGCGCAGGCCGCGATTTTCGGGGGTGACGATTGCCATGTCAGGTCCTTTCGCGGGTCAGCCAGCGCTGGAAGAGCGAGATTGACAGAACAATGAGGAAGAGAAGAACCGAGATGGCCGAACCTCCAGAAATGTCCTGTTTGCCATAGCCGCGCTCGACCGCCTGGAACACGATGGTCTGTGTGCTGTCGAGCGGACCGCCGTTGGTCATCACGTCAATCTGGGCAAAAAGGCCGAAGGCCTGCATCGTGATCACGATGAGAACGAGAATGGCCGTATTGCGAAGGCCGGGCCAGGTCACATAACGGAAGGTCTGCCATTTGGACGATCCTTCGATCTCGGCGGCTTCGTAAAGCGTCGGACTGATCGTCTGGAGACCCGAGAGCCAGATCACCATGTGGAAACCCACCGCCTGCCAGATCGACATCCCGATGATGGACCCGAATGCCGTTTTCGGATTGCCGAGCCAGTTGACCGGCTCGAAATAGCCGAAACTGAGAAAGTCCAAGATATTGTTTAAGAGGCCGTTGTTGCCGTCATAGATGAACCGCCAGAGCAGCGAGACGACGACAATCGAGACGACGACGGGCATGAAGTAGATCGTCCGGTAGATATTGATGCCTCGAAGTTTCTGGTTGATCAGAAGGGCCAGTACCAAAGCCAGCCCCCCCTGCACCGGGGCCACGACCAGCACGAAAACGACGGTGTTCTTTACAGCGGTCAGAAAGACCAGATCGCGGGCCAGGACAAAGGTTCGCGCCTCGCCGCCGCGCCCGAAGCTGAACCATTGCTTCATGCCATCCAGATGTGGATAGTCCGGGTTGTTTCGGGTGTATTCGCGCAGGCGCGGATAGGTTGGCGCGCCAGTGTCGTCACGCACGATCTGGCCCGACTCGTCCGTCACAGCGTCGAGCGTGATCATGCCCATCCCGAGCAACTGGCGATAGTTTGCCAGACCGACCCATTCGGTCGGGTTGGGAGAGATGAGCCTCTGGTTGGTGAATGACAGGCTGATCGCAAAGAAGAAGGGCAGGATGATGAAGACGACCATCAACCCAAAACCCGGCAAGGCAAAGAGCCAGCCCGCCCGGTTCGATTGTGTGAGTTTGGATGCCATCTGCATGATCCTGATCTTCGGGTTTTGGGGTGCGGGCACCGGCAGTCTCTGCCGGAACCCGCCTTTTTCCTAGGGAGGAAACCTTAGTGGCCGTAGCCGCCGTTCCTCTCGATGTCGGCGTTGATCTCGTCGACGGCTGCGTCAAGCGTGTCTTCGACATTGGCGCCATTGGCGATGTCGGCGAGGGCCTTTTCAAAGACCTTGGCTTCGACGACGTAGCCCGGGGTTACCGGACGCACGAGGGCTTGGGCTTCGGTCAGGCCGAAGAACATAGCCATCGGGCCACCGTCCTTGTAGTTCTCGGTCATCGCAGCGGCAGCCGCAGTGGCCGGGATCAGACCAATGCCGTTCGAGAAGTCGGCCAGGTACTTGTCCTGAAGCGCGAACTGGATGAAGGCCGAGGCGCCATCGGGATGTTCGGACGAGGCCGAAACACCAAACTGCCACGAGGCCGCACCGATCTTCGGGCCATTGCCCAGGTCGGGCGCCGGCAGGAAGACGGTGTCGTCAAAGGTCGACAGTGCGCCGAGTGCCGCCCAGTTGCCGTTCCACGAGAAGGCGTATTTGCCATTGGCAAAGCCGGTGTCGCGGTCGGCGCCGTCCTGAGTTGCCGGGGCATAGCCGTTGGCAAACAAATCCTGCCACCAATGACCGAAGGTCATCGCGGCCTCGCCATTCAGCGCGCCTTCGGCGGTCAGGTAGGTCGACCGGTCAACGATGTCGCCACCGAAGGACTGCAGGAAGGGCGAGAAGGCATAGGGATACCACTCACCGGTCCAGGCCGTGCCTAGATCAAGCGCATAGTCGAACTTGCCGGAATTCTTGGCGGCGTCCAGAGCGGCCTGGAATTCTTCAGCGTTCCAGGGCTGGTCGAGGGTCGGGGTACGCAGGCCCAGCTCGTCCAGATAGGACTGACGGGTCACGAGAGCTACTGCCGCATCCCACAGACCGATCGAGTAGAGCTTACCATCCCAGTAACCTTTCGGACCGGGCAGGAAGTTGGCGATGACCGACTCGTCGATCTGCAGCGGCTGCATATAGCCCGACCAGGCCCAGTTCGGCATGACAGGACCGTCAACGTCGAGGATGTCAGGCAGGCTGCCAGCCAGGGCGCCAGCGACGACCGAGTCGTTATACGCGCCTTGCGGGAAGCTCTCGAGCGTCACCGACCAGTCGGACTGGCTCGCGTTGAAGTCGGAAACGATCTGGTTGATGATCTGGCTTTCCACTTCATTGCCGGCCCCGTGATACCACATGGTCAGGGCCGTCTGGGCCCAGGCATGGCCCGAAAGACCAGCGGTCAGCGCCATGGCGCCAGCCGAAAGTTTCAGAAATTTCATTGGGTGTTCCTCCCGTTGGGTGATGGAAACCGGATGGTGTTGGCATCCGGATGGTTCATGACGGTCACCGAGGACCGCCAGGATACAGGACCCGACACAAGCGTCGGGTTTGTCTGTCGGGTGGTGTCGCCCTTGATGAGCGAGACTAGCCATTCTGCCGCCCGCGCGCCCATGGCGACGTAGGGCAGTTCAACCGTGGTCAGCGGCGGATAGAGCGTTTCGGCAATGGCACGGTAATTGTCGTAGCCCGCGACAGAGATGTCCTCGGGCATGCGCAGCCCGCAGGTGCGCAGAATGCCATAAACCCGCATGGCCATTTCGTCGTTGCCGCAGCACAACGCGGTCGGCGGCTCCGGCAGGCCGAGGATCTTGTCAATCGCGTCCCAAAGCAAAGAGGCTGATCGATCCCTATCATCCATATAGCCGGTCGATACGAGGGCCGGATCAAAGTCGATCCCTGCCTCGGCCAGAGCATCCTTGTAACCCTGAACCCGAAGGCGGGCCGCATCCATCTCGCGCGGAAGGGAGAGATAACCAATTCGTCTGTGTCCGGAACGGATCATCTGCCTGACTAGATCGCGCTGCCCGCGCCAATCGTCCGGCAGAACCGAGGGGGTCCCGAAGTCGTCATAGCAGTTGGCGAGTATCAACGGGCAATCGGCTGGTGTTTTAGGAAGCTCGACGCACTGGTGGTATTCCGCGACGTAGATCAGCCCTTCCACACGATGCTCAAGGAATGTTCGCACGAGGTGCGGCACCCGGCTAGCGCGGCCACCGGTGTCGGCGATCATCAGTGTCATACCCGACGCCGACATTACGTTCTGAATGCCCTGGACAATCAAAAGGTCCGGAAGGCCCTTGGGTTCGGTTTCCGTGGTCTTGCTGGAAATAGCGCCTGTGATTAGCCCGATCAGCCCGGACTTCGATGACCGCATCATCCGCGCTGCGTTTGAAGGAACATACCCGAGAACGGCCATGGCCTTTTTGACCGCGTCGCGCGTTTCCTTGCCAACAGGCGCATCGCCGTTGAGCACGCGGCTCACCGTCTTGGGCGATACTCCTGCCGCCTTTGCGACATCGTAAATCGTGGCCATGGTTCCCTCCGCGTCGAGATCCGAGTTCTTATGACATCGGTGTCATGACATCGGTGTCATAGGCGAGGTCACTGATTCGAGTCAATTCAGATTCTGGCAGAACTTGCGCGATGGCCGGTCACCGGCCACTCCTCTTCCGAGACCTTGGCCCGTCGCGAGACCTTGCGTCGCGTTAGCGGCCGGTATTCGTGCAACCCGTTGCACGCAGGCAGTGCAGCGTGTGCGGACTCTGCTGCACAGATCCCGAGAAGGTCTCGTCTTGTAGATCCAGCATAGTAGCTATGAGGCGCTGAAAGGGGGCGACACCCTTTTCCCGGCAAGACCAGGAATGGGCCGGCCCAAAACAAGGCGCTCAAACCATGATCCTCCCCCACTGATTTGGTCCGCCCCTATAGTTAGGAATTGGAGGATCGAAGATGGGAATCAAACGACACAAGCCGGAAGAGATTGTCACGAAGTTGCGGCATGTTGAGGTGCTGTGCGGACAGGGTATGCTGCGTG
>JAURFB010000007.1 GCA_030827165.1 Marivivens sp.
CCGGCACGATCTTGCTTGCCAAGAACGCCGACGCCCCCTTGCCGCCGGCGTCGATGTCGAAACTGATGACGCTTTACATGGCCTTCGAAGCGATCCGCGACGGGCGGCTCCATGTCACGGACGAGCTGCTCGTCTCGCAGCACGCAATGGACTACAAGGGATCGTCGATGTTCTTGCGCTCGGGCGAGCGGGTTTCGGTCGAGGATCTTCTGCGCGGGATCATCGTCGTGTCCGGCAACGACGCCAGCGCGGTCATTGCCGAGGCGCTTTCCCCTGATGGCACCGAGGCCGGATTTGCCCGTCTGATGACAGACAGGGCGCGCCAGCTTGGGATGACGAACTCATCCTTCGCAAATTCCAACGGCTGGCCGGCAATCGGGCACCTGATGTCGATGCGGGATCTTGGCATTCTTGCCGATCACATCATCAGCGATTTCCCGACCCACTATCCTCTCTTCAGTGAACAGGAATATCATTTCGACGGGCGCGTGCCCTCTAATTCGCAAAACCGCAACCCGATCCTCGCGCTAGGCATGGGGGCCGATGGCCTCAAGACCGGCCACACGATCGAGGCGGGCTATGGGCTTGTCGGCTCGGCCAAACAGGGCGACAGGCGGGTTATCTTCGTGATTTCCGGTCTCGACAGTGCCGAAGCCCGCGCCGAAGAAAGCGAGCGCATCCTCAACTGGGCCTTTCGCCAGTTTGCCGAAAGAGAGCTTTTGAAGGCGGGGGCGCCGCTGGGCAAGGCGGGGGTCTGGATGGGAGAGGCGCAAACGGTCGGGCTGACGGTGACTGAAGATGTCAGGCTCCTTGTTCCGACCTTTGGCGGCGCCGACATCTCGGCCGAAGTGATCTATAACAGCCCGGTCGAGGCCCCGGTGCGTGCCGGTCAAGCCATGGGCGAACTGGTCATTACCCGCCCCGAGCTACCGCAAGTGCGGGTGCCGCTGGTTGCCGATGCCGATGTGGCGCAGGGCGGCTTTGCGGTTCGCCTCAAGACGGCGGCGATGGTGCTGTTGCGCAAGATTTCCCCCTCTGCGGCGGACACGCTGAGCGCCGCAGATGGCTGAGGGCCGATTCATCACCTTTGAAGGGATCGACGGGTCTGGCAAGTCCACGCAGGCCCGTCTCTTGGCCGAGCGGCTGCGGGCGGAAGGGCAAGAGATTGTCCTGACGCGCGAACCCGGAGGCAGCCCCGGCGCCGAGGAAATCCGGCAGCTGTTGCTGACAGGCGATCCCGAAAGGTGGTCGGCCGAGACCGAAATCCTTCTTTTCACCGCCGCCCGCCGGGACCACCTGGAAAAGACGATCCTGCCGGCGCTGACCGAAGGCAAGACGGTCGTCTCCGACCGTTTTGCCGATTCCACCCGCGTTTATCAGGGCGCAACGCGGGGCGACCTGCGCGGCACGGTCGACAAGCTTCATGCGCTGATGATCGGCCGGGAACCCGACCTGACTTTTGTCATTGATATGGATCCCGAACAGGCGCTAAAGCGCGGCCTTGCGCGCAAGTCGGGCGAAGACAGGTTCGAGGACTTTGGCCTCGGCTTTCAAGAGACCCTGCGCCACGGCTTTCTCGCCCTTTGCCACGATTACCCCAAGCGCTGTGTCCTGGTCGATGGCAACCGCGACGCCGCCGCCATCGCCACGGAGATCGCCGAGATCGTCGGGGACACCTGATGAGCGACGACCACCCAGAGCCCGACCGGATCCAGGGCGCCCCCCATCCCCGCGAAACCTTGCGTCTGATCGGACAGGAAAAGGCCGAAGCCGACTTCCTGGCGGCCTATAACTCCGGCCGTTTGCATTCAGGCTGGCTTGTTACCGGTCCGAAAGGGGTCGGCAAGGCCACCCTCGCCTATCGCATTGCCGCCTTCCTCTTGGCCGAGGGTCCGCAGGACGCAGGCGGCGGACTGTTCGGTGAGGACCCGACAAAACCTGAGACCCTCGATCTTTCGCCCGATCACCCCGACCGGCGCCTCATCCTCGCCGGAAGCCATCCGCGCCTTGCGGTGATCCGGCGCGCCGTCAATGAAAAGACCGGCAGGTTGCAGGCGGACATCACCGCCGAGCCGGTGCGTGATCTCAAGAAATTCTTCCATATGTCAGCGGCCGACGGCGGGCGGCGTGTGGTGATCGTCGATGCCGCCGACGAGATGAACGTGACCGCCGCCAACTCGATCCTGAAAGAGCTGGAAGAGCCCCCCGCCCGCACGACGATCCTCCTCGTCGCGCATCAGCCCGCGCGGCTTCTGCCGACGATCCGCTCGCGCTGCCGCGAATTGCGCTGCGTGCCGCTTCAGGCCGAGGAAATGGCGGCCGCCATGGATCAGGCCGGCGTCCATGTCGACGAGCGAGAGGCGATGACCGCTCTTACCGGCGGATCGGTGGGCGAAGGGGTGCGGCTTGCCATGCATGATGGCCTTGCGCTCTATGCCGAGTTGATCGCCCTTCTGTCCCGCCTGCCGCATATCGACCGGCCCACCGCGCTGGCGTTGGCCGAAAGTTGCACCGGAAAAGGGGCCGAGATCCGCTTTCCGCTTGTGATCGACTTGCTCGATCAGTTCATCGCCCGCACCGCGCGTGCGGGACTTCTGGGCGAACCCGACCGCCAGGGCGCACCGGGCGAAGCGCGGCTCATCGGCCGGATCGCGCCCGATGATCGTGCCGCCCGCCGCTGGGCGACACTTCAGCAAGATCTCGGCGCTCGCATCCGGCATGGGCGGGCTGTCAATCTTGACCCCGCAGCGCTGATCCTCGATATGCTGTTCAGGATCGAAGAGGTGGCGCAGGGCGTCACCGCAGCCTGAGACGCACTCCCGTGACCCTGCCACCCGCCATCGTTGACAGCCACTGCCATCTCGACTTCGCCGATTTCGAGGGTGAGATCGGCGATGTGGTGGCCCGCGCCACCGCAGTAGGCGTGACCCGAATGGTCGCCATCTGCACGCGACTTGCAAACGAGCCCAAGGTCCGCGCCATTGCCGAGGGACATGAGGGGGTCTTCTACGCGGCCGGCGTCCATCCGATGAGCGTGGAAAAGCAGCCTCTGGTTTCGGTGGATGATCTCATCGCCCTCGCCCGCCATCCCAAGATGGTCGGGATCGGCGAGACCGGCCTTGATTACCACTACACCCCCGAAAGCGCCGAGTTGCAGCGCCAGTCGCTGCGCATCCATATCGACGCCGCCCGTGAGACAGGCCTGCCGCTCATCATCCATGCGCGCGACGCGGACGAGGATATGGCGGCGATCCTTGCCGAAGGCTATCGCAACGGTGCCTATACTTGCGTGATGCATTGCTTTTCGTCGGGCGCGGGGCTTGCCAAGGCAGCGCTCGATCTGGGGTTTTATCTTTCAATGTCCGGCATCGCCGCCTTCCCGAAAAGCGGCGATCTGCGCGAGATCTTCGCGGCCGCCCCGCTCGACCGTATCCTTGTCGAGACCGACAGCCCCTACCTCGCCCCGCCGCCGCACCGTGGCCGCCGCAACGAGCCGGCCTATACCGCGCATACGGCCAAGGTCGGGGCCGAAACCTTCGGCGTGACCTACGAAGAGTTCGCCGCCGCGACCTCGGCCAATTTCGAACGGCTGTTCTCGAAGGCCGCCGCTTGGAGGCCCCTCTGATGGCGCGCCACACCCTCAGAATCCTTGGCTGTGGCTCGTCCGGGGGCGTTCCGCGCCTTGGCAACTATTGGGGCGATTGCGATCCGACCAACCCGCGCAACTTGCGCACCCGCTGTTCGGTGCTCATCAGCCGCGAAGGGCCGGACGGGACAACCCGCGCCTTGATCGACACTTCGCCCGATATGCGCCAGCAGCTTCTCGATGCGGGCGTGGGGCATCTTGACGGTGTGCTCTATACCCATGCCCATGCCGACCATGTTCACGGGATCGACGATCTTCGGATGGTCGTTTTCAACACGCGCGAACGGCTTCAGGTCTGGGCCGACGGCGAGACCTCGGATTCGCTCGTGTCGCGGTTTGGCTATGCCTTTGTGCAGCCCAAGGGCTCGCCCTATCCGCCGATCCTGGAGCTTAACACCTTAGACGGGCCGGTCACAGTGACTGGCGCCGGCGGCCCGATCACCCTGACGCCGTTTCAGGTGAACCATGGCTCGATCGACGCGCTCGGCTTTCGCGTCGGCGGCGTCGCCTATCTGCCCGATGTCGCGACCATCCCCGAACCGGTCTGGCAGACGGCGCTCAAGGATCTTGATGTCTGGATCGTCGATGCCCTGCGCCGCACGCCACACCCGACCCATTCGCATTTCGCCCAAACGCTCGAATGGATCGAACGCGCCGCGCCGAAGCGGGCAATCCTGACGGATATGCACGCCGATATCGACTATTCGGCCGCCGAGGCCGAAACGCCCGATCACGTCACCCCCGCCTTTGACGGTATGGAAATCGAGTTTGACGCCTAGGCGCAGGAGAGGCGCGGGCAAGGAGAGCACATGGCCGCGCTTATCGACGTGATCTTGCCGGTCTTCATTGTCCTGGGCTTTGGTTATGTCGCCGTCTGGACCAAGTATTTCAGCGACGACGGCATAGACCTTTTGATGAAGTTCACCCAAGGCTTTGCCATTCCCTGCCTTCTGTTCCGCGCGATCTCCGAGCTGGATCTGGGTCAGAACTTCGATCTGGCGCTGCTTTTCCCCTTTTACGCCGGTGCCCTTGGAGGATTCTTCGCAGGGCTATTCGGCGCACGGTTCATCTTTGGGCGGACATGGGAAGATTCCGTCGCCATCGGCTTTTGCGGTCTCTTTTCCAACTCGGTCCTTCTCGGCCTGCCAATCACCGAACGGGCCTATGGCCCTGAGGCTCTTGACGCCAACTACGCGATCATCGCCGTCCATGCCCCCTTCTGTTATCTCGTCGGGATTACGGCGATGGAGGTTGTCCGCAACCGCGGTGGCAGCCTTGCCGCGCTTCCCGGCAAGGTCGTGAAGGCAGCGTTCCGCAATGCGCTTATCGTCGGGATCGCGCTTGGCTTTGGGGTCAACCTGTCGGGCCTGCCGATGCCCGGTGTCCTGACCGACGCGGTTGATCTCATGGCCCGCGCCGCGCTTCCGGCCGCGCTTTTCGGGCTGGGCGGCGTGCTTTACCGCTACCGCCCCGAGGGCGATATGCGGGTGATCCTCTATGCGGTCTCGATTTCGCTCCTTCTGCACCCAGCAATCACTTGGAGCCTCTCGCAACTGACCCACCTTGGCACGGCGCCGCTGCGTTCGGCTGTGCTGACCAGCGCCATGGCGCCGGGGGTCAATGCCTATGTCTTTGCCAATATGTACGGCACCGCCCGCCGCGTCGCCGCCTCGACCGTGCTGATTGCCACGGCCGCGTCGATCCTGACGGCGTGGGGGTGGTTGTCGGTTTTGCCGTGACCCCCAAAACACAAGAGGCGGGCCCTGGGGCCCGCCTCGTGATGGTGCGGTCGAAAAGACTCGAACTTTCACTCCGGTTAAGGAACAGCGACCTCAACGCTGCGCGTCTACCAATTCCGCCACGACCGCACGTCTGGATCGGTGAGGCGCTGAATAGCGAAGGATTCGGGGGAAGTGAAGAGTAAAATCGGCCCTATTGCGCGGTTTTTTCCTGCGGTCTTTTCGACCCCCGATCGAAGACCTTTCCGATCAACATCGCCGCGATTGCAGCCATCAGGACCAGGGCGAAACCGAGATCCTGGTTCTCTTCAAAGAGGATCCGCGACATCAGGCGGCCGGGCATGAACGCCAAGGTTCCCGCCACACCGAGCGACCAGAAGGCGAGGTTGCGCATAACGCCTTCATGGGCGCGCCTGTTGCCGTGGCGCGCATGACGGATCGCCACATAGAGCGCCCAAATCGTGAAGACCGCCATCAGATGGATCGGGCTGAATGGCCCCACAAGCCTCATCCCGCTGATCCAGAACGAGCTGACCGCAGCGAGAGCCATCGAGGTCACCCAGACATACCCCGTCGTCTTGTGGATCCTGTCCCGCCGTCTGCGGAAGAGAACAAATGGCACCAGAGCCACGGCGAGAAGGGCCGAGACAACGTGCAGCGTCACGGCGGGTCCGGCTTGCAGAACTTGTTGAATCATTGTCATTTCAATCACTCCTTGGTTTGATTGACCAAAGCCTTGAAACAGCCCCCCGCGCCGTTCCAGCGCGGATACGCGGAAAGGGACAACGCCATCGCAGACCGCACTCCGATCCGCCTTGCGCTTCGTGAAATGCAAAGGCAGGCCCGCTCGCCGCGGGTCTGGGTGACGCTTGCTGCCTTGGCTTTGATCCTTGGGCTGTCGGGCCCGTTCGGAACCAAAAGCGCCATGCGGCTTGCCCCGCGGATCGGCTATTGGGGGCTGATTGCTGTGGTGACGTATTTCTCCGGAAATCTCGTGGTTGCGCTTCTGACCTACCGCTTCGCGCGGACCAGACCGCCCCTCGCGATCGGCTTTCCGGTCATCACCTTGGCGATCGCCCTCGTCGTGCTTGTCGAGGTCATCGTCATCAACTGGCTGGTTCTCGGCAATTCCCCTCGATCGGCAGGCGAGATCCTGTCGCTTGGAGTCAATGTGCTGGGTGTGGGGATGGTCGTCGCCGGGATCATCGTCTATTTCGCTCGCAGCACGCAGAGCTTGAAAAGCGAGACGGCAGAGTCAGCGACAGCGCAAACGCCCCGCATCCTGCAGAGGATGGATCTTTCCAAACGAGGTAGGCTGATCTCGCTGTCGGTGCAAGTTCACTATACCGAAGTCGCGACCAGCAAAGGTATCGCCCTTGTGCTCTTGCGCCTTTCTGATGCGATTGCCGAGGCCGACCCGACGGCCGGCCTTCATGTGCATCGCTCGCACTGGGTCGCGACCGGCGAGGTTGCAACCGCCCGGCGTGAGGGGGCCAAGGCGGTCCTGACCATGTCGGACGGGCGTGACATTCCGGTGAGCCGCACCTATGTGCAGGCTGTGAAGGACGCAGGGCTTCTCCCCGGATAACGCATGGTAGAATGGATCACCTCAGACGGGCTGACCGACTATGACGCCGCTGTCGGCTTCATGGAAGCGCGGGCCGAGGCGATCGCTCTTGGGCAGGCGGATGAAGCGATCTGGCTTGTCGAGCATCCGCCGCTCTACACCGCCGGAACCAGCGCCAAGGTCGAAGACCTGACCGATCCGGAGCGGTTTCCCGTCTACACGTCCAAACGCGGCGGACAATATACCTATCACGGCCCCGGCCAGCGGGTCGCCTATGTGATGCTGGATGTTGGCGAGCGCGGGCATGATGTGCGGCGCTTCGTGCAAGACCTCGAAACTTGGGTGATCGCGGCATTGGCCGAATTCAACGTGAAGGGCGAAATCCGCGAAGGGCGCGTCGGCGTCTGGGTCGAGAGGCCGGAAAAGCCGCGGGCGATTGATGGCTCGGTCCGCGAGGACAAGATCGCCGCGCTTGGCATACGCCTGCGCAAATGGGTCTCGTTCCACGGCCTGTCGATCAATGTCGACCCCAACCTTGGGCATTTCTCGGGCATTGTCCCGTGCGGCATCAAGGATCATGGGGTCACGAGCCTCGTCGATCTCGGGTTGCCGGTGACGATGCAGGATGTCGATCTTGCCTTGCGCCGCACTTTCGAGGCCTCGGTCACGCCCCGCCGCCCCGTCTAGGGCCGCCTGCGCCAATTTATCCCAAGGCCATATTACATTCGAATATTGCCCCCCTTGGCCTGAGCGACTAGAACCACCCCAAAGCCGGTGGGACGGGTCTGACTCGTGCTGCCCTTTAATTGACGCCAATACGGGAGAGCCACATGGCAGACGCCGCCATCCACGGCCATGATCACCACGACGAGCGGGGATTCTTTACCCGCTGGTTCATGTCCACCAACCACAAAGACATCGGTATCCTCTATCTCTGGGTCGCCGGTGCCGTCGGTTTCATTTCGGTCCTGTTCACCGTCTACATGCGCCTCGAGCTCATGGAGCCGGGTGTTCAGTATATGTGTGCCGAAGGGGCCCGCTTCATGGCCGACGCCTCGGCCGAGTGCACCCCGAACGGCCACCTCTGGAACGTGATGATCACCTATCACGGCGTTCTGATGATGTTCTTCGTCGTCATTCCGGCGCTCTTTGGCGGTTTTGGCAACTACTTCATGCCGCTCCAGATCGGCGCGCCCGACATGGCTTTCCCGCGCATGAACAACCTGTCGTTCTGGATGTATGTCGCCGGCACCTCCTTGGGCGTAGCGTCGCTGCTGGCACCGGGTGGCAACGGCCAGCTGGGTTCGGGCGTCGGCTGGGTTCTCTACCCCCCGCTCTCGACCTCGGAAGGCGGCATCTCGATGGACCTCGCGATCTTCGCGGTGCACCTGTCGGGTGCCTCGTCGATCCTCGGCGCGATCAACATGATCACCACTTTCCTGAACATGCGCACACCCGGCATGACGCTCCACAAGGTGCCGCTGTTCGCGTGGTCTATCTTTGTCACCGCCTGGCTGATCCTTCTGTCGCTTCCGGTTCTGGCCGGCGCGATCACCATGCTGCTGATGGACCGCAACTTCGGCACGACCTTCTTCCAGCCTTCCGGTGGCGGTGACCCGATCCTCTACCAGCACATCTTGTGGTTCTTCGGCCACCCCGAAGTCTACATCATCGTCGTTCCGGCCTTCGGCATCATCAGCCACGTCATTGCGACCTTCTCGCGCAAGCCGATCTTTGGCTATCTGCCGATGGTCTATGCGATGGTCGCCATTGGTGCTCTGGGCTTCGTCGTCTGGGCGCACCATATGTACACGGTCGGCATGTCGCTGACCCAGCAGTCCTACTTCATGCTGGCCACGATGGTCATCGCGGTTCCGACCGGGGTCAAGATCTTCTCGTGGATCGCCACCATGTGGGGTGGCTCGCTCGAGTTCAAGACCCCGATGCTCTGGGCCTTCGGCTTCCTGTTCCTCTTCACCGTGGGCGGCGTGACCGGCATCGTTCTGAGCCAGGCGCCGATCGACCGCGCCTATCACGACACCTACTATGTCGTGGCGCACTTCCACTATGTGATGAGCCTCGGCGCCGTGTTCGGTATCTTTGCGGGCATCTACTTCTATATGCCCAAGATGTCGGGCCGCATGTTCCCCGAGTGGGGTGGCAAGTTGCACTTCTGGGCGATGTTCATCGGTGCCAACCTGACCTTCTTCCCGCAGCACTTCCTCGGGCGTCAGGGCATGCCGCGCCGCTACATCGACTATCCGGAGGCCTTCGCCTACTGGAACTACATCTCGTCGATCGGTGCATTCATCGCCTTCGCATCCTTCGTGTTCTTCATCGTCATGCTGGCCGTCGTTCTGATGCGCCCGCGCAACGTGACTGCGAACAACCCGTGGAACGAATGGGCCGATACGCTCGAGTGGACCCTCCCCTCGCCGCCGCCGGAGCATACTTTCGAGACGCTCCCCAAGCAGAGCGACTGGGACAAGGGCCACGCCCACTAGGGAAAACCCGAACTGACAAAGGCCCCGGAACTTCCGGGGCCTTTTTCGTTGGACACTGGCACAGCGACCCGAAATGACGCTAGCTGGGCAAAAGCGATGGAGACAGACATGAGCGGCATCTTCGACGAAGACCTTTTCCTCAAAGGGCTCGAACAACGGCGTGCGACGCTGGGCAAGGACTATGTCGACAACAACCTCGCTGCCGCCGACGAATTCTCGCGCCCGTTTCAGGAGGCGATGACGGCCTGGTGCTGGGGCTTTGGCTGGGGCGACGATGTCATCGATCCCAAGACGCGGTCGATGATGAACCTCGCGATGATCGGCGCTCTGGGCAAGATGCACGAATGGGAGCTGCATTGCCGAGGCGCCCTTCGCAACGGCGTCAGCCGCGACGAGATCCGCGCGATCATCCATGTGATCGGCATCTATTGCGGTGTGCCTCAGGCAGTCGAATGCTTTCGTTCGGCGAAGAAGGTGCTTGAGGAAGAGGCCGCCGGCTAGGCCCATGCCTTATGAATGGATCTCGCCGGAGGACGGGCCCGACGCGCCGATGGCCGAGCTTCACCTCTGGCCCTACCGGTCTCTGCCGAAGGCAGGTTTCGTCGTGTTCATCGGCCTGACCATCGGGATGATCGCCCTGCCACTTGCCGCGATGATCGGCACCAGGATCCTCTGGGCGCTTCTGCCCTTTCTCGCCGCCGCGGTCGCGGGGCTCTGGTATGCCCTCTCGCGCAGCTATCGCGATGGCAGCACGCTTGAGATCCTGACCCTGCGGCGCGACCGCATCGCCCTCATCCGCCACAACCCGCGTGGGCCGATGCAAGAATGGCAGGCCAACCCCTACTGGACCACGGTGCAGATGCACACAACCGGCGGACCGGTGCCGCATTACCTGACCCTCAAGGGCGACGGCCGCGAGGTCGAGATCGGGGCGTTTCTCAGTGAAGAGGAACGGTGCGTGCTGGAACCTCAGTTGAACGCAGCCCTGATCCGCACGAAATCCTACGGCGGGGTTTGAGGTCTAGAACACACGTCCTAGCCGCCGAGCCTCTGCAATCATATCCTCGCGGATCTGGTCGGTCTCCAGAGCATCGTAAAGAAGCGCGAGGTCTGCTTTTTCGATGCCGCAATAGTTCATGATGCCCACAAGCAACTGGACGCGCATCGCCTCGTCATACCCCCGCTTGCGATACCCATCCTCGCTGTTGGCGGCGACGCCAATCAAAAGCGCCTTATCCAGCGCCAGCTTGCGCGCACCATAGGACCAGCCATTGTTCCAGACACGATCGATCCAGCCTTTGGTCATCGCCGGCAACGACCACCACCAGACCGGAAACAAGAAAGCGATCGCGTCGTTGCGCTCGATCCGCGCCTGCTCGGCGAGAACAGCCTCGGAATAGACCTTGTCGTCATCATCCCAATCGGGCTCGTCGGCCAGCGGCATCCGAGGATCGAACCCTTCGGCGTATAGATCGGCAACCTCTGCCTCGTGCCCCGCTTCGGCCAGCCCCTCCAGAAAGGCATCAAGAAGGGCGCCGCTGAAAGAGCCGCGGCGGGGATGATCGAAAACAACGAGGACTTTCATGAGATTGCTCGCGATTTGGATGTCACAAGCCTAATGACAGGGACAGGGACTGTCTCTAGCGGGTGAAATTCAGCCTAGCCCAGCTTGGCCTTTACCATCGGGCCGACTTTGCCGAAATCCATCTGGCCGGTGTATTTGCCCTTGAGCGCAGCCATGACCTTTCCCATGTCGCGGATCGAGGTGGCCTCGACCTCGGCGATCGCGGCGGCGACGGCGGCTTCGGTTTCGGCGTCATCGAGCTGGCGGGGCAGGTATTCCTCGATGATGCGGATCTCGTTCATCTCCTTCTCGGCCAGTTCGAGCCGCCCGCCCTCTTCATAGGCGCGCGCGCTTTCCTGACGCTGCTTGACCATCTTGCCAAGGATCGCGAGGACCGTGTCGTCGCTGACCTGAGCATCCTCACCGTCTGTGCGGGCGGCGATGTCGCGGTCCTTGATGGCGGCGTTGATCAGGCGCAGGGTCGACAGACGGTCGGCATCCTTGGCTTTCATCGCCTCTTTAAGGGCGCCGCTGATCGTCGTTCTCATGTCCATGTGTCTGGCCTTTGAGCAGTGGTCCGAGGCCGCGACTCATACTCCGCCCTGCCTCTCGTGACAACAGGGGCGACGCTGGGTCACATCGCGGGCCGTAAGGGGCGCTTCTGCCTTGACCCTCATCGCCCGAAACCTTAGGACCGCATCAATTTGGCCATAGGGGAGTCGCGATCATGCCGCATAGCGCAATGGATAAGCCTACCGCCTGTCTTGCTCTTGCAGATGGCACCCTCTTTTACGGCTACGGCTTTGGCGCCACAGGGCAAGCCGAAGCCGAACTTTGCTTCAACACGGCGATGACCGGCTATCAGGAGATCATGACCGATCCGTCCTACGCCGGCCAGATTGTCACTTTCACCTTCCCGCATATCGGCAACACGGGCGTCACCCCCGAGGATGACGAAACTGCCAGGCCCGTTGCCGCCGGCATGGTTGTGAAATGGGATCCGACAGAGCCGTCGAACTGGCGCGCGACCCAAGACCTTGCGAGTTGGCTTGCTGCCAAAGGCCGGATCGGCATCGGCGGTATCGATACCCGCCGTCTGACCCGCGCGATCCGCCAACAAGGCGCGCCCCACGTTGCTCTCTCGCACAATCCCGATGGCATCTTCGATGTCGAGGCTCTGGTAAAGGCCGCGCGCGGATTCAAGGGGCTGGTGGGTCTTGATCTGGCCAAGGATGTGACCTGCGCGCAATCCTACTGCTGGGACGAAATGCGCTGGGCCTGGCCCGAAGGCTATGCCCGCCAAGAGGCGCCGCGCCACAAGGTCGTGGCCATCGACTATGGCGCCAAGCGCAATATCCTTCGGTGCCTCGCCTCGACCGGCTGTGACGTGATCGTCCTTCCGGCGACAGCGACCGCCGACGACGTCTTGGCGCACGAACCCGACGGCGTGTTCCTGTCCAACGGCCCCGGCGATCCGGCAGCGACCGGCACCTATGCCGTGCCGATGATCCAGGGCGTTCTCGCGCGCAGCGAAGTTCCGGTCTTTGGCATTTGCCTCGGCCACCAGATGCTGGCGCTTGCCCTTGGCGCCAAGACCATCAAGATGAACCACGGCCACCACGGCGCCAACCATCCGGTGAAGGACGTTGAAACCGGCAAGGTCGAGATCACCTCGATGAACCACGGTTTCACTGTCGACAGCCAGACCCTGCCCAAGGGCGTCATGGAAACGCACGTTTCGCTCTTTGACGGCTCGAACTGCGGCATCCGGATGACCGAGCGGCCGGTTTTCTCGGTCCAGTATCACCCCGAGGCCAGCCCCGGCCCTCAGGATAGCTTTTATCTTTTCGAGCGTTTCGCCAACGCGATGGAAGCTCGCAAAGCCTAGTCCCGTTAAGACCTGGTTAACCCTGTTGCGTGATCCATAGCCCAAGGGCTTTGCCGTGGGGTGAACATGGATTTCGGAACGTTCAGCAAGACAGGCGCTGGTTCGCGACAGACCATCCCGCTCTCGCCCCTTGCGGCAACACTTGCCCGCAAGGGCATAGCCTCGGGCCGAAGGCTCGCCGAGATCGAGTTGGGCGCCGAGAGGTTTGACACCCCGCTCCCCGAAATCTTGGCTCGCAGTCTGTTCCTGTCGTCCGACACGCTTGCCGAAGCCGAGGCCGAAACCCTGGGCGCCGGCCTTGTCGATCCCCTGGCAGAGCCGCCCGATCCAAACCTACTCGCCCGCCTTGGGGCTGACCAAGCCCTGCAACTGGGCCTTCTGCCCTGGCGCCGGGTGGGCGGCCGCACGATCATCCTTGCCGCGCGGCCGGAAGGCTTTTCACGCGCCCTGCCCTATCTGACCAAGCTTTTCGGATCGGTTCGGCTGGCCGTCGCAACAGCCAGCCAGATCGAGGCAACCATCGTTGCCATGGCCTCGCGTGAACTTGTCGCGCGCGCCGAGGCCTTGCCGCATGCCCGGCTCAGCGCCCGCAGCTGGCCCGGACGGAAGGGGATCATCGTCGCCGTGGCGGCCGGAGCCCTGCTGGCGTCGATTGCCGCATTTGCCCCGGTGTGGCGGCTCTTCCTGGCGATTGGCTGGGCCCTGACGACACTATACTGAACATGGGGCTCAAGATTGCGGCAGCGGTTGCCGCTTTTTCGAGACCTATTGGCCCGGTTCGGGAGACCCCCCTGCCCAAGCGTTTGCTAGTCGTTTCGCTGCTTGTCCCTCTCTACAAGGAGCGCGAGATTGCCAACCATCTTCTGCGCCGCCTGTCCGCCATCGATTACCCCGCACCGCTGCTTGATGTGATCTTGCTTCTGGAAGCCGACGATCATCTGACGCACGAGACATTGGCGGTCGCAAATCTGCCGCGCTGGATGCGGGCGATCACGGTGCCGGGCGGAACCATCAAGACCAAGCCGAGGGCGCTCAACTATGGCCTCAATTTCGCGCGGGGGCGGATCGTCGGGATCTATGACGCCGAAGATGCCCCGGCTCCGGATCAAATACGGAAAATCGTTGCCCGCTTTGCCGCTCGCGGGCCCGAAGTTGCCTGCCTGCAGGGCATCCTCGATTATTACAACAGCCGCGCCAATTGGCTCGCGCGGTGCTTTACGCTCGAATATGCCGCATGGTTTCGCGTCGTCCTGCCGGGCATGGCCCGCCTTGGCCTGACAATCCCGCTTGGCGGCACAACCGTATTCTTTCGTCGAAGCGTCTTGGACGAGATCGGCGGCTGGGATGCCAACAACGTGACCGAGGACGCCGATCTCGGCCTGCGGCTCGCGCGGTTTGGCTATAGAACCGAGCTTGTCGATACCGTGACAGGCGAAGAAGCCAACTGCCGCGCCTGGCCTTGGGTGCGGCAAAGATCGCGCTGGCTCAAGGGGTATGCGGTGACGTACGGGGTCCATATGCGAAACCCGCTCCGCCTTCTGCGGGATCTGGGCCCCTGGCGGTTCTTTGGGGTGCAAATCCTCTTTTTCGGCACCCTCAGCCAGTTTGCGCTGGCCCCTGCGCTCTGGAGCTTCTGGTTGATCCTTCTGGGTCTAACCCATCCCCTGGCCGGCTTGCTGCCGCCCGCTGCCTTCATCTCGCTGTCCACGCTCTTTGTGATGAGCGAGATGACCAACCTCGTCGTCGCGGTCCTCGCCGCACGCCGCGCGGGCAAGGGCTGGCTCGCGCCGTGGGCGATAACGCTTCAGGCCTATTTCCCGCTTGCCACGCTCGCCGCCTACAAGGGCCTACTGGAAATCCTCTGGCGGCCGTTCTTTTGGGACAAGACGGCGCATGGGCATTCGATCACAGCCCCCGAGGCGGGCCTCAGGCATTCCGTTCCACTGACGCCGCATCAAGCTTGAGCCGGGTCATGAAAGCCTTTGAGATATGCTCGCAGAGCGCCTTGTTTGCGGCGTCGCCGTCACCGATCTCGATGGCGCTGACAATGGCGTGATGTTCATCAAGCGCACCGGCTCCTCGTCCTTCGGCGGCAAGCGAGGTCGTGGCCATCAGCGCCATCGAGCGATGCACGAGATCGAGCTGTTGCACCAAAAACCGGTTATGGCTGGCGAGATGGATCTGCTTGTGAAAGCGGCGGTTCGCCCGTGCCAGGGCATCGGGATTGCCGATGAGCTTGCGGTCGGCCTCGACCATGTCGCGCAACACGCGCACCTCTTCGGGGGTCGCATGGCGGGCGGCAAGCCGGGCGGCAAGCCCTTCTAGCTCGCCGCGAACGACATAGAGCTCGGCCATCTGGGTGTGATCCAGCGAAGCCACGATCAGCGAGCGCCCGTCGCGCGTCAGGAGCGACTGTGTTTCGAGCCGCTGCAGCGCCTCGCGGATCGGCGTGCGCGAGACACCGAAACGCTCGGCCAGTTCGCTCTCCACCAGACGGTCGCCCGGCTTGTAGATATGACTGTCGATCGCCTCGAGGATCAGCGCATAGGCGTCCTTCTGAGGGCTGCGGGCATCTTGCATCGTTGTGTCCTTACCGTGCTCGCGAAGCCTATCCGCCAAGTGCTTCCTGATTCAAGCCAAAGAGATTGCGCGGGCTGCCCCGCTTGCTATGGTCCGCGCCATGGTAGCCGCTTCTTTCTCTCATGTCCGCGCCTGGGTCTTTGACCTCGACAATACGCTTTACCCGCCCGAAGCGCGACTTTTCGATCAGATCGAAGTGAGGATGACTGCCTTCGTCCAGCGCTCGCTCGGGGTCGACCGGGCCGAAGCCGACCGCCTGCGTGCGGACTACTGGGCGCGATACGGCACGACACTTGCGGGGCTGATGAACGAGCACGGCGTCGATCCGGGGCCGTATCTGACCGAAGTTCACGAGATCGACCTCGGACATCTGAACCCCGCCCCCGCCCTCGCCGCCGCCATTGCGCGGCTGCCGGGCCGGAGGATCGTCTATACCAACGGTTCGCGCCCTTATGCCGAACGGGTGCTTGCCGCGCGCGGCCTGACGGGCATTTTCGATGCGGTCTATGGCGTCGAGCACGCGGGCTTTCGCCCCAAGCCCGAACAGGCGGCATTCGAGGCGGTCTTTGCCCTTGATGGTCTTGCGGCGGATCAGGGCGCGATGTTCGAGGATGATATCCGCAACCTCGCCGCGCCACACGCAATGGGGATGCAGACCGTGCACGTCGGGCCCGAGCCGCTGCCGCACCCGCATATCCATCATCACACCAGCGATCTTGCCGCCTTTCTGTCGCAGCTGGGTTGAGCCCTCTTTCCCCTTTGATGCAGCGGGCCTATGACTGGGCCATGATGCGGGCTGAAACTGATATCGTAATCGCCGGTGGCGGCGTCGCGGGCCTGACGGCCGCCGCGGCCTTCGGCACCGCGGGGTTCCGGGTGACCATCGTCGATCCGGCCCCGCCGGTGACCAACGCAGGCGCGGCGGGCGCCGATCACCGCACCACAGCTTTCTTGCAGCCCGCGCGCGAGTTTTTGATGGCCGCCGGTCTTTGGGAACGGCTCGAGCCGCACGCCATGCCGCTTGACGTGATGCGGATCGTCGATGCCGGCGGCGAAGAGCCCGAGCCGCGCGTCGCCCGTGATTTCGTCGCCTCCGATATCGGCCCCCTGCCCTTTGGCTGGAATTTTCCCAACTGGCTTTTGCGGCGCGAGATGGTGGCGCGGCTTGCAGAGCTGCCCAATGTCGATTTCCGGCCCGGCACCGGCTTTCGCCGGGCGCTCGCGCGGGACGCCGAGATCCTGGTTGACCTGAGTGACAACTCCGGCCTTCGGGCCAAGCTCCTGATCGGCGCCGATGGCCGCCACAGCGCCGTGCGACAAGCGGCGGGGATCGGCGTGAAGACAACCCGCTACGGGCAGAAAGCCGTGGTCTTTGCTGTGACCCACGAGCGGCCGCATGGCAATGTCTCGACCGAGGTGCACCGGGCGGGCGGGCCATTTACCCTTGTGCCGCTGCCCGATCACGACGGCAAACCCTGCTCGGCGGTCGTCTGGATGGACGCCGGCCCCGAGACAAAGAGGCTTGCAGGGCTTGGAGCGGAAGCGTTCAACGCAGAGGCAACCGCCCGCTCAGCCGGTGTCTATGGCGCTCTGACGCTCATCGGCCCAAGGCAGGTCTGGCCGATCATCAGTCAGATCGCCGACAAGATGATCGCCGCCCGCACCGCCTTGGTGGCCGAGGCGGCCCATGTGGTCCCGCCCATCGGCGCGCAGGGCCTGAACATGAGCCTTGCCGACCTCGCCTGCCTGCACGGGCTGGCCGACGCACGTCGCGAGGGCCTTGGCGACAGGCAGATGCTTGACGCCTATGAGCGGCGGCGGCACCTCGAGGTGCGGCTGCGCGTGAGCGGCGTCGACGCCCTCAATCGCGCTTCGATCGCCGGCGCACCGATCCTGCGCGACCTGCGCGCCAAGGGGATCGCCGCGCTTTATGGCGCGGCGCCAGTGCGCAAGACCCTGATGCAGCTCGGGCTTGGTGTCAGGGGCTGAAGGGGCTCTGCCCCTCTGGGCCTGATGGCCCATTCACCCCGGAGTATTTTTCGCCAAAAGAAGGATCAGAGAACCTGATCGAGAACGCCCTTGAGGCGGGCGATGGTGGCGTCGACGACGTAGAGCTTGTCGAGGCCAAAGAGGCCCAGGCGGAAGGTGCGGAAATCGGCGGGCTCGTCGCACTGAAGCGGCACGCCGGCGGCGATCTGCATACCGAGAGCGGCAAACTTCTTGCCGTTCTGGACATCGGGATCGTCGGTGTAGCTGACAACTACGCCGGGCGCGGCGAAAGCGGGTGCGGCGACCGAGCGAATGCCTTTGGCCGCCAGTATCCCGCGCACGCCGTTGCCCAGCGCCCATTGCGCGTCGCGCAGCTTTTCAAGACCATAGTCGCGGGTCTCGGCCATGGTGTCGCGGAAGGCGACGAGGCTGTCGGTGGGCATGGTGGCGTGATAGGCATGGCCGCCGTTTTCATAGGCAGCCATGATCGAATGCCACTTCTTGAGATCGAGAGCGAAGGAATTGGAGGTGGTCTCGGCCATCCGCGCCATCGCGCGGTCAGACATCATCACAAGGCCGGCGGCCGGGGTCGAGGACCAGCCCTTTTGCGGGGCCGAGATCAACACATCGACGCCGGTTGCCTTCATGTCGACCCAGACGCAGCCGGAGGCGATGCAATCGAGCACCATGAGAGCGCCAACGTCATGGGCGGCCTCGGCGAGGGCAGCGATATAGTCGTCGGGCAGGATCAGGCCCGCGCTCGTCTCCACATGGGGGGCAAAGACGACATCGGGGCGCGCCTCGCGGATCGCAGCTGTCACCTCTTCGATCGGGGCGGGCGCGAAGGGTGCGCGACTATCGTTGCCGGTCTGGCGGGCCTTGAACACGGTTGTCCTGGCGGCGAACTGGCCGGCGTCGAAAATCTGGGACCAACGGAACGAGAACCAGCCGTTTCGGACGATCATCGCGTGGGCGGCGCTGCCGAACTGGCGGGCAACCGCCTCCATCCCGTAGGTGCCGCCACCGGGAACAACGGCGACGCCATCGGCGTTGTAGACCTCCTTCAGCATCGCCGAGATATCGCGCATGACGCCCTGGAACTTGGCGCTCATGTGGTTGAGCGAGCGGTCGGTAAAGACCACCGAGAATTCCATCAGGCCATCGGGATCAACCGGTGAATGCGTCATGTCGGGCTCCTGTCTCTTGCTGGAATAGACCTACGCAGCGCGGCGTCCGGTTGCAAAGGCAAAGTTGCGGTCCGCGTCAGATCGGCCCAGCGAGCCGTTCCTCTGACAAAAGCACGTTGGCCTCGACGTTGCCAACCCCCGGCAATGTCATGATCCGGCGGCGCAGGACGCGCTCGAAATCGGCGAGGTCTCGGGCGACAACGCGCAGGCGGTAGTCATAAAGGCCCAGAACGTGCTCGACCGTCTGCACCTCGCGGATGGACGTCACGGCGCGTTCGAAATCCTCAAGGCTTACCCGCCCTTTGGCGGCAAGCTTGATGCCGAGGAACACGGTCACGCCAAAACCGAGCTTTGCGGCATCGAGCACCAGGCGGCGACCAGCGAGGATCCCCTCGTCCTGCAGCCGCCGCATCCGCCGCCATGTGGCGGGCTGGCTTAGGCCGAGGCGGCGCGAGAGCGTGCTGGCCGAAAGCGAGGCGTCAGCGGCCAGCGCCCCGAGGATCTTGCGGTCAAGGTCATCGAGTGGGGTCATAGTGGCAGGGCCTCGTCCATCTTGACCGTGGCGACCGTCATCAGCGCCTCGATATCGGCGATATGCGGCAGGGTAAGGACCTTGTCGCGATAGATCGTCTGCCAATGGCCTAAATCTCTGGCGACGATATGCAGGCGCACATCGACACGGCCAAGAAAGGTCTGGATCTCGATGACCTCGGCGACGCCGCGAGCGGCTGCGAGAAATTCGTCAAATGCGCTGGGGGCGGTCTTGTCGAGCGTGATCCGGAGAGACACCTCCACCGAAAAGCCGAGCGCCTTCCAATCGATCACCGCCTCCTGCCCCTTAATGATCCCCGCCTCGCGCAGCTTCTCGATGCGGCGTCCTGCGCGGCCAGCAGTCAGGCCGCAAAGCTCCGCCAGTTCCGGCAGGGCCAGCGAGGGATCATCCTGAAGATGGCGCAGAAGGCGTCTGTCGGTATCGTCAAGCATAGATTTCTCAATAACTCTAGGAATTACGAATAACAACTCCTTTTGGCCTTCAAATACTCAAAGACCTTCACTCGCAATCCACGCCGCATTGGATATGGTTCGCCTCAATCGAAACCCCATCAAAGGACTGCAAAGATGCGCGTCTACTATGATCGCGATTGCGATGTGAACCTCATCAAGGACAAGAAAGTCGCCATTCTCGGCTATGGCAGCCAGGGCCACGCCCATGCGCTGAACCTGCGCGACAGCGGCGCCAAGAACCTTGTCGTCGCCCTGCGCGAAGGCTCGCCTTCGGCCAAGAAAGCCGAGGCCGAAGGCCTCAAGGTCATGGGCATCGCCGAAGCCGCCGCCTGGTGCGACCTCATCATGTTCACCATGCCGGACGAGCTTCAGGCCGAGACCTATCGCAAATACGTCCACGACAACCTGCGTGAAGGCTCGGCGATTGCCTTCGCCCACGGCCTCAACGTTCACTTCGGCCTGATCGAGCCGAAAGCCGGCGTCGACGTGATCATGATGGCCCCCAAGGGCCCGGGCCACACCGTGCGCGGCGAATACTCCAAGGGCGGCGGCGTGCCCTGCCTCGTTGCCGTTCACAACGACGCCACCGGCAAGGCCATGGAAATCGGCCTCAGCTACTGCTCGGCAATCGGCGGCGGCCGCTCGGGCATCATCGAGACCAACTTCCGTCAGGAATGCGAAACCGACCTCTTCGGCGAACAGGCGGTCCTCTGCGGCGGTCTGGTCGAACTGATCCGCATGGGCTTTGAAACCCTCGTCGAGGCCGGCTACGAGCCCGAGATGGCCTATTTCGAATGCCTGCACGAAGTGAAGCTGATCGTCGATCTGATCTACGAAGGCGGCATCGCCAACATGAACTACTCGATCTCGAACACCGCCGAGTATGGCGAATACGTCTCGGGCCCGCGTATCCTTCCTTACGACGAGACCAAGGCCCGCATGAAGGCGGTCCTGACCGACATCCAGACCGGCAAGTTCGTGCGCGACTTCATGCAGGAAAACGCCGTCGGCCAGCCCTTCTTCAAGGCAACCCGCCGCATCAACGACGAGCACCAGATCGAACAGGTCGGTGAAAAACTCCGCGCCATGATGCCCTGGATTTCCAAGGGCAAGATGGTCGACAAGGCGAAGAACTGATCCCTTCCGGACCCGTGGATCGGGGCGCCTTCGGGCGCCCCTTTTCCTTGCTCAAAGCGCGTCGAGGTCGGCTTTGAGGATCTTGGCGATCCTGTCGAGCGGATGATCGGTCAGTGTCTTGGCGATCTCGGCGATCACCGTGGCGGCCGCTTTGGCAGAAAGGTGATCACGCAGTTCGGACAAGACCTTGGGCGGCGCGGCAATCACCACCTCTTCGAATGCCTCGTCAGCGGCGGCTTTGTTGAGGATGTCGGCCACCTCGCCGGCGAACCTGGCCTCGGCAATCTGGTGCCAATCGGTCGCCTCAAGCGACCCACCTCTCACTCCCGGAGCGGGGGCGGCGCGTCCCGGTCGGTCAGTTCCTTGTTCCCGGGTCAAGGGATTGTCCATTGTGCGGTGCCAGACGACCCGCAGATCATAGTCCTTCGTGTCGCCGCTGTTGCGCACGAACAGCGCCTTGCGGCCATCGGCAATCAAAGCCCAGGCGCCAGCCTTCAGAAAAACCATCCTCTCCTCCCCCAAAAAGCATGACCACAGCCTATCGCAGTCCGGGCGCCCCGGCATTGAGCAAGATCAAGAAGCCACAGACACGCCAACCCTCTGGCGAAGGGTTCTCGGAAGCGCTAAGCCACCGTCATGACCCAAGCTCCTACCCCTTCAAACTGGTTTTCGATCTTCGCGCTCGGCCTCATATGGGGCGGGACATTCATGGTCGTGTCGATCGCGCTTGAGGGCTACGGGCCGCTCACGGTCGCCTGTGCCCGCACGACGCTGGGCGCCATTGCCCTTTCGGCGCTGGTCGTCGCGCTGGGCCGGCCCTTGCCCGACCGCAGCGTGATCAAGCATCTGATCGTGATCGGCGCCTTCAATACCGCGCTGCCGTTCACGCTTCTGAGTTGGGGGCAGCAATATGTGCCGTCGGCCTTTGCCGGTATCTCGATGGCGGCTCTTCCCCTGATTGTCCTGCCTCTTGCGCATTTCTTTTCCGACGAACCCTTGTCGGCGCGGCGTTTTGCGGGTGTAGCGGTAGGGTTTACCGGGGCCATCGTGCTGATCGGCCCTGCCGCGCTCCGGATCGGCGAAGGTATGGCCCCGCTCGGCCAGATTGCTTGCCTGGCGGCTACGGTCTCCTATGCCATCTCGAGCATCCTGACCCGCCGCTGCCCGCCCATCGATCCCATCACGATGGCCGCTGCAACGTTGATCGTCGGCGCGGCGATCCTCATTCCGCCAACCCTCGCGATCGAAGGGGTTCCCGGCTGGGCCGGAACGCGCTCGGGCCTTGCGATCCTGATCCTCGGATTCCTGCCGACCGCACTCGCCAACCTCTTGCGCGTCATCGTTATCCGCAGCGCCGGATCCGTGTTCATGACATTGGTGAACTATCAAGTGCCGCTCTGGTCGGTTGTCTTCGGCGCCTTTGTCCTGCGCGAAGACCTGCCCTTCCGCTTCTTTGCCGCGCTCGGTCTGATCCTTTGTGGGCTTGCGATAAGCCAGTGGCGCAGGCCGATCCGCGTCTTTGGCCCGAGGGCCTAGATCGCTGACAAGACCTCGGCCACGATGCCATCGACCACGCGCTCCAGAAGGCCCGCGTCTTCGCATTCGGCCATCACCCTGATCAGGGGCTCGGTGCCGGACTTTCGGATAAGAAGGCGGCCCTTGTCCAGAAGATCCGCCTCGGCGGCGGCAATCGCGTCTTTGACGGACCGGGCCTCGAGCGGATTCTGTCCGGCCTGATAGCGGACGTTCTTGAGCATCTGCGGCACGGTTTCGAAACTATGTGCCAACTCGCTCGCTTTCTTGTCGGTTTCGACCATGGCAGCCAGGAATTGAAGCCCTGCCAGAAGGCCGTCGCCGGTGGTGGCATAGTCGGTCATCACGATATGGCCCGATTGCTCGCCACCAAGGTTGAACCCCCCCCCGCGCATCCGCTCGACCACATAGCGATCGCCTACGGCGGTGCGTTCCAGATGCAGGCCCTGCCCTTCAAGGAACCGCTCGAGCCCGAGGTTCGACATGACCGTGGCGACAAGCGTCTTGTGAGCAAGCCGCCCTTCCACTGCCCAGCGCGCCGCCATCAGCGCCATGATCTGGTCGCCGTCCGCGACCTTGCCGGTCTCGTCCAGGATCATCACCCTGTCGGCGTCGCCATCAAGGCAAATACCCATGTCGGCACCGTGGGCAATAATCGTTTCGGCGGCAGCGGCGGTATTGGTCGAGCCGCAGCCCTCGTTGACATTACGCCCGTTTGGCGTGACGCCCACGGGAATGACTTCGGCCCCAAGTTCCCAAAGCACCTCGGGCGCGACACGATAGGCAGCGCCGTTGGCACAGTCGATCACAACCTTGAGGCCTGTCAGGTGCATTCCCGAGGGGAATGTCGACTTGACCCGCTCCGCATAGCGGAAACGGCCGTCGTCGATCCGCTTGGCCCGCCCGATCCGATCGGCGGGCGCGTAGGCCGGATCGGCTTCGAGAAGCGCCTCGATCTCGGCTTCGGCCGAATCGGAGAGCTTGAACCCGTCGGGCCCGAAGAACTTGATGCCGTTGTCGTTGTGCGGGTTGTGCGAGGCGGAAATCATGATGCCAAGATCGGCGCGCATCGTCGTTGTCAGCATCCCGACAGCCGGTGTCGGCACCGGGCCGAGAAGCAAAACGTTCATGCCCGTCGAGGCAAGGCCGGCAGTCAGCGCGTTTTCGAACATATAGCCCGACAGGCGCGTATCCTTGCCGATCACTACGCGATGGCCGTTTGCTCCATCGTTGGCGAAATAACGGCCCGCCGCCGCGCCGAGGCGCAGGGCGAGGTCTGCTGTCATCGGATAGGTGTTGGCGGTGCCACGCACGCCATCTGTCCCGAAAAGCTTGCGGCTCATGAAAGGTCCGTCCCGAAAATCGCCTGTTGCAGGCTCAGCGCCTGTCTTGTCTCGAATGTATCATGGACGCGCAGGATCTGAACACCCTGTGCAGCTCCATGAAGCGCCACGGCCACCGAGCCTGCCATCCGGTCCAAGGGATCGGGCGCATTGCCGATCGTCCCGATGAACCGTTTGCGAGAGGCACCGAGAAGGATCGGGCAGCCCAGATCATGATAGAGCGACAAGTTCTGAAGCAAACTCACGTTATGTTGCAGCGTCTTGCCAAAACCGATGCCCGGATCGGCGATGATCTTGTCCCGCTTGATGCCAGCGGCCTCGGCGGCCTCGATCCTCTCGGCCAGCCAGTCATAGACATCGAGAACGACATCGTCATAGCGCGGATCGTTCTGCATCGTCTCGGGATCGCCCTGCGCATGCATGAGGCAGACCGGCACGCCGCGCTCGGCCACCAGAGAGGCCATCGCACCGTCATAGGCCATGGCGGCCACGTCATTGACAATATCGGCCCCGGCATCGAGGGCGGCCGCGGCGACAGAGGCCTTGCGCGTGTCGATCGAGATGGGCGTGGTGATCCCCGCCGCACGGATCGCTTCGATCACCGGGACCACGCGGGCGATCTCGTCCTTCTCGGGCACGGCGGCCGAGCCGGGCCGGGTGCTCTCGCCGCCGATGTCGAGAATATCCGCCTCAGTGGCCATCTTGCGGGCGCGGGCGAGCGCGGCGTTAACGGCAAAGACCTGCCCGCCATCGGAGAAGCTGTCGGGCGTGATGTTGAGGATGACCATGATGCGCGGCCGATCGAGGGCCAGCCCCGCAAGGTTGGCGCGGGGCGCGGAAAGCCGCCCCAGCGTTGCCGCATCCAATTGCGCCGCCTGTCTGACTTCGCGGCGATCCCGCCCGCCGCAGTGCGCCTCTTGCCACCAGACGGTCGCGCTTCCGGCAAGGGGCCGTGCGGCATCGGGGCGGGGCAAACCGCTTCGGGCGATCGTCTGGTGATAGGTCGTCACTTTGCCGCTCCTAGGGGGATCGAGCGGCACGAGACTGAAAGTTCTGGCGCTTCGGCCCCGATCACGACCAGTTCGGCCGCCTTCATCTCTTCGGCAAACCAGCCCGCCAGCGCCAAGGGATCGCGGGGTCCGGCCGAGGGGCGATGGGCGGAATCGAGGACGATCTTCGAGGGCGCCCAGACCGTGATCTCGCCGTTTCTCATCGCCCAATCAAGCTCGGTCCGGGTTTCCACGACGATGCAGCGCGCATCTCGCGCGGCCAGAACCCAGGCGTTTTGTTCGATGGCCAAGAGGTCAATCCGCCGCTGGGCAAGGGCCGAGCTTGCCGACGGGGGTGTTGCAAAAGCGGCCCCCACACAAAGAATAAGAGGCGTCTTGTCCGCCGAGAGCATATCGATCCAGCCAGCCAACCGGTCCGACGCGATGGCTTCGTTGGTGAGGAAGACGACGCGCGGGTGGGGCGCCTGCACATGGTCTTGCCCCTTGCGCGCCACTTCGCCCTTGGCGCGGACGATCTCGACACC
Organism: Marivivens sp.; assembly: GCA_030827165.1. GTDB lineage: Bacteria > Pseudomonadota > Alphaproteobacteria > Rhodobacterales > Rhodobacteraceae > RFZI01. Next base: position 25,217 of record JAURFB010000007.1, read on the forward strand.
AAGAGAAAAGGGGCCGCGATCCAGCTTTTCTATCCGCACGAAAACCCGCAACGCTTGCGGCTCGCGCAGGATACGTTCGGCCACCCGCGCTGCGAGGGTCTCAAGCAGGTTGATCCGCTCTTCGCCCAGTTCGGCACCGATGGCCTCTGTGACCTTGTCGTATGACAGGATGCGATCCACGTCGTCGTCGATTTCGCCGGTCTGCGGCGCGACCTCGACAACCACGTTGAAGCGCACCCGCTGAAGATGGCCGCGCTCCTGCTGGAATGCGCCGATCTCGACCTCGACGGTATAGTCGCGCAGAGAAATGCGGTCGCAGGGCTGAGTCGCGCTGGCCGCGGCACGTTCCGCGGGATGGGCGAAGGCGAGGCTGATATCGTCGGTCATGTCATGCCCCTGAGCGGTAGAGAATGCCCGCGGCATAGCGCCACAAATCCCTGACAGCAACCAAAGATGCCAAAGATCAGTTCGAAGCGGTGCGCGTTGGCTCGCGATAGAAGAGGTGCGAGCCGATCGAAGCGGTCTGGGCAAAGCGATTGGCCCAGGACGGGCTGACAAACGATGCGTGATAGTAGGTAGCGCCGTGGGTCAGATCGCTGGGCATTCCATCGATCAAGAGCCGCGCGATGCGCCCCGCCATGTCCCAGGCTTGGGGTTCGTGCACGGTCTCAAGCTTGCCGTCGCAGGTATAGGTGAATTGGCACGCAAACCGCTGGCCGGTGCCCTGATTGACAACCTTGCAGATGGTGGTTGGGAAAGAGCTGCTGCTGACGCGGTTGAGGATCACTTCGCCAACCGCGAACATCCCCTTGATCGTCTCGCCGCGCGCCTCGAAATAGAGCGCTTCGGTCAGACATTCCCACTGAGCGTCACCCTCAGGGGCGGGTTGTTCGGCAAGAAATTCGGTGGTGTAGGTTTCGCTGGGTTTTTCTTGTCGATCTCGGGCCAGGCTGGTCGGCGCTGTCAGCATCGCAAAATGGGAGGATGAAACAATGTCGAGCGCCTGACGTTCCTGGCCAAGCAGGGCGCCCAGACGGCTGGCAAGAAGCTCTTCCGAGGAGGCAGTCACAGCCCCAAACACGAATACGCCGACCGCAAAAACAGCGGCCCGGATCATACGATGTCCGAGCGACAGGATCATTTCCCCAACCCAGGTTCCACGCGGTCAGCCCCGCGCAGGCCGGCATTCCATAAGGCGAAAAATTGGCAGGGTCTATATCAAAGACCAAGTTTTCCCCAGCTTTGGCGAAAACTGTCGATACCAACTCCATATATGTAGGGCTGGCTCGGATCCGAATACCATATCTAGATCTTCATTCGGTCCGCGATCGCTAGCTGGGCAGCGGAAAGTCGCGCAACGGGAACCCGGAACGGCGAGCAAGACACATAGTCGAAGCCCTGTTTCCTGCAGAAATCTATCGCCGACCGGCTACCGCCGTGCTCGCCACAGATCGACAGGACAACATCGGGGCGGCCGCTCCGGCCCCGCTCGGCACCGATGGACAGAAGCTCGCCCACGCCCTCCACGTCGAGCGTGTGAAAGGGGTCTTCCTCGTAGACATGGGCCTGCACATAGGCCGACATGAACCGCCCCGCATCGTCGCGCGAAAGGCCATAGGTCATTTGCGTCAGGTCGTTGGTGCCAAAGGACAGGAACGCCGCGTGCTGGGCGATGTCGGCCGCGCGCAATGCGGCGCGGGGGGTTTCGACCATCACCCCGAGGCGATAGTTGAAATCAACGCCGGTCTCGCCCTTGACGGCGGCGGCGACCGCATCGATCCGTGTCTTGACGAGCTCGACCTCGCGCATGGCCGACACCAGCGGGATCATGATCTCGGGAACCACAGGATCGCCCTTGCGGCTGGCGGCGACGGTCGCCTCGAAGATCGCTCGCGCCTGCATATCATAGATCTCGGGATAGGTGAGGCCCAACCGGACCCCGCGCATCCCGAGCATGGGGTTGTATTCCGACAAGGCCTCGACGCGCGCGGCCACATCCGAGAGCGGCAGATCAAGCTGCTCGGCCAGATCGCGCATTCCCGCCTTTTCGGTCGGCAGAAACTCGTGCAGCGGCGGGTCGAACAGGCGGATGCAGACCGGCTGGCCCTGCATGATCTTGAAAAGCTCGACAAAATCGGCGCGCTGCATTGGCAAGAGCCGATCCAGCACCGCGCGGCGATCCCCCGCAGAGCCCGCAAAGATCATCTCGCGCATCACGCCAAGGCGGTCGCCTTCAAAGAACATGTGCTCCGTCCGGCACAGGCCAATGCCTTGCGCGGCGAAATTTCGGGCGGTCTGGGCGTCGGCGGGCGTATCGGCGTTGGCGCGCACACCGATATCGCGGAACTCGTCGGCCCAAGTCAGAAGTGTTTGAAAGGCGCTGTCCAGCGCCGCCTCGAGCATCGGCGGCTCGCCTGCCAAGACCTCGCCGGTCGTGCCGTCGATTGTGATCACGTCGCCCTCGGCATAGCGCTTGCCGTTGGGGCCAAAGAGGATCTTTTTCTTGCGGTCGATGGTCAGGTCGGACGCACCCACAACGCAAGGCAAACCAAGGCCGCGGCCGATCACGGCGGCGTGGCTGGTGATCCCGCCCCGCACCGTCAGAACCGCTTGGGCGACGTGCATCCCGCGAATGTCTTCGGGGCTGGTCTCCCAGCGGACAAGGATGCACGGCTCGCTGCGGGCGGCGCTGGCGGTGGCGTCATCGGCGGAAAAAACGATGCGGCCCGAGGCGGCTCCGGGGCTGGCGGCGATGCCCTTGACGATCAGGTCTCGCGGCGCGGACGGGTCGACTTGCCGGTGCAGAAGCTCGGACAAAGCGGTCGGTTCGACGCGCAAGATCGCTTCTTCCCGCGGGATATGCCCGTCTTCGGCAAGTGCTACGGCGATCCGCACAGCGGCGCGGCTCGACCTTTGAACCCGAACGGCATCAAGAATCGAAAGCTGCCCGTTTTCGATGGCAAACTCGATCTGCATTTCCTCGCGGAGCTTGGCGCGGCAGAGATCGCCATAGCGGACAAGGCTTTCAAAGACTTCCGGCAAAGCCTCTTCCACCGAAAGGCCACGCGGATCGCGCATCAGGTAAAGCGCGCCGTCGCCATCGGTCAGGGCCTCGCGCCCTTGGCTTTGCGCCAGATAGCGCCCCTTGAGCGTCCGCTCGCCGGTTGTCGGATCGACAAACTCGATCACCCCCGAGCCGCATTCGCCCCTGCCGACACCAAGCGCCATCGCTTGCACGACCAGGCCGAGGCCCGCATCGACCGGCGCACCCTTGGCCTGCCGCAGGAGCCGAGCGGTTGTGCCCTCCCAAGCCCGCGCCATGGAGCGCAAAACCTCGGTCAGCTGTTCGCTAGGATCTTGCGGGAAGGGCTCGTCCATCTCGTATTCATAAGCATCGAGGGCCGCCTGAAGCGCTTGCGCCGAGGGGCGCGCGGGAAGATCGAAGGAATCGGGATCAAGCCGCGAGACATGGACGGCATAGCACTGGATGAACCGCAGATAGAGCGCGGTCGCCGCCTCTGCACCGATCTCGCCCGACATCCTTGCATGGCGCTCGTCGTTCATGCCGATATTGAGGATCGCGCCCGGCCCGCCCCAGTCGGGGTCTTGGCTGGAAGGCCGCACCGACAAGAGGGGCGATGCTCCGAAGGGCGCCATGACCTTGTCCATATCAGGCAATTGGCCACGGGCAATCGCCTGCACCGCGCCAAAGGAAAGCGCCACCGTGGTGGGCACCGGCATCTCAAGACGGATCAACCGCTGCAAGCATTTCGCCCGCCCGCCGTGCACCGAGGGCGACATGGGCACCTCGGGCGTGATCAGCGTGATCGGCGGGTAGGTGATTTCTTTCTGCACTGCGGCGTTCTCCTGCTGCCCGCACTTTAGGCGCTCTGCGATTCGCAGCAAGGAAAACCTTTGGTTTTGTTAGCCTTCGATGCGATTGAGGTCGGCCACCGAAAGACAGATGCTGCGGATGCGAGATAGAAGGTTGAGCCGGTTGCGGCGCACTACCTGATTGTCGGAGTTCACCTGAACGGCAGTGAAGAACGCATCAATCGGTGCACGCAGGGCCGCCATCGCCGCCATCGCCGCGCCGAAATCCTCGGCCTTCATCGCCGGCGCGATCGCGGCCTCGGCCCGATCGAGCGCCGCAAACAGCGCCTTTTCCTCGTCGCCCTCGGCAAACTTCACGTCCGCCCCATAGGAATATTCGACCCCATCCTTGGCCTCGGCCTGGGTGAGGATGTTGCTGGCGCGTTTGTAGCCCTGGATCAGGTTTTCGCCGTCTTCTGAGCCCATGAAGCCCGACAAAGCGCGGGCGCGTTTGACCAGAAGCGTCAGATCATCGCTGCCCGGCATGGCAAGACAAGCGTCGATCACGTCGTGCCGGATGCCTTCGTCGCGCAGGAATACCTTGAGGCGATCGTGGAAGAACTCGACAAGGCTGTCGCTCAGGTCGGGGGTGTGGTGCGTCACCATTTGCACCCAGTCTGGCGCATCGCCTTCGATTTGGTCGATGATCGCACGGACTGCAGCGCCAAATACACCATGATCGGCGATCTCATCGAGAACGGCATCGAGAAGCGCGGCGCTCTTCCTGTCGCCATTCCCTGCCGTCTTGTGGCGGAGGATCTGAGTGTCGATCAGCCGGTCGAGGTGCAGACGCAGATCATTGGCCAACACCAGCCTGATCACCCCCAGCGCGGCGCGGCGCAGAGCAAAAGGGTCTTTCGAGCCGGTGGGCTTTTCGTCGATGGCCCAGAAGCCGGTGAGCGTATCGAGCTTGTCGGCCAGCGCGACAGTGACCGAGATCGGCGCGGTCGGGACGTCATCGGAAGGCCCGAGCGGCGAATAGTGGTCGCGGGCGGCGTCGGCCACCTCGGGCGCACGGCCGGCGGCCAGCGCATAGTAGCGGCCCATGACGCCCTGAAGCTCGGGGAATTCGCCGACCATCGCCGAGCGCAGATCGGCCTTGGCGATGATGGCGGCCTCTTCGGCTTTTGCGGGGTCGGCCCCGACCATCGGCGCGATCTCGCGGGCCAGCGCCGCGATGCGGGCAATCCGGTCGCGCTGCGAGCCGAGCTTGTTGTGGAAGGTCACGTTGGCAAGGCCATCGAGCCATTCGCCCATGCCCGCCTTGGCGACGCGCAGGTCGTTCTCATAGAAGAACCGCGCATCCGACAGACGCGCCGAGAGAACCTTTTGGTTGCCCTTCAGGATCGTCGCGCCGTGATCGGCCGTTTCGGTATTGGCGACGGTGACAAAGCCTTCGATCCGGCCCGAGCGCGGGTTGCGGACCGAGAAGAATTTTTGATGCTCTTTCATCGAGGTCTGCAAAACCTCGGCCGGCAGGCCGAGGAAGGCCTCGCCGATCTTGCCCGACAGGACCACGGGCCATTCGACCAACCCCGAAACCTCCGCCAAAAGGCCTTTGTCCTCAACGACTTCGAGGCCATTTGCGAAAGCCTGATTGGTGGCATCGTGCCAGATGGCATCGGCGCGCTCTTCGGTCCGGAGGATCACATGGGCCTTCTTCAGCTTGGCTTCATAATCCTCGAAGCCTGAGACCCTGATATCGCCCTTGGACAAGAACCGGTGGCCACGCGTGGTATTGCCTGCGGTGATCCCGTCGATCTCAAGCGGAACGATCGTCGCGCCCGCCTCGTCGGTTAGAAGGCAGATGATCGAATGCAGGGGCCGCACCCAGCGCAAGCTGCCTGCGCCCCAGCGCATCGACTTGGGCCAGGGGAAATTGCGGATCGTGTGTTCGAGCACTTCGGCAATGATCTCGGCCGCCGCGCGGCCCGGCTTTTCGATCACCGCGAAATAGGCCTGCCCCTTGCCCAAATCGCGCGCCTCGAGCTGATCGCGGGTGAGGCCGGTCGAGCGCAAAAAGCCCTCGATCGCCTGATCCGGCGCGGTCGTCGCCGGGCCCTTGCGCTCTTCACGCACGGCCTTGCTGGCGGCGGAAAGCCCTTCGACCGACAGCGCGAGCCGGCGCGGCGTGGCAAAGGCGGCAGCGCCCGAATAGGTCAGCCCGGCCTCGACAAGCCCGATTATCACGAGGCTCTTGAGATCGTCCGAAGCCCGCGCCTGCATCCGGGCGGGGATTTCCTCGGAGAAAAGTTCAATCAGAAGATCGGGCATTATTGCAGTCCTTCAGGGACAGGTGGGCAGCCTTCGGGAGCGCGCTGGCCATCGAAGACGACCTCGCCGCAATGGTTGATCTGGTGCCAGGCAAAGCCACGGCCATCGGGGAAGACGGCGACGACGCGATCAAAGCCATAGTGGACGTTTTCCTCGCCCATGAAGCCGACGGCGGTGCCATCCTCAAGTGCCTTGCCCAGCACCTTTGCGTCGAAACAGTCGAACCAGCCTGGCGCCATGTTGGGCACGGGGTCGTCATAAACTCGGAAGTTTTCCGTCAACATCCCAAGGCTGTTTATCACAGTGAAACAGGCGCGGAACCTCAGGGGCGAGCTATCGGAATCAATTGCCTGAAAATCGTCGTAGACGATCTTGACCGGTTTGCCGATGGCGTTGGCCACAAGCGTCACGCCACCCGCCTGCTCTTCGGTCACCTCGTCATAGTAGGCATAGACCTGAAGATAATAGAGCGCCCCACCGGCAATCGCGGCGGCGGCGACGAGGAAGAATGCAAGGAGTTTGCCGGTCATATCCAGTCCAGATTGACGTGTTGCGAAGAGTATTTCTCAGTGAATGCCTCACGCAATGCGCGATATTCGGACCTGAGATCCTTGAACTTGCGCTCGTGGGTTTCGGCGACGAGACAACGGATATCGGCGAACAGGCCCGCCTTGTCCATCTCGCCAAGGAGGGCAAGCTCGGCCCCCTCGATATCCATTTTCACAAAGGCGACAGGGCCGCTCTTGGCCAGCAGATCGCGCAGGAAGGCGACAAAGTCGATCACCTCGACCTCGATGGAATCGTCTTCGCTTATGCCGCGACCTCCGGACAGAAGCGTGCTTTTGACCGATCCGCCCTTGGGGTTGTCATCAAAATTTGACGCGCGCATCAGCCGTAGCGATCCTGCCTCGGTCGATACGGCTTGCTGATGCATAGTCACGTTGGCGCAGTCTGCCAGACGTTCGGACAGCTTTCCGAAGGCAAAGGGATCGGGTTCGAATGCAATAACCGTGGCCCCGGTCGCTGCCAGACGCGCCGACACGTCGCCGATATTTGCGCCGCAATCGATGACGATGTCCCCCGGCCGCAGAAGCGCCAGAACCCCGTCAAGAAATCCGTGCGCTCGAGCTTGTCGCATATTGCGTTGCTCGCGCCGCCTCAGCTTGGAAAGCTTGGCTTGAAGCTCCGCCACCAAGGGATCGTCTTCCTGTGTCTCGGGCGGCTGCTCGGTCATACCGAGGCCCCCGCTTCCGTCATGACGAAGGCGTCGGCGCATTTCTTGGCCAAGGTCCGAACGCGGCCGATATAGGCTTGGCGTTCGGTGACCGAGATCACGCCCCGCGCGTCCAGAAGGTTGAAGAGGTGCGAGGCCTTGATGCACTGGTCATAGGCCGGATGCGCCAGGATGATCCGCTTGCCGGTTTTGGGATCGTCGGCGGGCATATCAAGAAGCCGGCCGCATTCGGCCTCGGCATCCTCGAAATGGCGCAAAAGCATCTCGGTCGTCGCGCCGTCAAAATTGTGGCGGCTGTATTCTTCCTCGGTCTGCCGGAAAATATCCCCATATTTCAGCGGGATCGGCGATTGCGGGTCGTTGAACGGCATTTCCATGACGTGATCGATGCCAAGCACATACATGGCAAGGCGTTCAAGGCCGTAGGTCAATTCGCCCGAAACCGGTTTGCAATCATGCCCGCCGACCTGCTGGAAATAGGTGAACTGCGAGACTTCCATGCCGTCGCACCAGACTTCCCACCCAAGGCCCCATGCCCCGAGGGTCGGGCTTTCCCAATCGTCCTCGACGAAACGTATATCATGCAGGCCCGCGTCAATGCCGATCGCGGAGAGCGACCCAAGGTAGAGATCCTGAAGGTCGGGCGGGCTCGGCTTGATGAGCACCTGATACTGGTAATAGTGCTGAAGCCGGTTGGGGTTTTCGCCATAACGCCCGTCGGTCGGGCGGCGCGAGGGCTGCACATAGGCCGCGGCCCAGGATTTGTTGCCAAGGCTGCGAAGTGTCGTGGCGGGGTGGAAGGTTCCGGCGCCGACTTCCATGTCGTAGGGCTGAAGAACGGCACAGCCTTTCGAAGCCCAGTAAGACTGAAGCCGCAGGATGATGTCCTGAAAGGAACGGGGGTTTTCGGCCATGATCGCGCTCGCTCTGGTTTGGGTGCCTCAATAGGCCGAGCGGTGGCGGGGGTCAATCAGCGCTAGGCCTGTCGAAATCGGCAGCGAGGGCAGATTTTCCTGCTGCGCCGCGCCATCTTCCTGCTAGGTTGCCCGCCAATGCCCGAAAGGGCCAATTTTGACTATTCACGCCGAGGCCCATGTTGAGACTTTTTGCATTCCTGCTCGTTTTCCTGTCCCTGCCGTTTTCCGCCGCCGCACAAGAGTCCGCATGGATCCAGATCGCCGCCCGCCCCACTTCGTCCGAGGCGGCCGAACTCGCCGATGTCTATTCCGGCACCTTGCAAGATGTTGAGAGCTACGCGCTTTCCTAGGGTTGGTTTGCCATCACCCTCGGCCCCTACGGGCGCACCGAGGCTGAATCGATGCTGCGTCGGCTTCTGAACAGCGGCGCGGTTCCGGGCGATGCCTTTGTCTCGGACGGCGGCAACTATCAGGCCCGGATCTGGCCCGTGGGCGCGCCGGTCGTCGCAGCGGCGCCCGCCGCCCCGTCGGAGCCTGCCGGCCCCGCGGATGAGTCAGTCCAAGAGGCGATCGCCTCCGAGGCTCTCCTGACGCAAGCCGAGAAGGAAGAATTGCAGATTCTCCTCCGCTGGGCGGGTTTCTACAACTCGGGCATCGACGGCGCCTTCGGGCGAGGCTCACGCGCCGCGATGGAGGCGTGGCAAGTGGCGCGCGGGCATGAAGCGACCGGCGTTCTGACGACCGGTCAGCGCGCCGCGCTTCTGGCTGAATATAATGCGGTTTTTGAAGGGCTTGACCTTGAGACCGTGACCGACGCCACCGCTGGCATCTCGGCCAAGATCCCGCTCGAGGTTGTCGCGTTCGACAGCTATGTACCACCCTTCGCCAAATATGCGCCAAGCGGCGATCTGCAGGCGCAAGTACTGCTGATCAGCCAGCCGGGCGACGCGCGGCGGCTGCAAAGCCTGTATGACGTTCTTCAAACCCTTGCCATCGTTCCGCGAGAAGGCTCGCGCCGGATCCGGGGCGGCACTTTCGAAATCGAGGGCCGGAGCGACAGCCTCCACACCTCGGTCTATGCCCGTCTTGAGGGCGAGGCGATCAAGGGCATCGCGCTGGTTTGGCCTGCCGGAGATGAAGAGCGCCGCAGCCGCCTCTGGATCGCAATGCGCGCCTCGTTCACGCCGCTCGAGGGCGTTCTCGATCCCGCACTGGTCACCCTCGATGAAAGCCAGTCGCCCGATCTGATCTCGGGCCTCGAAATCCGCCACCCGAAGCGCTCGGCCTCCGGCTTCTTTCTTGACACCTCGGGCGCGGTCCTGACCAGTTCGGAGGTCGTGGAGGGGTGCGGAACCGTGACGATCGAAGGCGAGGTTCCGATGCGCGTGGCCCGCACCGATCCCGCGCTTGGCATCGCCATCTTGATGCCCATAACGCCCGTCGCGCCGATCGCCAGTGCGCGGTTCCAGACCTCTATGCCCAAGCTCGGTTCCGAGATTGCCGTGGCCGGCTATTCCTATGGCGGGGTTCTGTCGATGCCGACCCTCAGCTTTGGCGAGCTTGCCGACTTGCACGGGCTTGAAGGCGAGGATGCCGTCAAGCGGCTGGAGGTTGGGATGCGGTCAGGCGATGCGGGCGGCCCGGTAATGGACGCCGGCGGCGCCGTTCTGGGGATGCTTTTGCCGCGATCAGCCGAGGGCCGGATGCTACCCGAAAACACGAACTTTGCCGTTGATACGGATGCCCTGCTTGCAACGCTTGCCGCCGCTGAAATCCGGGCGGCGACAACCTCGCGTCTCGACAGTCTGTCCGCCGAGCAGTTGACCCGCGCGGCAGCGGAAATCACCGTTTTGGTTGGCTGCTGGGACTAGCCGAGGCTGATCTCAGAGGTGACGCGGAGGATGGTCGGGCCGTCAGCTTTCAGGGCGGCCGCCAGATCGCGCTTGAACTCGGCAAGGTTTGAAGGCTGCGCCGAACAGGCGCCATAGGCCTCTGCCAGCTTGATGAAATCGGGGTTGCGCTGGATCACCGCATTGGGCGCGATCTGGGCGCGGACCATGCTGGCCTCGATTTCGCCAAGCTTGCCGTTGTCCCACAGCAGGATCGGCAGGGTCAGGCCCAGCTCGACTGCAACACCAAGTTCCTGGATCGTGTATTGAAAGCCGTAATCCCCGGCGATGGCGATCACCGCGCGGCTGCCCACGCCGATCTTGCCGCCGATGGCCGCCGGAAGCGCGTACCCGAGTGTGCCGAAACCATAGGGATGATGCCACAGACCGGGATGCATCAGCGGATAGACCTCTTTCGCGGCATAGGCGAACTGGGTCATGTCGGAATAGATCAGCGCATCTTCGGGCAAGACCTCGCGCATGGCGTCAGCCACGGGCAAGATGCCGGGCCGCTCGGCTTCGACCTGTGCGCGCCAGCGACGGCGGGCCTCTTGGGCCTCGGACGCCGCCCAACTCGAGTTGAGTTCCTTGCCCTTCAGCGCGTCGATCAGAGCGGCGAGCGCCAGCTTCGCGTCAGCGCGGATGGCTAGATCAACGCGCGGGTCACGGGCGAGGACGGTTGGATCAATGTCGATGCGGATAACCTTGGCTCCTTCGCCAAAGCCGGGGATATCGCGCCAGATATCGACCTCGGCCAAAACCGAACCGACAATCAGCACGCAATCGGAGGAGGCGATCAACGCGGCGCTGTCAGGGCGCGCGAGGACCGAGCCAAGGTGCAGGGGATCGCCGGGATCTATGACCCCGCGACCGGCATAGCTTGCGAGGCTTGCCGCCCGCAGGGTCGAGACAAGCGTCCGCGCTTCGGCAGAGGCTCCGCGAGCACCGCCTCCGACGACAACGAGCGGGCGGCGCGCACCCGCCAGAAGAGCGGCGGCCTCTTTGATCTGGCCGGCGGACGGCGCAAGCCGCGGCTTTGGTTTTTGCGCAGGTTCGGCCGGAAATTCGGGCGCCGCAGCCTCGAGCATCGGGATCGGCACTTGCAGGTGCTTCGGGCGCGGCCTGCGGTCCTGAAACTCGGCCAGCGCCTGATCGATACGGACGTAGGCATCCTCGGGGCTTGTCGCCTCATGCGACCAGTCGCAAACCGCCGCCCCTGCCCCGCGCTGATCAAGCATCTCGTGCAGCCGTCCGTCGTCTGTCCCGCCCTGCGGCAGGCACGACGAGATCGCCAGCACCGAGACAGAATCCGAATAGGCCTGCCCCAAGGGCGTCATGATATTGCACAGGCCCGGTCCGGTGATGATATAGCAGACGCCGGGCCGCCCCGTGGCGCGGGCATAGCCGTCGGCCATGAAACCGGCGCCTTGCTCGTGCCGGGTCAGTACATGGGTGATCCCGGCCTCTTCGATGCCGCGATACATCTCTTGGTTATGAACACCCGGAATCCCGAAGATCACCTCGACCCCGCGCGCCCGAAGCATATGCGAAAGTTGCGCGCCAAGCGGGCGGCCAGTGGCTTGTTCGGTCATTCAGGACCTCCAGAAGCGGGGAAGGAACAGGACAAGAACGGCGACAATTTCGAGCCGCCCCAGAAGCATCCCGAAGATCATCAGCCATTTGGCGGAATCGGGAAAGGTATTGACGGCGCCGGAAAGGCCAACCTCGGCGCCAAAGACCGGGCCGATGTTGAAAACGGCAGTCCAGGCGCCGGTGATCGCCGACAGAAAGCTGATGCCGGTCATCCCCATCAGAACGGCAATAATGCCAAAGCTGAGGATGAACCCGGTAAACAGGAGCATGATCGACGCCATGACCTCTTCCGACACCGTGCGCCCATCGAACTTGACCGAAACAACGCGGTTCGGGCTATACATCCGGCGGATCTGGCCCGCGAGGGCGCGCAGCATGATCTGGAACCGGAATACCTTGATCGCGCAGCCGGTGGAGCCGGAACAAGCGCCGATGGTTCCGACGCAGAAGAGGACCGCGAACGGGAAAGGCCCCCAGGACAGCACGTCGCCATCGCCATATCCGGTGCCCGAAAAGATGGAGACAACGTTGAACAGGCTCGACCGGAACAGCTCTTCGGAAAAGGCGCCCTCTTCGATGATGCGATAAAGGACGACCAGCATGACCGCGTAGGTCGACCAGACCACGTAGGCGCGCACCTGCATGTCCCGAAAGATCGGCTTGGCCTCGCCTCGCACCAGCTGAATGAACCGCACGAAAGGGATTCCGGCGAGGATCATGAATGCGACGGCCACATACTGCGGCGCGCCGGGGAAGGCCGCGAAGGAGGCATCGGTCGTGGAGTAGCCTCCCGTGGCGATCGTCGTGAAGGAATGAACGATCGAATCCTGAAGGCTCATCCCTGAAAGCACATAGGCCAAGGCGCAAATCACGGTCATCGTGATGTAGATGCTCAGCAGGCCCTTGGCGATGTCCATCGCTCGAGGAAGGGCCTTGCCGAAGGTATCAAAGCCCTCGGACTGAAAGAACTGCATCCCGCCGACCTTCATCACCGGCAAAAAGATCATCGCGACGATCACGATGCCAAGGCCGCCAAGCCACTGCAGGATGCCGCGCCACAGGAGGATGCCGTAGGAATGGTTTTCCAGCCCGGCAATGGCGGTCGCGCCGGTTGTCGTCATGCCCGACACCGCCTCGAACATCGCATCGACGATCGAGAGGTCGGTTTCGCCAAAGATGAAGGGAAGCGCGCCGAAGGCCGGAAGGGCAATCCAGACCAGCGTTGTGAGCAGAAACGAAAGACGGACGTTCAGCCCCGCGCTCACGCCGTTGGCACAGGCCAGCGCGACGATCCCGCCGATGGTTGTGGTGATCACGCTCGATTGCAGGAACGTCTGCCATTCCGGATCGCCTTCGTAGAGGTCATACAAAAGCGGGCCCAGCATGGCCACGCCCATGACGGCGACCAGAAGGCCGATAACATATCCGACGGGGCGCAAATCCAGCATGACCGGAGGGTTGGCTGGCGCGCGTCACAGTGTCAAGCCTGAGGCGCGTCAGCCGACATGAAAGAGCGTGCTGAAAAGCTTGGGATCAAGGCTTTCGCTGGCGAAGGTATCGCCCTCGCTCAGAAGGCTGACGGCGTCGTGGCTGTGCAGGCTCTCCTGATGGCTGGCAATCACGCGGAAATCGCCGATGCGCGGGTCTTTTTGCAGCTGCTCGGCAAAAAGCCGCGCCGCATCCTCGACGAAGATCGGGTTGGCGGCGTTCAACTCGGCGAATGCCTGTTCGTCCTCACGCTTGACCATGACCTGCGTCTCGGTCGGGACAGCCGCGCGGGCCATGTCGATCAGGTCTTCGAACCAGAGCCGCGGGCCCGGCTCGGTCACGACCGATATCCGTGCAACCGATCGCTGCGAATGCGGCGTGGCCAGCTGGCCGCGGAACTGGCGGGCGTGTTCGGACAACTCGAGCGAGCATGGGCAGGTCGATGAATAGACATAGTCGAGATGCATGATCTTCTTCGCGACGCCGCGTGTTTCGACAAGCTCGAGGGCGATGTCGTAATACTGGTAGCCGGTCAGACCCGACCGCAAGGATTGAACCTTCATCGGAAAGGAAAAGCGCATCTGGATGCGTGCATCAAAACTGTCGAGGTCGGTCTTGTAGGCGTGCAGGGCGCATTCGATCACATCGAAGGAAAACGTGTCTTCGGCGTGTTTGTAGAAGGTCCGCATGATGCGGGACATATTGATGCCCTTCTTCTCGGCCTCGAGGCTGACCGTGCCCGTGACCGAGGTTTCGAGCGTCAGATCGCCGTTGTCGCGGGTGTGGAAGCGGACCGGCAGGCGGAAATTGCTTATGCCGACATGCTCGATCTGGCGCTTGACGCCTCGGATAAGGCTGGCGGGGCCGTTTTGAAGGTCGGGCATCGTGGCGCGATACACTTCGTCCGCGACAAAATCCTCGGGATAGGCGCGGGCGAGTGCGGGATAGTTCGACACCTCCTGGCCGGGGATCAACCGCGAAACCAGGGGATCGAGGGTCGCGACCTCTTCGGGTGTCGCAACGCCGGCCCAGCGCCGAAGGACGGACAGGGCCTCTTGGGCTTCGTCACGGGTCGGCTCTCGGTCAAATTCGGTCTTCGGGATGTTCATGGATCCCTCCAAAGGCAGCGGTGACAGGCTTGGTATATGGTCGCGCTAGGCGAGTTTACCAAATTTCAAAAAATAATTACGCCCAAAACCGACGATTGGATCAAACCTGCGCCAAAGCCTGCAAAACATCGGCCAGAAGATCGTCCGTATCCTCAAGCCCGCAAGATAGGCGGATGAGGCCCGGCGTAATGCCCAAAAGGTCTTTCTGGGCCTGTGGCAGGCGTTGGTGGGTTGTGGTTGCCGGATGGGTCACGATTGATTTGCTGTCGGCGAAGTTGTTGGAAATGGTGAAGATTTCCAGCGCATTCAGGAAGCGGAACGCCGCCTCCTTGCCGCCTTTGAGATCAATCGCCATGACCGTACCGCCATTGCCGGCCTGCGCCATCGCAAGCGCGTGCTGGGGATGGCTCTTCAGGCCCGGATAGAGCACGTGGCCAACCGCCGCATGGCCTTCAATCCCTTCGGCAAGCGCTTGTGCCGTTGCCGATTGCGCCCGAACGCGCAGGTCCATCGTATCAAGCGACTTGAGCATGACCCAAGCGTTGAACGGGCTCATCGCGCCGCCCGTGTGCTTGAGATAGGCCTCCACCGGCCCGCGCACCAGTTCGCGCTTGCCCAGGATCACACCGCCAAGGCAGCGCCCCTGCCCGTCGATGTGCTTGGTCGAGGAATAGACGATCAGGTCGGCGCCCGCCTCGGCAGCATAGGAAAAAATCGGCGTGGCGAAGACATTGTCGACGACCAGCAAAGCCCCGTTTGCATGGGCGATGTCGGCCAAGGCCCCGAGGTCGATCACCTCAAGCGTCGGGTTCGACACCGACTCGCAGAAGACAATCCTGGTGTCCGGGCGGATCGCGGCCTTCCACGCTCCAAGGTCGCGCCCGTCGACGAGGGTGATCTCGACGCCAAAGCGGCCCAGCACGTCTTCAAGGATATAAAGGCAAGAGCCAAAGAGCGCGCGCGAGGAGACGACATGATCGCCTGCCTTCACCAGCGCCATGAGCGCCCCGTTCACGGCCGCCATCCCCGAGGCGGTGGCAAATCCCGCCTCGACGCCTTCGAGGCTGGCAATCCGGTCTTCAAACATCGCCACGGTCGGGTTGCCATAGCGGGCATAGATGAACTCGTCCTCGCCAGCTTTGACGAAACGGGCCTCGGCCTGTTCGGCGCTGTCGTAGACGAACCCTTGGGTCAGAAAGATCGCTTCGCTGACCTCGTTATACTGGCTCCGGCGAATGCCGGCGTGCACGGCGCGGGTGCGTTTCTTCCACTTGTCCATCTCGGCTCCTCCGGCCAACAAAAAACCCCGACACCGGACAAGGTATCGGGGCTCAAGCCCGTTTGCCTTTTAGCGGAATGTTTAACGTGGCCCGCAATCCGGATCAAATCGCCACGCAGAGGGGATACTCTTGCCAAGGCCCGAGGTCAAGGCGCTCACCGGAACGTGGGCGCGGCACCCTTGCGATTTGCAGGCGATCCTTCATGGTGGCGGCATCACACCGAGGAGACCCGAAATGCCCGCGCCGATTGATCTTTATTACTGGACAACGCCGAACGGCTGGAAGGTGTCCATCGCGCTTGAGGAAATGGGCCTCCCCTACAATCTACATCTCGTCGATATCGACAATGGCGAGCAGTTTGGACCCGAGTTTCTGGCTTTGGCTCCCAACGCCAAGATCCCGATGATCGTCGATCCCGAAGGGCCGGACGGCGAGCCGATCGCCGTATTTGAAAGCGGCGCGATCCTGCAATACCTCGCCCGCAAGACCGGCCAATTCTATGGCCCGACCGATCGCGATCGTGTTGCCGTCGATATGTGGGTAATGTGGCAGATGAGCGGGCTTGGCCCGATTGCGGGGCAGACCCACCATTTCCTGCGGGCGCTGGGGCGCAAGACGCCGCCGGTGATTCACGATTATCCCAACGAACGCTTCACCAAAGAGGTCGCGCGGCTTTATCGGGTCCTCGACGAACAGCTGGGCCGCAGCCGATATGTGGCGGGCGATTTCTATTCCATCGCCGATATATGCATCTGGCCCTGGGCCTCACAATGGATGCGGCAGGGGCAGACGATGCATGACAAACACAATATGCGCCGCTGGCTCGTCGAGGTTGGTCATCGGCCCGCTGTTCGCAAGGGGCGGCTCATCGAAGCGCATCGGCGCGGGGAAGACCCCGAAGAGATCGCGCATCGCGAGGAGTTGATGGGCGTGACCGGAACCCATAAAGCCCCTTAACTCTTGTCCTTCTTGTCTTCGTCCTCGCCCGTGCGGTGACGCGGATCGTAGGTAATCAAAAGCCCCGACTGCGCGATCAGGAACGCAAACAGCAGAACCGGCAGGCCGAAGGTCTTGAACGTCACCCATGAGCCTGTCTCGAAATTGCGCCAGACGTATTCGTTGGCGACGGCGAGAAAGGCGAAGAACATCGCGAAGCGACGGGTGAGGATCAGCCAGCCCTTTTCTTCAAGCGGCATGAGATCTTCCATCACATAGGCAAGATAGGATTTGCCGCGCATCAGGCCAAATCCCAGCATTCCGGCAAAGATCATGTAGATTACCGTCGGCTTCATCTTGAAAAACCGCTCGTCATTGAACCAGACCGACAGGCCGCCAAAGACAAGGACCAGAACCATTGTGAGGATCTGCATCCGGCTTAGCTTGCCGGTCAGATACCAAAGCGCCCCGATCGACGCGAAGAGGACGGGGATGAAAATCGCGGTGACAACGATGAACTTGCCGTATTCGCGGCCGCCGATGGTGTAGCTGTCGGCCTTGAGCAGGAAGAACGCCGCAAAAAACAGGACCACCGGCCCCAGATCGAGGGCGGATTTCAGGCCTTGGCTGATCTTTTTCTCGCTCATCATCATCCTCCGGTTTCGACGATGATCGCACCTAAGGCGATCAGCGCCATCAAGACAAGCCTTCTCGGCCCCACTCGCTCGCCCAGGATGAACCAGCCGATCAATGCGGCAAAAACCGGCGATGTCTCGCGCAGGACTGCCGCCTCGCCCACCTTGTCGAGACGTGTCGCCAACATGACGCCGCCAAAACTCACCCAAGCAATGAGAGCGCCTGCGAAGCCCTTCCAGACGAGATCGCGTACCGGCCCGTCGCTGCCGTAGCGGCGATAGCGATAGGCGGCGAGGATCGGGAAATCGAGCGCGGTAATGACAAAGAACCACGCAAGGAAGGTAAACGGATTGGCCGACTGGCGAATGCCGTAGGCATCGTAGACGGTATAGACCGCGACGAGGAGCCCGCCCGCAAGCGCCCAGATCATGCCGGTCGCCAGACCGCGCCGATCAATCTTTTCCTCGCCCAGATTACGCAGCGCCAGAAGCAGCATCGCGCCGGACAGGCAGGCCACGCCAATCCATTGCATCGCCGTGAAATGCTCTTGAAAAATCAGGGCTGCGCCAAAGGCCGTGACCAAGGGGCCGGTGCCGCGGATCACCGGATAAACAACCGTATAGGCGGCCCGTTGGTAGGCGAAGGCGACCGTTGCCTTGTATGTGAAATGGATCACGACCGCGCCTGCGAGGATCAGGAAGGTCTCGGGCGTCGGCCAGGGCACGAGAAAGAGCGCAACCGGCAGCGTGATTACCACGAGCCAAGCGTCAATCGCGCCGCGGATCAAGAAAGGATCGTGCCGCCCCTTTTGCAGCGCCCCGAAAGCGGCGTGACAAACAGCAGACAAAAGCGCGAGAAGCGTGGCCAGCCGCGCGCCCTCGGGCGTTCCGGCAATGGAGACGAGCCATTCACCCATGCGGCGTCAAGCTCAACTGAGGCCGACCAGGGCGCGGGCGAAATCTTCGGGGTCGAAGGGGGCCAGATCGTCGATCTGCTCGCCCACGCCGATAGCATGGATCGGCAGGCCGAACTTGTCGGCCAGCGCGACAAGAACGCCGCCCTTGGCGGTGCCGTCGAGTTTGGTCATCACAAGACCCGAGACATCGGCGAGCTTCTGGAAGGTCTCGACCTGGCTCAGCGCGTTTTGCCCGGTCGTGGCATCCAGCACCAAAAGCGTGTTGTGCGGGGCCGAAGGGTCTTTCTTTCGGATCACGCGCACGATCTTGGCCAGCTCTTCCATAAGGTCTTGCCGGTTTTGCAAGCGGCCCGCGGTGTCGATCATCAATAGATCCGCCCCGTCCTTGGCCGCGCGCTCCATCGCGTCGAAGGCAAGGCTGGCGGGATCGGAGCCTTCCGGCGCGGTCAGGACCGGCACGCCGGCCCGGTCGCCCCAGACCTGAAGTTGCTCGACCGCGGCGGCGCGGAAGGTATCGCCGGCCGCAATCACCACTTTCTTGCCTGCGGCGCGGAACTGGCTTGCGAGCTTGCCGATGGTGGTCGTCTTGCCCGAACCGTTGACACCGACAACAAGAACAACCTGCGGCTTGGAGGGGTAAAGCGGCAGGGGGCGCGCCACCGGCTCCATGATGCGTGTCAATTCGGCGGCCAGAAGCCCCTTGATCTCGTCAACCGAAAGCTTCTTGCCAAGGCGCCCTTCAGCCATGTTGGCCGTGACGCGCAAGGCGGTATCGACGCCCATGTCGGCGGAAATCAACAGCTCCTCGAGCTGTTCGAGCATCTCGTCGTCCAGCATCCGACGCGGGGCGGCTGGCGCCGCACGTCCCACAAGGCGGCCGAAAAAACCCGGCTTTTCCTTATAGGGCGCGGGATCGGCGACGGGGGCGGCTGGTGCTGCCATCGTCGGGATTTCGACCGGAGCGGGCTCTGGTATGTATTCAGGTTCGAACGGAATTTCCGGCACCGGCTCGGGCTCGATTTCCGGCATGGGCTCGGGTTCGATCTCGGGGAGAGTTTCAGGCTCAGGCTCAGGTTCAGGCTCAGGCTCATGCTCAGGCTCAGGCTCAGGCTCAGAGACAATCTCAGGTTCGGACAGGACAACCTGCTCTTCCTCGTCTTCACCTTCGCCAACAATCGCCTCGAGCCCCTCGTCGATCTTCGACGAAGACTTGAACAGACGATCCTTGAGCTTGCTGAAAAACGACATCCCACTGCCCCTTAGGCTTTAGCTTCTTCCCACCTAATGCCAACGGTGGGAATTTGAAAGACCGTGCAGACCCTACAAGGGCCGCACGATACCAACACAGAAAAGGACTTGCGCCAGCCAATAGGTCGACCAGATCGCAGGTGAAATCCAGCGCGGCGCAGCGCCATCGCGGATCAGAAACCGCTCGGTCGCGATCAGGCTGTCGGACAGGATGAAGAGAAGCGCGCCGGCAATGACAGCCCCCGCAAACGGCGCGGGAACAGACAGGGCGCTGATGCCCATGGCGGTGATGATCGCGATATAGCCTAGCACGGGCCAGCGCAGCGGCCCCAACTTTGACCACAGAGCAAGAGCCAAACCCCAGGAAGCCGCCACGATCCCGACCGCCCCGCTTGTCTGCCAGCCGTTGGTCAGCGCCGGATCGCCGTCAAATGAGCGGAACAGGACAACATAGGCCAAATGCCCAAGGGCGAAGGCCGCGATCCCCGCAACGAATGCCCGCTCGCCGCTGCGCGAGAGGGCGAGATCCCCAAGGGCGCACAGCCCCAACGCGACCGCAAGGAGCGGAACTGGTGCCGCCACGACCGCCAAAAGCGCGATCGAGCCTGTCTTTACCGCCGAACGCAGCGCGGACGGCGCGGCATAGGTCATGCACAGCAGATAGATCACCGCCAGAATTCCCGAAGCAATGAGCAACACTGTTGCCGTCATGGCTTTCCCCTTCCCACGTTTCAGGGATAACAAGACAGGCAAGCCCCGGACAGGCAAGAGCAGGATGCACCTCTTCACACTCGCCACCTTGACGCCCCTCCCCCTTGTCCTTGCGGCCTCGGCCTTTGGCGGGATCTGGGCGCTGGCGGCTCTTGTCTACATGACAGCGCTTGCCGCCGGCCTTGATGCGCTCGTCGCCCGCGTCACTCCGGCGGGGAAGGGCGAAGAGTTTCCTGCGGCCAACGCCCTTTCGATCACACTTGCCCTCGGGCATTTCGCCGTTCTGGCCGCAGCTATCGCAGGGCTTTCCGGTGACTGGCTCGGGTCTTGGGAGAAGGCGGCGCTGTTCCTCTCGGCGGGGATGTTTTTGGGGCAGGTCGGCAATTCCAACGCTCATGAGCTGATCCACCGACCGGGCCGTGGCCTGCGCCGCCTCGGGCGGATGGTCTATCGCAGCCACCTTTTCGGCCATCATGGTTCGGCTCACCTTCTGGTGCACCACCTCGCCGTCGCGACGCGCGACGATCCCAATACCGCCCGCGCTGGCGAGAGCTTCTATCGCTTTGCCTCCCCCGCATGGCAAGGCTCGTTCCGAAAGGGATTTCGCGCCGAAAGCGAACGCCTCGCGCGGCGCGGCGGCGGTTTTTGGCAGCATCCCTATTTCGGAGATTTGCTGGCGACCATGGCTCTTGTCGCGGCCGCGCTGGCCTTTGGCGGCCCTGCGGCCCTCGCCGCCTTCCTCGGCCTATCGGCCTATGCGACCGTTCAGCTCCTTATGTCGGACTATGTTCAGCACTACGGGCTGACCCGCGCGGTGCGTGAGAATGGCAAACCAGAGCCGGTCGGCCCTCTGCATAGTTGGGACAGCGCCCATTGGTTTACCTCGGGGCTGATGCTCAACGCGCCGCGCCATTCAGATCACCACCTGAACCCGCAAAAGCCGTATCCAGCCCTTGATCTGATCGGTGCCCCGCGCCTGCCTTTTAGCCTGCCCGTCATGGCGGCGCTGGCATTGATGCCGCGCCTATGGCGGCGGGTGATGGACCCCCGCCTTGCGGCCCTAACCCGTTGATTTCGCGCCTATCCGCCCATCGGCAAACTGGATTTCGAGCGCTTTGGCCGCGGCCGCGTCGCCCCGCGTCGTGACAACGCGCCCATCACCCCGCACCACCGCATAGCCGCGCTTGAGCGTGGCCTCATAGCTCAGAGTTTGCAGAAGCTGCGTGAGCGATCGCAAATGCCCAGCGCGTTCGCTTTCGCGGCGGGATGCAAGATCGGAAAGCCGGCGCAAACCGTGATCAAGCCGCTCCTGCCCGCGTGCAACCAGAACCTCGAGATCGCGGGGCCGCAACCGCGCCGCCCGCTCGGCCAGATGCCGACGCTCGGCCTCGATCATCCGCCGCAGAAGGCCGGGGCGCAGGCTCCCTGACACCTCGCTGAGTTTGAGCCTTTTGCCCGATGTCGCAGCACGCAGCGCGGCCGGAAGCCGCTCGGCCAGATGATCGAGCCGCTGGCGCGGTGTGGCGAGCAGGTCTTCTTGCCGTGGCAAGGCGCGGGCCAGATCGCCCAGGCGCTGGCGGCGCAGCGAAACCATCTGGGCCGCACCATGCCTGAGGCGTGCCCCCTGTGCCTCGATCTGCGCCAAAAGCTCGGCCCGCACTGGAACCGCCCGCTCGGCCGCCGCCGTCGGCGTTGGCGCTCGATAGTCCGAGGCATAGTCGATCAGGGTCGTGTCGGTTTCATGCCCGACCGCCGAGATCAGCGGGATTTGCGACGCCGCGGCCGCCCGCACGACGATCTCTTCGTTAAAGCCCCAAAGATCCTCGATCGAGCCTCCGCCGCGGGCAACGATAATGAGATCGGGCCGCGGCAGCGCACCGCCCGGCGTCAGCCGGTTGAACCCCTCGATGGCACGCGCCACCTCGGGCGCACAGGCCTGCCCTTGAACAGCCACCGGCCAGATGAGGACCTTGCGCGGAAAACGATCCCGCAAGCGATGCAGGATGTCGCGGATCACCGCACCGGTTGGCGAGGTCACAACGCCAACGACCTCCGGCAAAAAAGGGATCGGCTTCTTGCGTTCAGGAGCAAAAAGCCCCTCGGCCGCCAGCGCGGCCTTGCGCTTTTCCAGCATCGCCATAAGCGCGCCGGCTCCGGCAGGAACCACATCCTCGACGTTGAGTTGGTATTTCGATTGCGGCCCATACGCGGTGATCTTGCCCGTGGCGATGACTTCCATCCCTTCCTCGGGCTGATAACTCAGACGCGCCGCCTGCCCCTTCCAACTCACCGCCGCCAGAACACTCCGGTCGTCCTTCAGATCGAAATAAAGATGCCCGGTGCGCGCCAAAACCACCCGCCCGACTTCGCCGCGCACGCGCACATGGCCAAACTCGCCCTCGAGCGTCTTCCTGATCGCACCGCTGATCTCGGACACCGAGAGCTCGGGCGCGTTACCCGCCGGTTCCGGCTGTTCGTCGAAGAGGTCCATTTCGCACCCTTGTTATCCTGGCCCCCTGACCTTAGAACGCCGCCAAGCAGAGGCCAAGCGGGGGACGCGATGAATATCCTCATCCTGGGAAGCGGCGGGCGCGAACACGCGATCGCCTGGGCCGTAAAGCAAAATCCCAAGTGCGACCGGCTGATTGTCGCCCCCGGAAACGCGGGGATCGCCGCCATCGCCGAATGCGCCGACATCGACATTCTCGACGGCGACACGGTCGCTGTCTTCGCCGAGGAAAACACAGTCGATTTCGTCATCATCGGCCCCGAAGCGCCCCTTGCGGCGGGTGTCGCCGACCGTTTGCGCGACGCAGGGCTTTCAGTTTTCGGACCTTCCGCGGCCGCAGCCCGTCTCGAAGCCTCGAAATCTTTCACAAAAGCGATCTGCGACGCCGCGCAGGCCCCGACGGCCGCCTATGCCCGTTTCACGCAGGCGGAAGCCGCGAAATCCTATGTCCGCGCCCAAGGCGCCCCCATCGTCGTCAAGGCTGACGGCCTCGCCGCGGGCAAGGGCGTGATTGTGGCGATTACCGAAATCGAAGCGCTCGACGCCATCGACGACATGTTCGGCGGCGAATTCGGCGCGGCCGGCGCCGAGGTCGTGATCGAAGAGTTCATGGACGGCGAGGAGGGTTCGCTCTTCGTCCTCGTCGACGGCGAAACTGTCCTCCCGATTGGCACGGCACAGGATCACAAGCGCGTCGGCGACGGCGACACTGGCCCAAATACCGGTGGCATGGGCGCCTACTCGCCGGCTCCGGTCCTGAACAGCGCGGTTGAGAAACGCGCCCTCGACGAAATCGTCCGGCCGACCATGGCCGAAATGGCCCGCCGCGGAATGCCCTATCAAGGGGTTCTCTATGTTGGCCTGATGATCAAGGACGGCGCTCCGCGGCTTGTGGAGTATAACGTGCGCTTTGGCGATCCCGAGTGCCAGGTCCTGATGATGCGCCTCGGCGCACAAGCGCTCGACCTGATGCAGGCCTGCGCCGAGGGTCGCATTGCCGAGACCGCCCCCAACTGGGCTGACGATAACGCCATCACGGTCGTCATGGCCGCCAAGGGCTATCCCGGCGCCTATCAGAAAGGCAGCGAAATCAAAGGCCTGAGCAATATCGAGGAAAGCTCTTCGCAAATTGTCTTCCACGCGGGCACCACCGCCCAAAATGGCGCGATCCTCGCCACTGGCGGTCGTGTTCTGAATGTCACGGCCCGCGGCAAGACGCTCAAAGAAGCCCGCGACCGGGCCTATACGCTGGTAAATCGGATTGACTGGCCCGATGGCTTCTGCCGCACCGATATCGGCTGGCGCGCGCTCTGATTCTTTTGGCCCCAAATACTCCGGGGGAGCGCCCGGAGGGCGCGGGGGCAGAGCCCCGAAACCAAAAGCCGCGCCCGTGGGCGCGGCTTTTGTTTAACGCTGAACAATCCAATCAGGCAGCGCGGCCAACCAGCACCGAGTCAATCTCTTTGGCGGCGGCAATCTCGTCGTTTCCGGCCACCGCGGCGATCTCGCGCGTCAGACGCTCGAGCGCGGCTTCATAGAGCTGACGCTCGGAATAGCTCTGCTCGCGCTGATCATCGGCGCGATGCAGGTCGCGCACCACCTCGGCGATCGCAATCAGATCGCCCGAATTGATCTTCTGTTCGTATTCCTGCGCCCGGCGCGACCACATGGCCTTCTTGACCTTGGCTTTGCCCTTCAGCGTCTTCATCGCATGAGCCACGATATCGGGCGAGGACAGCCCCCGCATCCCAATCTCCAACGCCTTGTTGGTCGGAACGCGAAGGGTCATCTTGTCCTTCTCGAAAGAGATGACAAACAGTTCCAGCTCAAAGCCCGCAACTTCTTGCTTCTCGATCGACACGATCTTGCCGACCCCATGCGCGGGATAAACAACAAATTCGTTGGGGCTGAACTCGGCTTTCTTCTTGGTCATATTTGTCCTTTCGGCGCCTGGGGCTGCCCGACAAAAGAACCGGCGGAGACAAGAGCCTCTCTCCGTCGGGTCGGATCGTCTGGTTTTTCAGGTCAGTTTTCTGGCAACATCAACCACATTATACCACAAAATTGGCCCCCGCGAAAGCGGCCCAACTTGGCATTCTGCAAGTGCGAAAAGCCCTGTAAACATTGATATTTCAGAGGCTTCAACAGCGCGTCGTGACCGAATCACCCGCCTCTGGAGCAAGCTCAGCCGCCGGCGCCCGGCTTTTCCGAGAAGATATCCATCTTGCCCGGCTTGCCATCCATCTCCTCGGCATCCGGAAGCGGATCCTTGCGGGTGATGATGACCGGCCACATCTCGGCGTATTTGCGGTTGAACTCGACCCATTTCTCCATATCCGGCTCGGTATCGGGGCGGATCGCGTCGGCGGGGCACTCGGGTTCGCAGACGCCGCAATCGATACATTCGTCGGGATGGATGACCAGCATGTTCTCGCCCTCGTAGAAACAGTCCACCGGGCATACCTCGACACAGTCGGTGTATTTGCAGGCGATGCAGGAGTCGTTGACGATATAGGTCATGGGCTTTGGTCCATTTCGGCTTTCGGGCGATTAGCTAGGCCAAGAGGCGCGCTCATTCAAGGTCGAAAGGGCGGCGGGCGGGATCAAATGCGGCGGCATTCTCCCGGTCCTTGCGGCTAGGCCGCCCTTTTCCGTCATAACCGGGGTTGTGCTCTGGGCGTGGCTCCGGCTCGGGCGAGAGATCTTCATAAAGGCTCTGGGCCTCGAACGCAGGCCCGCGCCGCTCGCCGCAGGCGCGGATGCGGACGACTTTGACATCGCCCTCTTTCACAAAAGTAAGGACCATGCCCGGGCCAACCGCCCGCGAGATCTTGCTCACCGGTATCCCATCAACCCGAACCTTGCCCGCCGCAACGACCGAGGCCGCCAGCGTGCGCGTTTTGAAGAATCGCGCCTGCCAGAGCCATTTGTCGATGCGGATGCTCGGCCTCGTCTCCTGCGTCACTTGGTCTTGAAACCGGCCAGCGCCGCGGCGAAGGGATTATCGGGGTCGATTTTCTTCTCACGCTGCGGTCGCGCCTCAAAGGCCTTTGGCTTGATGTCGCCTTCGGGCTTTTTGCCCTTGTGTCGATCCCTCTTGCCGCCCTTTCCGCGCGGACGTTCGCCGCCCTCGGCCGGCTTGCCGCCTTCGCGGCGCTTGTCGCGCGGCGGACGGGCGGCCCGTTCGGGCCGTGCGGCGCGGCCACCCCAGGTAAAGGTGAAAAAGACATCGACCTCGGGCGCGACCTCTGCCTCGGGCGCAGCCTCGGCGGCCTCGGCAGCTTCGGGGGCGGCGATCTCGACCGCTTCAGTGCCCTCGACGGGCGCTTCGACGACAGGTTTGACCTTGGGCCGCTCGCCGCGCTCGGCCTTGTAGCCGAGGCCCTGCAGCAGGTCGGCAAACTGATCGAGCGTCATTCCGGTAATCGACAGCATATCGGGATTGGCCTCAAAGCCGCCCTTGCTGTCCTTGTCGCGCAGCATATCTGCCAGGCGCTCGAGCATATCGATGCGGATCGCGCGGGCGCCGGCGGCGCGGTAGCCTGCCAT
Source organism: Marivivens sp. (assembly GCA_030827165.1). Lineage (GTDB taxonomy): Bacteria > Pseudomonadota > Alphaproteobacteria > Rhodobacterales > Rhodobacteraceae > RFZI01. Next base: position 51,379 of record JAURFB010000007.1, read on the forward strand.
GGCATAGGTGCCCGGAACAAGGCCATCGACGGTCGGAACAGTCACAAGGCCCGGCGGCGGTGCTTCGGGGAAATCATCCAGCCCTTTGGAAAGGCTCCACAAAACAAGGCGCAGACGGGTTGGCGCGGGCTTCAGAAGAAGCGGCATGAAGATAGTGAATTGGCCGAAGCGCACGCCATGTTTGCGCAGCGCGCCGCGGGCGTCTTGATCGAGCGATTTCACATCCTCGGCAACCTCGCCGCGCGGGACGATGCCAAAGCCCTCGCCCAAACGGAATGCAAAGCCCTTGGCCATGCCGCTCAGAGCCTCGTCGCGCTGCAGGGCGATCATCGGCTCGAAGAGGGCCGCGACCTTGCGGTCGATGAAATGCTGGAGACGGCGCTGGACTTTCTGGGCCACGTCTTCGCCAGCCTCGTCATCGACGAAGGCCACGGCAACGGGCTTGAGCGCATCGGCGCCGGCAGTCAGCTTGCCGACCGCCTCGGTGCCCCACATGAGGCCGCCCTGCTCGGTGAAATCGATCTCGGTGTCGGGCGCATTATAGAAACGGTCCGCACGCAGATGGAAATGCGGCGCCAGCGCCTGCGCGCTTGCCTGCCGCAGGGTCTTGGCCTCATCGGGGCTTCCGGCCTTGTCCATCCGGAAACGGAATCCCTCCAAACGACCGACGAACTCGCCGTCGACCGTCACTTCACCCTTGTCGTTCACGTCGGCCACAAGGCCCTCCTTCTGCTTGAGCCGGCGAAGCAGAACACTGGTCCGCCGGTCCACAAATCTTTGGGTCAGAGCAGCATGAAGCGCGTCTGACAGTCGGTCTTCTACAGCGCGGGTTTCCTCGCGCCAATGGCTTTCGTCGGCCAGCCAGCCACGCCGCTGGGCCACGTAGGTCCACGTCCGGATATAGGCCAGACGCTTGGAGAGGGTGTCAATGTCGCCTTCTGTCCTGTCAATCCTGCGGACCTGACGGGCGAACCAATCCTGCGGAACGTGACCATATTGATGCAAATCCTTGAAGATTTCGCCGAGAAGCGCGGCGTGTTCGCCCCGGCTGATGCCTCGGAAATCGGGAATCCGGCAGACATTCCAAAGAAGCTCGACCGATTTGCCATCACTGGCACGGGTAGCCACTTCGGCATCGGCGGCGAGCGTGCGAAGCGCCGCCAGATCGTCGGATTCCCGCACACGCGTCAGCCAGCCATTGTCGGTTTTGGCCTTAAGGCTCTGCAAAAGGCGGCCGACCGAGCCGAACTGCAGCGCCGAGTTGCGCCACTGGAGCTTCTTGACGGGGCGGAACTGGTGGTTCTCGATCGCCTCGATCACGTCCGGTTCCAGTTCGGGCGCCTCGCCTGTGACCCCGAAGGTGCCATGCGTCATGTGCCGACCGGCGCGGCCGGCGATCTGGGCAAGCTCGTCAGGCGCAAGCGGGCGCATCCGATGCCCGTCGAACTTGGTCAGGGATGAAAAGGCGACGTGGGTCACATCGAGATTAAGCCCCATGCCGATCGCATCGGTAGCGACGAGGAAATCCACATCGCCATTTTGATACATGTCGACCTGCGCATTGCGGGTGCGGGGGCTGAGTGCGCCCATGACCACCGCTGCGCCGCCCTTGGTGCGGCGCAGGAGTTCGGCAATCGCATAGATATTTTCAACAGAAAAGCCGACAATTGCCGTTCTTCCGGGCATTCGGCTTATCTTTTTCGAACCTGAGTAGGTTAAAGTCGAAAACCGCTCGCGGTGCAGGAATTGAACCCCGGGCACCAGCGCCGTGATGGCGCTGCGCATGGTTTCCGAGCCCAGAAACAACGTCTCGTGCAGGCCGCGCGCGTGCAAGAGCCGGTCGGTGAAGATGTGGCCGCGCTCGGGATCGGCGCAAAGCTGGATCTCGTCCACCGCGAGGAAATCGCAGCCCATCCCTCTGGGCATCGCCTCGACCGTGCAGACCCAATATTGAACCCGCTCAGGGACGATCCGCTCTTCGCCCGTGACAAGCGCGACCACCGACGGCCCCCGCAACGCGACGATCCGGTCATAAACCTCGCGCGCCAGGAGCCGCAGCGGCAGGCCAATAACGCCCGAGCGATGCGCGAGCATCCGCTCGATGGCGTAATGGGTCTTGCCGGTATTGGTCGGCCCCAGAACGGCGGTTGTCCGGGAAGGCGTGCGCATGATTGTCCCGAGTTTGAAGGTGGCAGCGTCGCGGAGTCATTTAGGGGTGGGGCGGAAAGGTCAAGGACCGGCGCCGGATTTCCGGGAATTAGCCGCCAAACTGTGAAATTCTGCGGGAATCAGGAAAATCCGCACAGTTTCCGCCACGGCAAATTTGAAACGC